>NZ_CP197237.1:0-402500 GCF_052076025.1 Bradyrhizobium sp. 956_D2_N1_4 | reverse complement strand
AAGCTTCGGCTCGTGGCTTGAGCCCCGTTACATCTTCGGCGCAGAAACCCTTATTTAGACCAGTGAGCTGTTACGCTTTCTTTAAAGGATGGCTGCTTCTAAGCCAACCTCCTGGTTGTTTTGGGATTTCCACATCCTTTCCCACTTAGCCACGAATTAGGGGCCTTAGCTGTAGGTCCGGGTTGTTTCCCTCTCCACGACGGACGTTAGCACCCGCCGTGTGACTCCCGGATAGTACTCTCAGGTATTCGGAGTTTGGTTGGGTTTGGTAAGACGGTAAGTCCCCCTAGCCCATCCAGTGCTCTACCCCCTGAGGTATTCATCCGAGGCGATACCTAAATATCTTTCGCGGAGAACCAGCTATTTCCCAGTTTGATTGGCCTTTCACCCCTAACCACAAGTCATCGGAGTCTTTTTCAACAGACACCCGTTCGGTCCTCCAGTGAGTGTTACCTCACCTTCAACCTGCTCATGGCTAGATCACTAGGTTTCGGGTCTAATACAACGAACTTGACGCCCTATTCAGACTCGCTTTCGCTACGCCTTCGCCTATCGGCTTAAGCTTGCTCGTTAAATTAAGTCGCTGGCCCATAATACAAAAGGTACGATGTCACCCAGAACGTATCTTGGGCTCCATCTGTTTGTAGGTGTCCGGTTTCAGGTCTATTTCACTCCCCTCGTCGGGGTGCTTTTCACCTTTCCCTCACGGTACTGGTTCACTATCGGTCGCTGAGGAGTACTTAGGCTTGGAGGGTGGTCCCCCCGCGTTCAGACAGGATTTCACGTGTCCCGCCTTACTCGTGGATACATCATCGCATTACTCGTACGGGGCTATCACCCTCTAAGGCCCGGCTTTCCTGACCGGTTCCGATTGTCTTTGATGTATCACTGGCCTGGTCCGCGTTCGCTCGCCACTACTAACGGAGTCTCTGTTGATGTCCTTTCCTCCAGGTACTTAGATGTTTCAGTTCCCTGGGTTTGCTTGAAACCTCCTATGTATTCAGAAGTCTCATACCTTCTCTTGATAACCGGAAATCCAAAACCTCTTCGATCGAAATCTAAAGGCCTAGGCATCTCTCATTTCTGATCGAACCCCACACCAATGTCTTTCGACAAAGGTCTTGGAGTTCCGGCTATCGAAGGTGGGTTTCCCCATTCGGAAATCCATGGATCAAAGCTTCTTCGCAGCTCCCCACGGCTTATCGCAGCGTAGCACGTCCTTCATCGCCTCTCAGCGCCAAGGCATCCACCGAACACCCTTAAGGCACTTGATTGCTCTCATTATCAATGTCCACACACTCGGCAGAATGTTGTCTGTAAGAACTGCCTTGCGGCGCGCGCCCTCGATGAACGCTATTCTCACAGCCGGACAATGATTAGAAAGACCAGCTTGCTTCGTAAGATCGTTCCGATAGCGAGGCGGTCAAGCTTCGCTAAAAGGATCATTTACAACTCGCATTCCTCTCAGAGGCAGCCTTGCGAGCTACGTTGAAAGGCGCACGAGCGCCGAAATGATCCGGAGATAATGAAGTATCGCGCAACAATTGCTTGTTGCCCGATCCAACTCGGATCGATCTCCTCTTTACGATGTCAGAAATCACGCAGCTCACTGTCCATCCGGACTAGTAAGTGCGAAGTGATGTTTCGCGGACGATTTAGATGCACGATCAGTCGATGATCAAACCATCTGGTGGAGCCAGACGGGATCGAACCGACGACCTCATGCTTGCAAAGCACGCGCTCTCCCAGCTGAGCTATGGCCCCGTAACCAGAAGACGAATGCTCACTCGATGAGTGTGGTGGGCCTGGGAAGACTTGAACTTCCGACCTCACGCTTATCAAGCGCGCGCTCTAACCAACTGAGCTACAAGCCCCTAACGCATATCCAGTCAAGGACCAGGGATTCTGCAAGGTTGCAGCCCCAGCGCGTGTTCGTCCGCGAAGAAAGAGAAACGAAGACGGCGAAATCCCGCCAATGCAGCTCAACAATCCTGACGATCGTTGGCCACTGATGTTTCTAAAACGGTTCGATAGAAGCAAGCTTCTGAAGAACCATCCTTAGAAAGGAGGTGATCCAGCCGCAGGTTCCCCTACGGCTACCTTGTTACGACTTCACCCCAGTCGCTGACCCTACCGTGGCCGGCTGCCTCCATTGCTGGTTAGCGCACCGTCTTCAGGTAAAACCAACTCCCATGGTGTGACGGGCGGTGTGTACAAGGCCCGGGAACGTATTCACCGTGGCGTGCTGATCCACGATTACTAGCGATTCCAACTTCATGGGCTCGAGTTGCAGAGCCCAATCCGAACTGAGACGGCTTTTTGAGATTTGCGAAGGGTCGCCCCTTAGCATCCCATTGTCACCGCCATTGTAGCACGTGTGTAGCCCAGCCCGTAAGGGCCATGAGGACTTGACGTCATCCCCACCTTCCTCGCGGCTTATCACCGGCAGTCTCCTTAGAGTGCTCAACTAAATGGTAGCAACTAAGGACGGGGGTTGCGCTCGTTGCGGGACTTAACCCAACATCTCACGACACGAGCTGACGACAGCCATGCAGCACCTGTGTTCCAGGCTCCGAAGAGAAGGTCACATCTCTGCGACCGGTCCTGGACATGTCAAGGGCTGGTAAGGTTCTGCGCGTTGCGTCGAATTAAACCACATGCTCCACCGCTTGTGCGGGCCCCCGTCAATTCCTTTGAGTTTTAATCTTGCGACCGTACTCCCCAGGCGGAATGCTTAAAGCGTTAGCTGCGCCACTAGTGAGTAAACCCACTAACGGCTGGCATTCATCGTTTACGGCGTGGACTACCAGGGTATCTAATCCTGTTTGCTCCCCACGCTTTCGTGCCTCAGCGTCAGTATCGGGCCAGTGAGCCGCCTTCGCCACTGGTGTTCTTGCGAATATCTACGAATTTCACCTCTACACTCGCAGTTCCACTCACCTCTCCCGAACTCAAGATCTTCAGTATCAAAGGCAGTTCTGGAGTTGAGCTCCAGGATTTCACCCCTGACTTAAAGACCCGCCTACGCACCCTTTACGCCCAGTGATTCCGAGCAACGCTAGCCCCCTTCGTATTACCGCGGCTGCTGGCACGAAGTTAGCCGGGGCTTATTCTTGCGGTACCGTCATTATCTTCCCGCACAAAAGAGCTTTACAACCCTAGGGCCTTCATCACTCACGCGGCATGGCTGGATCAGGGTTGCCCCCATTGTCCAATATTCCCCACTGCTGCCTCCCGTAGGAGTTTGGGCCGTGTCTCAGTCCCAATGTGGCTGATCATCCTCTCAGACCAGCTACTGATCGTCGCCTTGGTGAGCCATTACCTCACCAACTAGCTAATCAGACGCGGGCCGATCTTTCGGCGATAAATCTTTCCCCGTAAGGGCTTATCCGGTATTAGCACAAGTTTCCCTGTGTTGTTCCGAACCAAAAGGTACGTTCCCACGCGTTACTCACCCGTCTGCCGCTGACGTATTGCTACGCCCGCTCGACTTGCATGTGTTAAGCCTGCCGCCAGCGTTCGCTCTGAGCCAGGATCAAACTCTCAAGTTGGACTTGAACTTTGAACCGGCTGATCACAACGTTTGACGAGGTCCCACCATTATTTCGACAACCGAAGTCGCCGAGCTGCCCGCGATTCACATCGCTGGCAGCGATGGTGTTTCCTTTAAAACGTGTACCGCCGAAGTCTTTCGTCCCCTCTCAGAACTCAAAAGCCGAAGCTCTTCAGTGTCCGAGAGGCGCAAGGACTCCGCCGTCCACGTTTCTCTTTCTTCATCTTCACTTGTCAAACAGCCCGGGACCACGAGGCCCCAACCTTCCAGAGTGGAAGGGTTCCGACACCCTTACCGACGATGAATGAACTCCAATCGACTTACGTCGACTGTTGTGTCACTCAACAAGGTGAGGAGCATCAAGAGCGTGCATGCTTCCCTTGGCATCTAGGCCAAAGAGAGCGCCCGACAGACGAGCAACGCTGGAAAACGCATAGACGCTCACTCACCTGACTTCAAGCAGAAAATGAAAAATTTCCACTTCGCCAATCTTCTCGTATCCGCGTAGCAGAGCAGCAAGCCTGCTCGTCCTGGTTAAGCCCAGACGTTCATCGACTTTCCACCCGGGCACTCAGATAGTCAGGACCTCGGAAGAGACCGCTCTGGCCGTCGAGTTAGGGAACGATGCCTCTGCACGCCCACGCGACGTTTGCAAAGGACCTCGGGCCGTCGGGCCGGCCGGCCTCGTAGGCATCGCGCACGGCGGCGTCGGTGCGCGCTCGCTCCGCAGCGTCGAGCGCTGCCACATACTTGCCGAGCGGCCCTTCGCCAGCGGCAATCGGCGTCCAATAGTCGGCAAAGCTTTTGTAGTCCATGCGGATCATCAGCTCTACTTCCGCAATGCTCACGAGACCCTGTTCGGCAAAAGTCCGTCTCAGTTCGCCCGGCTGCATCATTGGTTGAAAGCAATAGCGACTGCGCAGCTGGCGCCCGCTTTCACCGAGTGCCGCCACCGTGTCGACCATCATGCGCATGCCGGGCATCCCGCCGAGATGATCCCACACCGCTGCCGCGACCACGCCGCCCGGCCGAACGACGCGGCGCATCTCGGCTACTGCCTTACCGGCTCGGGAACGAAGTGGAGCACGAGAAGCGCCAAAGCGCGATCGAACGTGCCGCCCTCGAAGGGCAGTGCACAGGCATCAGCCTGCCGGACTTTTATTCGCGGGTTTGTGTTGCGCCGGATCACGTCCTCGACAAAGACTGGTGAATAGTCGATCGCGGTAATCTCGGCGAGGTCGGCGGCTCTGGCGAGCGTGAAGGTCAGGCTACCGGTGCCACAGCCGATGTCGAGAATCCTTTCGCCGTCGGAAATCCCTGTGAAGTCGATGAATTTCCGCGCGAGTCTTCGGCTCCAGCGGCCCATGAGCTGCTCATAGCCCGCGGCGTTGTGGACGTTGAATTCTGAGGTCATCGAAGTCTCCGTGCGCTTCCCAGATTTTTAGATCTCCACGAGGTGGCTGCACAGCCGCTAACACAATCGCATTGCGATCGCGGCGAGAACGCCGTGCTGCTTGCTCTGTGGATGCGTATGAGAAGATCCGTCACGGCGAGCTCCTTTTGAGGGCTACCATGCCTCATCGAGGCCGAGTTGCCCAAACACCTCGCGACGAAGCTCAACGAAGTGCGGATCGCCCCGGTGGCGAGGATAGGGCTGGCTGTTGACGACTTCAGCCTTGACCCGTGCAGGCCGGTCGCTCAGCACGATGACACGGCCAGCAAGCAATAGCGCCTCCTCGACATCGTGCGTGACCATCAGCGCCGTGAAGCGCGAGCGCTGCCAAAGTGATACGAGTTCCGCCTGCATCGCGATGCGAGTCAGCGAGTCGAGCTGGCCCAAAGGTTCGTCGAGAATGAGCAGCTTTGGGTCGTTGACAAGCGCACGCGCCAGAGCCGCGCGTTGCGCCATGCCACCGGAAAGCTGGTGCGGGTAGGCATTGGCGAAGCCCGTGAGCCCCACCAGGCGCAAGGCGTCTTCGATACGCCCGCCATGAGTGCGTAGCAACCCGCGGGCTTCCAGACCGAGCGCAACGTTGCTCCGTACCGTCCGCCATGGATAGAGCGTTGGGTCTTGAAAAACGACGACGCGCGACGGATCGGGTGCTTCGATCTCTCTTCCCTCCGCTAGCAGGAAGCCGGCTGTTGGAGTGTCGAGCCCCGCGACCAGCCGCAGCAGGGTCGATTTTCCGCACCCACTCGGCCCCAGGAGAGCGACAAATTCGCCGCGGCCGACCTGAAGGCTGATGCGGTCCAATACCGGCAGGGGCTGCCCTTCGAGATCGAAGCTGTGGCTCACTTCGCGGAGCGTTAGCGTCGATCCACGGACCGCGTGATCGCTTGCGATCGCCGCTACCATCGCACCAGACCTTTCTGCCAGGATAGCAGGCGGTCCCGCAAGCGGAACAGCAGCGTGATCAGCCCTGAGCACAAGAACGCCATGAGCAGCAGCGCGGCGTACATATTGGCATAGGCCGCCCAACCTTGCGCCCATTGCAGGTACCAGCCGAGCCCCGCCTTCACGCCCAGCATCTCGGCTACGACAAGAACCGCAAACGAGTTGCCGAGACCCATGAACAGGCCAACAAAGACATGTGGCATTGCCGCCGGAATGGCAACCTTGAGCACGAGGAAGCGCTGGGTTGCTCCCAATGTCCGCGCAATATCGTAATAGGCGCTCTTCACGCAGGCGACGCCCGACCAGGTCAGCACGGTGACCGGAAACCCGGTGGCGAGCGCAATCAGGAAAATGCTGGCGCTGAAGCTCGACGGGAAAACAAAAAATGCGAGCGGCAGCCAAGCTGTCGCGGGCAGCGGCCCGATGAACCGCAAAACTGGGTGGATCCAATAACCGGCGAGCCGCGACCAGCCGATCGCCACGCCGGTTACGAACCCCACCGCCGCACCGAGAAAGTAACCGGTCGCGAGCAGACGCGCTGAGGCGAAGATGCCTTCAGCCAGCCGCCCCCAATCATCGATTACGACTTCGACAACGGCCTGCGGCGGCGGAAAGAACGGCAACGGCAGCAATCCAAGCTTTGCTGTGACGGCCTCCCAGGCAGCAAAAAACAGCGCGAGCGCAAACAGCCACGGGGAGAGCCACTGGAGACGCTGAAAAGCAACAAAACGAACGCCGGCAAAGGCTGCCAGGGCGAGCGCAAGGGCCAACGCGCCGCAGGCAATCGCGAAGCCGCCGGTGTAGGCCCAATCGCTCTCGGGCTTATCCGGCCAGAGCGCAGTGAGCACGGCGACCATAGACCATGCGGCGGCAACAGACAGTCCGCCGATCAACGACCGAGTGGTCGAACTTTCAAAAAAGCCGAAACCCGATTTCTCTGATGGCCTCGGCACTTCATCGATGACCGAGCTCACTGCGGATCTTCCCAATCGGCTCAGCTTAGAACGTCAAGATAAATCCGCTCGGCGAATTTGGCCGGGTCAGTGCTTCGCTTCATGACGTTCACTGCCTTGAGTTCGTCGGTGTAGAGTAGAAGCTGCTTCTTGAGCGTTGCCCCGACCGGGTGATTGTGGTGAGTATGGCTGCGATACATCGTGGCGAGATCCTCTACGGATCCTCTCCCGCCGTAGCCCGAATAGATTGCTGCGGCATCGGCGGGATCGCTGGCAACTAGGTCTGCCCCCTCCAGTATCGATCGGGTCAGAGCGGCCGCCACCGGCATTTCGCTTCGGGTGAGGCTGCCACGTATCGCGAGAACGCAGCAGGTGCGGTCGGCGAATTCACCCGTCAAGTTCGTCGCGATCTCGTTGAGTTTGCCTTCCTTGAGCCAGAGGTAGGGCAGCGGATCTATCTCGGCCAGCGCCTGCACTTCGCCCTTGTCGACGGCAAGCGCGAGCAGATTGGCCGGGTACTGGCGCCACTCTACCTCTTGGGCCGGATCGATGCCCTTTTTGGCGAGGTAGATCGAAAAGAAGTTCTTCGCTGGGCTCGCTTGATCGCTAATCCCGATAGCCTTGCCGCGCAGGGATTCCAGGCTGTCAATATTCGCAGCCTTGGAGCCGAGGAGCCGGATGCAGCCGCCGTGCACACCGGCGGTGATCCGAACGTCGAAACCTTGCTCCAGCGGTTTGAGCCAGCGCAGGGCCAATCCCAAACCGGCATCCGCCTTGCCAGTTGCAATCGCCTCCAACAACTGGTCGGTCGAACCGCCGAAATTGACGAATTCGACATCGAGGTTGTGCTTGGCGAAGATACCCCGCTCCTTTGCGACTGCCGCAGCGACGGTGCACGCCGCGTTCGCATTCCAGGCGAGTTTGAGTTGGCGGGGTGGGCCCTGCAGCTCTTCACTGCTCGCTGCGGCGCGACAAATAAGAGGCTCGCCGGGAATATAAGACAGCGATCCAGTCCCGGATGCCGTCAGCGCGCGAGCCGCTCCAAACATTCCAAGCGGCGCCGTGGCGCCGAGGGTGCAAACCAACGTCAACACCGAGCGGCGGGAGAAGGCGCCCCGCTTCGCTTCGGACAGACCTTTCGTCAAGCTGTTGCCAATTTCGCGCTTTTCCATGTGTCGCTCCCAAACTCGCGTGTGAATGGAATAGAACTGGGCGGCGCTTTGCGGGGCCTTAGCTCACCTCTCTTTGGGCATCATCCGAGCCCGTCTGCTACACGGGTGTGAAGAGCTTCACATTAACGCAAAAAATTGAAAGGAGATAGCCGCGCGGCGATTAAGGCTCTTGTCAATCGTGTTGACCTACTCACGGCGGCGTCTGTCGCATTTGATCGCGATCGGCGCGAGTAGATGGTCAATATCTGAGTCGACACGCACCAGCATGCATGGAGCCTGCGTTGCGCGAATTGAGCAACGCCCGGACCGAGATCATGCAGGATAGGCTGAACTTCGACGCTAAGTTCAGCATGCTTTGGAATGGTCGGCTTCCCGCTTCGCTAGCTTGATCCCGGGAATGGCATCAATGTTGCGCCGGGGCATACTTACAAGGAGGTCGCATGATTACCGCCGTTGTACGATACACACTGCCGCCGCAGATCGACCACGCCGCGTGTCGCGAGCACTTTCACAAGATCGCCCCCAACTTCCGCGGGGTGACGGGGCTGATCAGCAAGCACTTCATCTGGTCCGAAAGCGGCTGGGCGGGCGGCGTGTACCAGTGGGAGCGTATCGAGGACGCTACGGCGTTCTACACCGGGCCGTGGCTCGAGGGCATCATCCAGCGCTACGGCATGAAGCCGCAGATCGATTTTTACGAGGTTTTTGCGGTAACAGACAACACGCGCGGTAAGGTTGAGCTGTTCGAGGAGGCCGTTGCTCCAAATGACCCCAGCAGATAGCTCTTCTACCGCACTAGCGCGTAGAGGTGGCGTTGTATGAGAGGATAGCTGCGGAATCCTCACGTCATCGTAGGTAGCAAGTCCACGCCGCGACCGAATGCGACGATCACTCTGATCTTGGCTCTTCGGAGACGTGCCGATCAGGGCAAATGTCCGCGTTTCGCCAAGAACTGCCCTCCCCGTTAAGTCGCAGTTTGACCCAACCCGGACATATCTTGCACCGGAGACAAGTAGCCCTTTTGGGCGTCCGGTAAGGCCGCCGCCTCGCCGGACCGATTAAGCTTCGACCGCTTTAGTTGAATGTTTGCAGCCTCAATTTGAGCGATCCGTCGGCTTGGCGTTCGAAGACGTGCGTCGCCAAACCACTGAAGGGAGACGGCTTGCCCTCCTTGTCCTTACCCGTAGCGCTCCACTTGGCTGTGCCGAAGACTACCTTGTCGTCTCCGCCGGCATCGATCATCTCCAACTTGTGATCCGTCACACCGCTCGCGAAGAGTCCGGCAAAGAACTTCTCGATCTCGGCCGGCCCCGACGCGACCTGATGTGTGGGCGGCATCAATTTTGCCGTCGCGACATAGGAGGCGCCGATGGCTTTCTCGTCGTGCTTATTAAATGCGGCATCCCAAGCGGCGTAAGCCTTCTCCACGTCCCCCTTGGCGTCCGCGGCCAACGAAATTCCCGGCGCGCCGAGCAGACAAATGAGTAGTGTTGATGTTTGAGCCAACTTCATAGGATACTCCTCTGTTGGATAACGCCTTTCCCGAATGATTAGATCATCTCTCCGGTCGTCTGCCGCGGCTGCGCTCCCGCCAGCATGACGACACCGTCGCCGGTCGCGCTGTGGCCGGCCATTGTTTCATTACGAAAGAGGTGCAGGCGATGGCAACTTCAACGGCGCCGTTCACCTCGGGAGTCCATATCGCGCGTCATGACATCGCTAATGCATCCGGTCCACGCGCCGAACTTCAACCACCACGACCAGTTTTGCGAAGGCAAATTCAGCTGGTTGCCGGAAGAGTCCATCCAATAGTTCGCGGAACAGCAATTCCGGGCAATTACCGTCAACCACGTTGACAAATGGGAGAGAGCGACGGCGCACACATTGCCTAGACCGGAAATCCCCGAGCTGGTCACGGTGTAATTCGCCTTTTGGCCCTTAGCTGACTTTGCCGCGTTGGAGATCGCGCCGGAAGGGTTTGACCATACTTTCCTCGCCGGATCCGGCTCCGAGGCGGTCGACACCGCCCTTAAGATGGCGCTGGCCTATCACCGGGCGCGCGGCGAAGGCCATCGCCAGCGCCTGATCGGGCGCCAGCGCAGTTACCATGGAATGGGATTCGGCGGACTCTCGGTCTCGGGCATCGGATGGCAGCGGGCGCAGTTCGGCGTCATGCTTCCGGGGGTGTCACACCTTCCTCACACACATGATCTCGCGCGAAATGCGTTCAGCAAGGGCGAGCCCGAGCACGGCGTCGAATTTGCAGATGCGCTGGAAGGTCTCCTGACCGCGGTGGACCCCTCGACAGTCGCAGCCGTCATCGTCGAACCGATAGCTGGCGCCGGCGGCGTGCTGCCGCCGCCCAAGGGCTATCTCAAGCGGCTGCGCGAGATCACCAGCAAGCACGGCATCCTGCTGATCTTCGATGAGGTCGTCACCGGCTTCGGAAGACTAGGGGCGCCGTTTGCCGCACAGGCTCTAGGCGTCACGCCGGACCTCATGCGCGAATGGGATGAGTAACGGCGCCGTTCCAATGGGAGGCGTGCTGGTTCATCATCATGTGCACGAGGCCATGTCGCAGGGACCGGAGGCCACCGTCGAGCTCGCTCACGGCTACACCTACTCCGGCCACCCGCTTGCCTGCGCCGCCGCGATTGCCACCCTGGATGTCTATCAGGAGGAAGGCATCTTCGAGAAAGTCGCGCGCATCGCCGGGACATGGGAAGCCGCCATTCACGACATCAGGGGCGCCGGCGGCGCGGTCCGCGATATCCGCAACCTCGGGCTACTTGGGGCCGTAGAGATCAAAGCTGCCCCGAACGCTCCTGGTCAACGGGCCCGCGCCGTGGCGAACAATTGTTTCGAAAATGGGATCTTTGTTCGCGCTGTTGGCGATACACTGATCCTGTCGCCGCCTCTTATCATCAACGAGGAGCAGATTGGTCAGATCGCCGATGGCATCAAGAGCGGCATTCGGACATTGTAAGATACTGAGGCGCAAACAGAGGCCGCCGGAGACCGTTACAGGAATTTCTCGCGGCCCTGTGCTTTGATCTCGGTCTCCAGTTGCTGATCGAGCTTGTCGAGGCTTCGCCTCAAAACCTCGATTTCGTGCGGATCGAGCGCGGCCATGAGCTTGCGCTCGACCCGAACAACGAATTTCTCGATATCCTTGTAGACCTTGCGGCCATCGGTCGTGAGGCTCAGGCTGGCGCGGCGGCGGTCCGCTTTATCCACGTCACGATGAATCAGCCCTCGGCGCACCAGCAATTCGATGGAGCGCGCGACCTTGAACGCATCGGACGAGGTCAATGTCGCAAGTTGCGTGGCCGTCAGCGGCTGATGCCTGGCAATGACCGCGAGGCTTCGCCAGGCCGGCATCGTCAGCTCGTAACGATCTTCGTACATGGGGGAGATGAAGCTGCCCAGCCGCGAAGCGATGAGACCGAACCGGTATCCGGTCCAGTTCTCGAGCGGGAGGATCGTGCTGACCTTGTTCATCAAGACAATTTGCTCGCGGTGATGGGAGCAGAACCATAACGAGTTGCACTGCACCGCTCAACCGCTCGCTTTCCGGACGATCGCGTCATTGACGCAGGGGCGAATTACTTGCATAATGCAAATAATAAGCATTCAAAAGAGCTAGGGAGGATCACCATGTCGAAATCGACTGACGGCCAGGATCTGACGCTGGTTGGCCCGGGTACGGTCATGGGCGAGATGATGCGGCAATACTGGATACCCGCCGCCCTCTCTTCGGAACTATCGGTCGACGGCGATCCAATGCGCCTGATGCTGCTTGGTGAGCAGCTCATTGCCTTCCGTGACAGCTCGGGCCGGGTTGGCGTGCTGGATCATCAATGTCCACATCGCTGTGCCTCGCTGTTCCTCGGCCGTAACGAGCAGGACGGCATCCGTTGCGTCTATCACGGCTGGAAGTTCGACGTTGACGGCCGCTGCCTCGAAATGCCGAACGTCCCCCCTCCGCAGGATTTCAAGGAAAAGGTCCGCGCAAAAAGCTACAGGGTTCGCGAGTGCGCGGGCCTCATATGGGTTTACATGGGCGCGCGGGCCGAGGCGCCGCCGATGCCGATGCACGAAGCGCTGTTCGTTCCGGAGCAGGATCTGACCGTCACCATCCTCCAACGCGAAGCCAACTGGCTCCAGGGCCTCGAAGGCGATATCGACACGTCGCATTTCGGCTTCCTGCATGCCGGACACATCAACCCTGATGATTTCGAGGAAGGCCACCCGGCCCGTCACACGGTTTCCAACCGAGCGCCGGAGTACAAGGTCACCGAGACCGACTGGGGCACGATGTACGGCGCGTTTCGGCCGGAAGCGGACGATCGAATGCACTGGCGCATGGCGCATTTCTCACTGCCGTTCTGGACCCAGACCCCGAACGCCGACTTTGCCGACCACGTGGTCGCCAAGGCGTGGGTGCCCATGGACGACACCCACACGATGCTGATCTCGATCTATGGCGGCCGCGCCAAGGGGGCGACTTACTCGAGTTCCAAGCTGAAATCCGGTGGCGGCATCCCCGGGGCCGACGGTCTGGATTATCTGCCCAACACCACGGACTGGTATGGGCGCTGGCGTGCGGTCCAGAACATCGGCAACGACTGGCAGATCGATCGCGAAGCTCAGCGCACCAACAAGATCTACACCGGCATCCGCAACATCGTGATGCAGGACCAAGCCGTCACGGAAAGCATGGGGCCGATCGTCGATCACACCAAGGAACATCTCGCACCGAGCGACGTGATGATCGCGCGGACGAGGCGGCGCCTGCTCAACGCTGCACGGGCATTCGCCAACAGCGGCACCGTGCCGCCCGGCGTCGACGATGCCGAGGTGTTCTGGAACGCGCGCGCAGGCTCCTACTACGCTGACGCGAAGATCGACTGGCTCGAGGCCTATCAGGACAAGTTGAAGACCGCCATTCGCTGGCGTGCCCCGAGCCCGCAAGCCGCGGAGTAGCGACAATGGCCACGCCGGACCGGGAAAAGCGCGCGCGCATCACGCGCCGCGCTACGGTGTTTGGACTGACCGCCTCTTCGATCCTGCCATCGATCATGGCCCCGTCGAGAGCGGAGGGCGAATGGTCCGCGTTGGTCGCAGCCGCAAAGAAGGAAGGCCGCGTGGTGCTCTACAGCGCGTTCGTCGGCCTTGCCGCGCACAAGGAGCTCAAGAAGGAGTTCGAGTCCGCCTACGGAATCACCGTGGACATTCTCGAAGCGCGCGCGAGCGAAGTCCGGGAGCGCATCCGCATCGAGCAGGCCGCGGGCCGCAACGCAGCCGACGTCTCCGAGAACGGGCGGACCACGACCACGCTGCAGATCAAGGAGGAGCGTGTCTTCGAACCTCACGGCCCCCTCCCCAGCCTCGGCCGTCTCAAGGCGGACTTCCCAAGCGACGGCATGCGGCTCCCTGTCTTTGCGATCGTCTACGGCATCCTGGCGAATACCATGCTGGTCAAGCCGGCGGACGAGCCGAAAAGCTGGCTCGACCTGACGGATCCGCGCTGGAAAGGAAAAATCCTCAGCGACGATCTGCGGACGCTCGGCGGCGGCGGCGTGCTCTTCTCGGTCCTGCAGGACCTCTACGGGCGCGCCTTCCACGAGAAGCTTGCCCAGCAGGACCTGAAGTTCAGCCGGGAGATACCCGCAAATGAGCGCCGCGTAGCGCGCGGCGAATACCCGCTCTACATCCCCGACAGTCTGACATCGCTGCTCGAACTCAAGGGCCTCCCGGTCAAGTTCATCGCGCCAAAGGAGGGGCTGCCCTACGTCGGCTACGATCTCGCGCTGCTGAAGAATGCGCCTCACCCAAACGCGGCGCGGCTGCTGATGGAATACTATCTGGGCAAGACGATGCAGCAGAGCCTTGCGAGGCTCGGGCTGCTGCCGACCACGGCGGACGCGCTGACCGGTGTCGATCCCGCGGTGGCACAGATCGAAACAACGAAGCTTCTCGGCACCACCGATCCCGAACGCATGAACGAGATGCTGTCTTTGGCTCAGCAGATCTATCGCTGAGAGGCACCCCCGGCTTAAGGGGCTGCGCCGGCCTGCTCCGGCACTGCCCAAGCTGATTGCTGCGGAACGACGACGGTCACATTGTCTCCGACGGAGAAGCCACCGAACGGCGGCGCATCGACATTGAGGCGGCTATCGTCGGTCTGCACCACGACCGACCGGATCGGGCCGCGGAAGATCGTGTGCGCAATCTGTCCGGACCATCGAAGCTCGTGGTCACTGTGAGCCGCATCCGGCGCCGCGATACGCGCGTCCTCGGGACGAACCATGACGGTCACGGGCCGCCCGGGCCGGATCTCGCTTGCCGACTCGCACGCTCCACGCCAGCCCTTGCCGACGACGTTGAGCCGCACCCGGCGATCGTCGATCCGCGTGCAGGCCTCCACACTGGCCTCCAGCAGGTTCGGTGTTCCGAAGAAGGCCGCCACGATCCGGTTTGCGGGATAGCGATAAATTTCCTCGGGCGCACCGATCTGCTGGATTCGGCCGCGATCCATCACGACCACACGGTCGGACAACGCCATCGCTTCGGCCTGATCATGTGTCACGTACAGGCTCGTCATCCCAAGCCGTCTCTGGATCGAACGGAACTCGTCGCCCATCTGCAGACGGAGCTTTGCGTCGAGATTGCTGAGCGGCTCGTCGAGCAGCAGCACCTTGGGTTCGAAGACGAGGGCCCGCGCGATCGCCACTCGCTGCTGCTGGCCGCCGGACAGCGCCGGTGCCGGCCGCTCGGCGAAATCCTGCATTTCGACGAGGCGGAGTGCCCTGGCGACGAGATCGCGTATCTCGGCCGCGGATTTGCGGCGCACCCGCAGCGGATAGGCGACGTTCTCGAAGACGGTCATGTGCGGCCAGATCGCGTATGACTGGAAGACCATGCCGAGCCGCCGGCGCTCCGACGGAACAAAGACGCCGCGAGCCGCATCGCTGACGACCTCGTTGCCTATGCTGATGCGGCCGCCGGAATTTTGCTCGAGGCCCGCGACCATCCGCAACGTCGTGGTCTTGCCGCACCCCGACGGCCCCAGCAGGGTGACGAATTCACCCTCGCTGACGCGCAGGTCGACGCCGTCGACCGCGACGAAATTACCGAAGCTCCGGCTCACCTTCTCAAGAACGACATTCGACATGGCACGATCCAAGCCTGGTCACATTCCACCGATACGGCTGCTGATGAACTTGAGTTGAACCCAACGGAAGACGATCACGAGAACCATCATGATGAGCCCAATGACACTGACCTGCTCCGCATTGCCGTTCGCCCACAGCTTCAGCAGCACGACAGACAACACCTCGGAGCCGACAGAATAGAGCAGAACGGATGCGCTCAGCTCGCGCATGATGCCGAAGAACACCAGCACCCATCCGACGGCGAAGGAAGGCCAGGCCAGGGCAAGGACGATGCGCCTCATGGTTTGCAGCCAGCTTGCGCCATGCACCCGGGAGCACTCCTCGAGGTCGAACGAAAGCTGCGCATATGCGCTCGACATGGCGCGCACCGAAAGCGGCGTCCCAAGCGAAATATAGGCCAGCAGCAGCGCCCAGATCGTGCCGTAGATCGGAATCGCGTGAGGCAGCAGAGCAAACCCCCAGAGAAACCCGACACCAAGGACGATGCCGGGCATCATCCACGGCAGCCAAGCCATCGAATCGATCAGCAACCGGCCTCGCCACTTCGTTCGGACCGAGACATAGGCGACGGTTGCGCCGAGCAACATCGTCAGCGTGGCGCCGACGAGGCCCAGGAACATCGTGTTGCTGAACCCGCGCCAGAACTCGCTGCTGCCGAACACCGCCTGATAGTGCTCGAGTGTCAGCATGTCCCACTGGTAGAACCCGAAGAACTTGAAGAACGAGCCGATGATGAGTTGCCCGACCGGGAGGACCACCGTCACCACAAAGAACAGAACGCAAAAGGCAAAGGTTGCCCATCGCCATGCACCGAGTTTCATCACCGAAGGTGAATAGCCCTTGCCGGTGATGGTCTGAAAACTCCGGCCGCGCAGCATCCGCCGCTGCAGAAGAACGATCAGGAACAATAGCGCCATGATGACGAAGCTGATCGCGGTTGCATACTGATATTGCGGCGGCGACCGCTGGTTGATCGAGTCGTAGATGTCCGTCGTGATGACCCGAATTCCCGCCGGTGAGCCGAAGAAGAGCGGCGACTCGAAATTCTCGATGCCGCGAATGAAGCTCAGGATGGCCGCACCGGTCAGCGCGGGCAGCATAAGCTGCAGCGTGACAGAGCGAAAAGTTCGCAGGCGTGATGCGCCGCACATGGTCGCCGCCTCCTCGAGACTCGGATCCATCGCTCGGAAGGCGTCCACGATAAGAAGAAACAGGAACGGCACGGAATACTGCATCATGTGCCAGACTACGCCGCCATATGAATAGACGTTGATCGGCGCTGTCTCTGATCCCGTGACCCACTGATAGAGCTGATTGAGCAATCCGACCTGCGGATTGCCGAGCATGCCCCACGCCATTGCGGTCAGGATCGGGGGAATGAAGAATGGCAGCGTGATCAGGACTTCCAGAGCCCCCCGGAATGGCGTGTCGGTTCGCGCCAGTATCCAGGCGAGCAAGACGGCCAGGATTACCGAAGGGATGGTCTTGGCCAGGGATATGCCGACGGTGTTGAAGAGTGTCACCGCGCTTTGCAGCGTGATGACGTCGCGATATCCGTCCAGATTGAAAGTGCCGGCCATTCCCGGCGGCGTCGAATGCAGGCTTCCATAGAGCAGCATCGACAGCGGATAGACGGAAAGGAAGGCGAGAACGACGACGAGCAGAGCGAGCGCCGCAAGGCGGCCTGCCGCAGTCGCCTGCAGCCACCGCCCGATCCCGCTCAGGCCGGTCGTACGCCTCTCGACGAGGTTGTTCACTCCCTCTCCGGCTGAAACGCTCATGGGTCTCTCAGGGGTAAAGCTTCTTGGCGAGATCCATCATCGAGGAGCGCTCAGCCAGCTTGGCGGGACCAATGATCTTGGCGTTCACGAACTGCTGCGCGTCCGGATTGGCGCGCTCGGCGGCCGCGGCGTTCACCGGAAGCATCCATGCGTTCGCGTAGAGCAATTGCGACTCGACGCTGAGGAAGTGGTCGATGAACAAACGCGCAGCGTTGGGATGCGGCGCGTTCTTGAGCACCGCGAGATCCATCTCCGCGAAAGGTGCACCCTCCTTCGGAATCACGACTTTCACCGGCAGCCCCTTCAGATCGGACGTAAAGGCAAAGATCTGCGGGATATAGATGGCGTACTCGCCGCGAGCGACGCGCCGCGCGTCGTTTCGCATATCGCGGCTGAACACGGGCTTTTGCTCGGCGAGCTTCTGGTTGAAGTCGGTGCCCATGGTCTTTTCCAGGATGGCGAACATGGTATTCCCGCTGCCGAGCGGCCGCATGTCGTCCGAGAGGATCTTGCCCTTCCATTTGGGATCGTTGAGATCGTTCCAGCTCGTCGGGATGTCCTGCTCCTTGACCAGCCGCGTGTTGATGAGGATGCCCATCGGCTGCATGAAGGCCGGCACGCTGTATTCATTGGCTTTGAACGGCGGTCGCAAATGGGCGGCATTCGGGATCGGCGGCAGTTTCTGCACGAAATCGCCGTTCTTGAGTTGCTCCTCGATCATGGTCGTCGTGACCATTTCCGCGTCGCCCAGAAAGCGGCCGGCCGCCTGCTCGGTGCGGATGCGCTCGGAGAGCTCACTGGCACGGAGGTCGAGACTCTCGACCGGAATTCCGTACTTCGCTTCGAACGACTTGAGGACAGCCGTGAAGTAGGGAGCGCCCAAGGCCATGTTGTAGACCACGACTTTGCCTTCCTTCTTGGCGGCCTCGACGACCTTGTCCCAAGAACCGTCCTCGGCTTGCGCGGAGCTCAACAGACCCACGAAACAGGCGACAGCCGCCGACATCCCTAGCTTGAACACCACTTACTCCTCCCAATGCGCTTTTATTTGCTTAATTGATTCACTGGTCTTCAGACTTCCAAGACAACATATTGCTTGTCGATCGTGACCTGAAACGTTTCGGCGCGCAGCTCGCCTTCGATCAGCGCGCCTCCGGGCTCGACTTTCAGCTCATAGCTTCGGACCTTGGTGCGATCCGGCTCGCACCATGACCGACCGGTTCGCAGATCGAATTCCCAGCCATGCCACGGGCAGCGCAACAACTCACCACGACGGCTGTATTGATAGTCACCGGGCCCCGTCGCCTCGACGAGCCCGACGATGCGTCCCTTGCACAGGGACGCCCCCTCATGCGGGCAACGATTGCCGACGGCGAAATACTCGCCCTCGACATTGAAGATGCCGATCTCGCGTCCATTGACCTGGACCAGCAGGCGCTGGCCCGGCGGGATCTGATCCACGGTCGCAACCACATGCCGCGCCATCAGTCCAGCCTGTAGAACTTGCGCGCATTCTCGTAGAGAAGCTGCTCGCGCTGGGCCTGTGTGAGGTTGGCACGAAACGCGTAGCGCGGATCGTCGAAATCCCAATGCGGGTAGTCGGTGGAGAACAGCAGCCGATCCCATCCGATCCTGTCGAACAGATCGATCAATTCGGCCGACGTCGCCGGCTCTTCCATCGGCTGCGTGCTGAACCACACCTGCTCGCGCACATATTCCGACGGCGGCTTCTTCACATGAGGAACCTCGCTCCGAAGGCGTGCCCAGTGCTTGTCCATGCGCGCATTGAGCGACGGTACCCAGCCCAAGCCGCCTTCCATGATCACGACGCGCAACTCGGGAAAGCGCGCCAGGACCCCTTCGAAGACAAGGCTCGCCACGACCGCCTGCATGGTCTGGGCGACCGAGTGATGTTCCTCCATGTAATAGGATGTCCATCCGCCGCCGGTCGATGGATGGCCATTGGTGCCACCGACATGAATCGTGATCGGCAGGTTGTTGCGCACGGCCGCCTCATAGATCGGCCAGTAGCGCCGGCGTCCGAGCGGCTCGTCCGTCTTGGGCAGGATCAAGATCTGGGTAAAGTTGGGATCCCCTCCCCTGGAATCGATCTCGGCGACGGAGGCAACCGTGTCTTCCTGGGCGATCAGCACCGAGGCCCTCAAACGCGGCTCCTGCTTCACCCAGCGTTCGACCTGCCAGGTGTTCATCGCGCGGGTCAATGCGACGCCAAGGTCGAGATTTCTCTGACTGCCCGGATTCCAGCGCAGGGGTATCAACATGCCCACCTCGATCCCGTTCGGATCGAGGTGCTGCTTCTTCATCAGGTCAAGGCTCGATCCCGGCGGCCCACCCTCCTCCGGATAGGCATCGATCCGCGCAGCGTCGGGCGACATGCGCGGATGCGACAGCGCCTCGGAGAAGGCGTGGCGCAGGTGGCTGCCATAGACCGTAAGATGCTCGATCCATTGCCTTTCCAGATAAGGATGCACCTCGGTCCAGGACGTCATCGCCGGATGGATGTCGCAATCGATGACTTTCAGCTTGTAGTTCGAGGCCCGTGGCCGTTCCAGTTCAACGGTGCTCATGGCACAACCTCCATGATCTGATCGGCCGTGGCCAATCGCGAGTAAGTGGCGAGCGCATTTTCACTGGCGATCTTGCGGAAAAGCGCATCAGGGAGCCGGCCGGAGAGAACCGCATCCCCGTCGAAATGCCAATGCGGATAGTCCGTCGAGAACAGGAACAGTTCGTCCGACTTGATGTGATCGGCGAGCCGCATGATGGCCTCGCCGTCGTCCGCCGCATCGACCGGCTGGACGGTGAAGCGCACATTGTTACGGATGATCTCCGACGGCGTGCGCGTGACCCACGGAACCTCGGCTCGCACGCCTTTCCATGTCTTGTCGGCGCGCCAGATGAACCCGCTCAGCCACGTCAACCCGGATTCGATTGCAACGACCTTGAGCCCGGGAAACTTCGCGAACACGCCCTCCGATATCAGGCTTTGAAGCTGGCTCTCGAATGCGGCGGATTGCGCCACATAGTCCTCGACATAGTATGACGGCCACCCGACGGCGGTAGGCGCATATCGATAGGCGCTTCCTGCGTGAATTCCGATCGTCAGGCCGAGGCGCTCGGCGCGTTCGTAGATGGGCCAGAGATGTCGCCGGCCCAGCGTAGTTTCACCGGACACCAGCATGAGGACCTGCACGAACCGGAAGTCGTCGGCGCGGCGGTCGATTTCCGCCACGGCGAGTTCCGCGTTGTGCGACGGGATCACGATCGAGGCGCGGAGGCGCGGATCCCGATTGAGCCAGTGATCCCTGATCCAGTCGTTGGTCGCCCGGCAGAACGCTGCCGCCATATCCTCACTGTGAAGGACCTGCGCGCCGTAGAGGCAGTTCAGAATTCCATAGCGTGGTCGAAACCGATCGAGCACATGGTCTTGCATCGCTTCGAGCGAGGAGCCCGCCTTCGCACCACCCGGGAGAAGCCAGTCCGGACGACAGGATAGTGGCGAGTTCTGCGGGTAGCTGGTCAGGCTCAGATTGAGACGGTCGAGCGCGCGGACGGAGACCATCTCGCGCCAATAATCGTCCAGATAGGGCAGGAGGACGCCCATCCCGGGCACAGCCGGATGAAGGTCGCAATCGATTGCGCCGGCATACGTCCTCGCCTGATCAAGACCGGCGACCAAGCCGTTTCCTTCCATGTCACTCTCGCCACTTTTTTCTTGGAATTGGGAGATTGGACGCTATGTTGATACATCAATAAATGTTTTGTCAAGAAATTTGATCTGGATCAATGCGCTGCAAAATGCGGGACTTGGAACGAAGTCCATTGGAGATCTTCGAAAATGCCGGCGACCAAGAAATTCGAGAGGGAGAAAGCTTCGGACGAACGTTCCCGGAATGCCGGAATGCTGGCCCGTGAACATGTGGCCGTGCTGGTGTCGACCCTCGGCATGCGCCTCAACAGAGGCGCGACTGCGTATTACCGCGCGGCCTGGAACATCGGCATCGTGGAATGGCGTCTTCTCATGACGCTCAAGAGCATCGAATCCCTCAATGTCAGTGAACTTTCCGACGCTGCCGACGTCGACAAGGCTGCAGCAAGTCGCAGTCTCGCCATCCTGGCGGATCGAGGGCTGATCTCGATCGAGCAGACTCGCTCCCGTGGCAGAGCCGCTATCGCCAAGCTTACCCGCGAAGGTAGAGATTTCGCCACTAGAATGGCCGAAGCCTCGCGTAAGCGCGAGGCTCGGCTATTCAAAGATTTCCCAATCGCCGACAAAAAACAATTGTCGCAACTTTTACTTCAGCTTTCTAATGCCATGGATCATGCTGATTGGGAGCACTAACGGATCAGACAGCAGCGGAAGGATCAAGTGAGCTACGACGCTCAAGTCCACCCCGCAGAACGTTTCTCGATAGGATGTCCCCGTCTCACTCACGGCACGCGCGACGCTCTTGCCCTCCTTAGGGAGACGACCGGCGGTTTCGGATCGCCCCCAAGGTCCTGCTAGATGGCGCATTGTTCTGAAAGTTGTAGCCGTCTCTCGCTTTTCAACCCGGATCGGCCGCAACAATTCGTAGACGTGGCTAGGCTTGATCTCTGGGATCGTGAGTTTCCAATTGTCGGGCCAGCGTACCGTTTGAGCGACGACGGCCATTGACTGCGATGCTTCGTGCTCCAGATCGACCAGTGCTTGCGCATGTAGATTTCGGCGCACAGCTCGAAAGTAGGCAGGGTGACCTTGGTCTCTCCGGCTTTCGCTTCCTCAGGCGCCGCTCGCTTCTCCACACGATGTCGACGCCGGGTGCGCTGCGATCGCCTTTGACACGAAGACGCGCTGCGTCGCGGGCAAGCCGCGCGTCCTTTAGCGACACGTCTTTGAGCGATCCTAGACCGAGCCAGCGCGGCTTACCTTCTTTCCAGTATCGGTAGCACCAGTTCTGGCACTCGCGACGACGAGGTAGAGACCGTCGCCGTTGTTGTTGCTGGCTGAGAAGATGATGACGGCACTGCGAAAATGCGAATAACTTCCGTTGGTCACTTTTGAGGGGCTGTGTAATAGGCCAAGCGGTCTCCCATCCTCAAGCAAGTCGATCTGGTCGGACCACTGTCAAAGTCTTGGCACTGGCCTGTTTCCGGCGACAGTGGCCTAGTTTGAAATGACAACGTGGCCCGTTTTGTTCTGGGCCAACCATACGGTGTATTCACGGGCGGAACACGCCGTCATAGATTGCCGAACTTTCCCGATCTTGGCACGATCTGCAATAGACGCCGCATTCTGACGGGCAATATCATTTCCCGTTTCAGGACTATGGAGGGCGGGCGCGCTTCGCGGGCTAGCTCTTAGTCCGTATTCCTGACCGCCTCAGCTAGTATGGCGTAAAGCTGGCGCTTGCTGAGCTCTTTGGGCTGCCGCTTCTCCAGTGGTTTCGACACCTTCTTACCTACAGTGCGGGCACAAGCGGCGGACAATGCCGCTCTCTTCCGGTCTACCCCTGTGAACGGAAATCGTCAGACTGCACCGGCGTGTATCACGCGGGCCAAAACCGGACTCGTGCACCGCAGAAAATGATGCGCATGATCTACTTATCCTATCGGTTCTGGTATGATCCCTAAGGTGGTTGAAGATCTCGGGAAGCGGATGAGCCCGAATTTTTCGAGCAGGAAGGGCATCTGCGGAACCGAACGTAGCATCAGACGTTCTTCCGGCGTATGAGCAGCGCCGTCGCCCCGGCGCAGCCCGCGCAGAGGCGTCGCGCTGTGCTGGTCGGAGAGAATGCTCATGAGACTCACTCTTTCGGTCATCAAGGCTGACGTTGGCTCAGTCGGCGGGCATACGAAGCCATCTTCACGCATGATGGCAGCTGTCGAGGGCGAGGTCGCGAAGGCGATCTGCAATGGTCTGTTGATCGACGGTTTTGTCTGCCACACCGGCGACGACATTGCGATCATCATGACGCACACACGTGGCGAGGGGAGCTCAGAGATCCATCAACTCGCCTGGAAGGCGTTTCTTACGGCCACTTCGGTTGCAAGGACTTCCGGTCTCTACGGCGCCGGCCAGGATCTTCTCGCAGACGCACCTTCCGGAAACATTCGCGGTGCCGGCCCGGGCGTCGCCGAGCTCAGCTTCGACCACAGCCTCTCGGGGCCGAGACCCGCGGAATCATTCATGGTGTTCGCCGCCGACAAATGCGGCCCCGGCGCCTATAACCTGCCGCTCTACCTCGCCTTCGCTGATCCCATGTATTGCGCCGGGCTGATGCTACCCCCGATGATCAAGGGATTCCGTTTCCATGTCATCGACATGGACCACACGGCGGGCGACAGCGTGATCGAACTCGACGCGCCCGAGGACAACTACCACATTGCCGCGCTGCTCCGCGACAACGAGCGCTTTGGCATTGATCGCATCGTTTCTCAAACATATGGCGAGGTTGCCGCCGCCGTGTCGGCGCAACGTCTTCACGCAATCGCAGGCAAGTACACCGGCAAGGACGATCCGGTCGCAATCATCAGGAACCAGGGAATTTTCCCGGCGCCCGAGGAGATTATCTCGCCCTTCGCCAAGGCACACTTCGTGGGTGGCGATGCGCGCGGCTCGCATGTGATGCCGCTGATGCCCGTGCCGCTCAATACACCGGTCACTGGCATGTACTGCCTGCCGATCGTTTCTTGCGCTGGCTTTTCGGTCGACAAGGACGGCCGCTTTTCCGAGTCCTATACCGATTTCTTCGACAACCCGGCGTGGGACGAGGTGCGCCGGCGCGCGCAACGCAAGGCAATCGAGATGCCCAGCCAGGGCTGGTCCGGCGCTGCGATGCTGCCATATTCTGAGCTGGAATATGGCGGCTTCCGCGACACCGTATCCGCACTCGTGAAGCGATTTCGGCTGCGTGAGGAGCGCAAGCCGGAGGCGGCCGAGTAGCGAAGCTGCGCTGTGCATTATTACGACCTGCCAATGCTGGGAGGTTTGGCTTGGCGAAAAGACGCATCGGCATTCTCACGGGCGGCGGCGACGTCGCCGGCCTCAACGCAGTCATCAAGAGCGTGACTTATCGCGGCAGTGAGAACGACATCGAGGTCGTCGGTCTCCGCCGTGGTTGGGAGGCCCTCACGCACTTGAACCTCGAGGACCCGACCAGCAGGTCTCACTATGTCATCCCGCTCAACCGTGAAAACACTCGCACTATCGACCGGCGCGGCGGCACCGTGCTGCACTCGAGCCGCATCAATCCGTCCAGAATACAAAAGCTGCCCGATCATCTCGTCGGCAGGGACGTTCCAGTCTCCCTGAGTACCAAGGACGGCATCGTAACCAAGACCTGGGACCTCACCGGCCAGGTGCTGGCGAACCTTTCGGGGCTCGGAATCGAACACCTGATCGCCATCGGCGGCGACGACACGCTCAGTTATGCGGCCAAGCTCAACGAACTCGGCGTCAAGATCATCGCCATCCCGAAGACGATGGACAACGACGTCCGCAACACCGAGTACTGCATCGGCTTCTCGACCGCGATCACCCGCGCCAGCGATGCCATCCAGCGACAGCGCACCACTGTCGGCTCGCATGAGCGAATTGGCATTTTCCGCGTCTTTGGCCGCGATGCTGGATTCACAGCGCTCTACGCCGCGTATGCGACCTCGATACGATGCGTCATACCGGAGTACAAGGTCAACCTCGACAAACTGATCCAGCTGCTCCTCGAGGAGAAGCGAGCGAACCCAAGCAACTACGCGCTGATCGTGCTCAGCGAGGGTGCCGAGTGGGAGGGCTTCAACCTGCAGGAATACGGCGAGCCTGACGCCTACGGTCACCGCAAGAAGGCCAACGTGGCGGAATCGCTTGCCGACGAGATCAGGCGGCGCGCCGGCGAGGAGACGATCACCTCCGACCTCACCTACGACCTGCGATCGGGCGATCCGGACTTCATCGACAAGCTTGTGGCCCTGACTTTCGGCAACATGGCCTACGATGCCATCCTGGAAGGCAAGACCGGCCTCATGTCGGCGCTGGTAGAGGGCTGCTACGACCTCGTGCCCATCCCTGACGCCAAGCTCGGCCCGCGCAAATTGGACGTCGCCAGCAGCTACAACACGGAGCGCTATCGCCCCATCTACGGCAACAAGCAGGGGTTGCCGATCTTTCTCAACCGCGCGTCATAGATAGATGGTGACCCAAGCGCCGGCATGACTGGTTGCTGCGGGTGCGTCGCAACCGGCCTTGTCGCCGCAGCGCCACCGAGATCGGGGAGACGGCTCATGAGGACCTTGCTGCTGCTCGTGCTTTCTATGGTGACCGTCGTGCGCGAAGTGACCGCACAGGACGCGCAATGCGTCCTCGAACGCGCCGCCATGGTCGAAACCATCCGGTCTTACGCCCGGTCCCACGTCAGTGTTTTGGGACAGCAGGGGCTGTCGGGGAGAGTCCTTGAGGCCATGGGGCAAACACAACGCCATCTGTTCATCCCTGAGCGATCTTGCTCCATCGCATACGCAGACATGCCGCTTCCGATCGGCGCCGGCCAGACCATATCGCAGCCATTCATCGTGGCCTTGATGACTCAGCTGGCTTACGTCGCGCCCGATGATGTTGTGCTCGAAGTCGGTACGGGTTCGGGCTATCAGGCTGCCATCCTTGCGCACCTGGCGCGAAAGGTCTGCACCATCGAGATCATCCCGCAGTTGGCCGCAGCCGCAGCCAAAACGCTCAAAGACCTCGCGTATGACAATGTGAGCGTTCGGCTTGGCGACGGCTATGCTGGCTGGCCCGATTGCGGTCCTTTTGAAGCAATCATCGTCACCGCAGCGCTCGGGCACGTACCGGCGCCGCTGATTGAGCAGCTCAAATTGGGTGGCCGGCTGGTGATGCCGGTGGGACCTGCCTACACCACTCAGCAACTCACGGTGGTGGAAAAAACCGGCCCGGGCAAGACAACAACGCGCGCCGCCAGCCTCGTGCGGTTTGTACCCTTTACGCGCTCACCAGATTAAAAGCCAATCGACGTTTAATTCTTGAGCAGCACTTGCGCAGTCGCCTCG
Source organism: Bradyrhizobium sp. 956_D2_N1_4 (assembly GCF_052076025.1). NCBI lineage: Bacteria > Pseudomonadati > Pseudomonadota > Alphaproteobacteria > Hyphomicrobiales > Nitrobacteraceae > Bradyrhizobium > Bradyrhizobium sp. 956_D2_N1_4. The sequence continues at coordinate 376,408 of NZ_CP197237.1, read as the reverse complement.
CTGGCTGGAGCCTTGCGGAAAGCGCCAGCTGTTCGAACCTGTCGGCTTCGGGTCAAAAGCTGCACTGACCGCCGCGAAGTCCAACTTCCGCTCTGCCCCTGTTAACGGACATCGTCAGACGGTCAGTCAGGTCCACCACCAGTTGTAACTCAAAAAGACCCGCGCGCGAAGGGGAACCGAATGCGCTAGGTCGCATTTCTAGACGTACAGGCACACTTGCTACGTCAAGCTGACCCTTTCACGACAACTTCCGAAAGGATGGCGACCATGCCACGGGTGAAGCAAGCTGCGAAGCACGCACGCGCAACCAAAGCCGCCGCCGTGACGGCACTCGGTACGGCCGGACTGGGTCTCTCGCTGGCGGGGAGCGCATCCGCGCACACGATACCCACTGCTCATATCCCGCATTCTGACAACATCTCGCCCAATCAGCGCTTCGTTCTTGGCGAAGAGGAAATGGCCGACGTCAGTCTCGCCACGTTCTATCTCTTCGATAAGGAAAATGCTGGAAGCGACGTGCAGCTAGCCGCTGTTGTTGTTCGCCGAGGTTGCGGTGGTTGCCGTGGCTGCCGTGGTTGCCGAGCTGTGCGTGGTTGCGGTGGCTGCGGGGGTTGCGGCGGCTGCTGCGCACGCTGGGGACGGTGCCGCTGGTGCTAAGTTCCGCGACCTAGCGGATGAACGATAAAACTTAACGAACAATCGTGCGGCATCTCCGCCGCAGGTCGGCGATGATATCCCCCCTGTAGCCTGCTTCTCAGTACATCCGTGAAACCGAAGCGTCGACCGATGTTATAGGGTCTTCAGATTTTCAGCGCTCGTCTTTCCGCGCCTCGGATCGGTCTTCTCCTCGAAGGAGACCTTCTGCCCTTCGGCTAGTCCATGAAGGCCCGCACGCTCGACGGCGCTAATGTGAACAAATACATCCGGCCCACCATTGTCCGGCTGAATAAAGCCAAAGCCCTTCTGGCCGTTGAACCACTTCACGACACCCGTTGCCATTATCCGTCTCCAACAATACCCACGAAAGAGTTCGCTACCCACAATCCGTGTGAGCAAATTCGATCCAGCGATGTCTTGGAAAGGCCCCCTCGGGGCGCGGCCATCAAGTCATTCAATAGGTCGAACCCCTTCACCATACCACCGGTGGCATGGGTTGCCACGGGAATGAGATGAGAGGGCGCCGCGGCTGGCCTCGGGTTCCGCGGCCTTCTCGAAGGGACTGTTCACGGCCCGCAAAACCTTGATTGCAATCAGCGGGCCGGCGGGCTTCTCTGTGCGGCGCACGCGCCCCAAATGCTGTAAGGAACACAATGCCCTACATCTTCTCGATCAACGACGACGTTCATCATCAAGCCCAGCGACCGCAGGGCCGCGCCGACAATGGCGGACGGACCGTCTACACAATTGTTGCATGCCTCCCGATTGAGGCGGACGGACGCATTCGATACCGCATCAAAAGCAAAACCGAGAATTTCGAGCGTGTTGTAACTGAAGATGAACTCAGTCAGTGGCCACAGCAGTAGGCGCGACAGTGGGCCTGTCGGTTGGTTCACAGGGGAGATCCGGCTCGACCTGCTTGCGGTCCACCTCGCTTCTCAGTGGCATTCGTACCGCGAGTGCAAACACCGCCTGTATCGCATCAAGCTCAAGGCCTCTCTTCGTTGCGTGTTCAGCCCGAACTATGCAGCCCCTGTGTTCTCCAATGAGCGCCAAAGGAGCCGCGACGCTAGTGGCCCGTGGCGTGCCGGTTCATTTCCTCCAGAAGCTCGCGCATTGCGTCGAACTGCGTGCCAAAGCCTTTCCAGTCGCCGGACTTCAATCGTTCAACGGCATGATTGTAACGGTCGAGCGCCTCCCGTGCCTGACTTGCCGACGGGCGTGCGACAGGAATTTCCTCCTTCGTGTTCGAGACCGGCCGCACCGCGCCAGGCTCGATAAACAGTGCTGACAAGGCCTCGTCGAGCGTCTCCTTCATCACCACATGTTCACCATAGGCTGCGATCACGCGTTTCAACTCCGGCAGGTGTCCGTGCTCCGCTCGCAAATAGAGCGGCGTTACATAGAGGATCGAGTTCTCGATTGGGATCACAAGCAGGTTCGCACCGCGTATCACCCGCGAGCCCATCTGATTCCACAGCGTGATCTGCTGCGATATATCGGTGCTCTGATTGATCCGCGCTTCGATCTGGAACGGCCCGTAGACGAGCTTCTCCTTGGGAAACTCGTAGACAATCAGCTTGCCGTAGTCGGGTGCGTCGCAACGCGCGGCGAGCCACGCGATCATATTGTCGCGGCGGCTTGGCACCATGGGAAGCATGAGGAAAAACTCGGCCTGCGGCTCGCCGGGCAGTCGCATGATGATGTAATATGGGGCCATCGTCGCAATGCCGCCGCCGCCCGGCTGGCGCGGGAACTGCCAGAGATCCTCGCGGTTATAGAAAACGTCAGCGGCCTCCATGTGATAGCTCTGATAGAGCTGCGCCTGAATCAGGAACAGGTCCTCCGGATAGCGAATGTGCCTCTGCATATCCGCCGGCATGGCCGAGAATGGCTTGAACATGCTCGGAAAGATACGCCTATAGGTCGCTGCAATCGGATCGCCGGTGTCCATCAGGTAAAAGTCGACGGTCCCGTTATAGGCATCGACGATGACCTTCACTGAATTGCGAATGTAGTTGATATCCTCGTCTTGCGCCGGCTGCGCGGAGGGGAAGTAGGAACTCACCGTGTAGGCGTCCTGCATCCAGAACATCCGCCCATTGCTGATGACCAGATAAGGATCGTGATCGAGCCTGAGGAACGGGGCGATCGTTCGTACTCTTTCCCCGATATTGCGCCGGATCATGATACGGCTGTCGGTCGTGATGTAGCTTGAGAGCAGTAGGTTCGGGTCGTTGAAGTAGTAAGCGAACAGGCCTCTCCACACCATCGCTCCTATCGGAACGCCGCCCGTACCGTCATAAGCCGCGTAGACATTGTCCTTTCCCTTCGGATAGTCGAACTCCGGCGTGCTCCCCTTGACGATGACGTAGTTGTCGCTCCGTTCGCCGTAGTAGAGGCGCGGCTCGTGGATTTTGGGGCCTCCATCCGCAACCGGAGGGATATCCCGCAAATAGAGCAGCGGTAGCCCCTCGGTGCTTTTGCGCGTGACCGGGCTCATCACCGCGCCATTGCCGTGAGTAAACAGCACGTGGCGGTTGACCCATGTCTGGGCATTGGGCGGCAGCAGGGAGGGCTGCAATTCGCGAGCCGAGAGCATCACGCTTTGGTAGGAGCCATCGAGCCAGTAGCGATCAACATCAAGATCATGGAATTTGTAGTAAGTGCGGATCTCTTGCAGCTGCGCGTAGGTGTCCGACAAGGGCAGCCAGTCCCACAGCCTGATATTGTCGATTGTCGCCTTGTTGGCGTCGAGCGTCTTGAAGCTAAGCTTCTGTTCCGCCGCAAACGGCTTGGCTGCGATCTGATCGAGATTGTAAGCCTGCCGGGTGAGCGCAATGTTGCGTTCGATATAGGGCCTTTCCAGCTCCAATTCGCTTGGTTTGACGAAGAACTCCCGGAACAGCACGGGAATCACGCTGGACAGCACGAAAGACCCGATCACGACAAGCAGGAACGCGGCGGCAAGAAGCCGGTAGGTGCGCACCCGCAAATTTGCCCACGTGGCGAACGCCGCGATGACCGAAAGTCCGATCATCAACCACAAGGCCGGGAGCCTCACGTGGACATCGGTGTAGCTTGCGCCGACGACCACACCGTTGTCGCCGTAGAGCAGCAGATAGCGATCAAGACCATAGGACCAGGCCTTCACCGCAAAGAAAAGACCGAGCAGCACTGAGCCGTGGGCAATCGCCATCGACGACATTGATCGACGATGAAGGTCGTATTCGATATCGCCGTGCACCCAGTAGATCGCCGCGGCGAAAAGCGCGCTGAGAACGAGCGCGAGCATGATCCAGTTTTTGATGAGGATATAGGCGGGCAGCGAGAAGAGATAGAAGCCGATGTCCTTGTTGTAGAGCGGATCGTCTGCGCCATATGGCACCTGATAGACAAACCGCAGGAAGACACCCCAGTTGCCGACTTCTGCGGCGGCGACGAGCAGAGCGATCAAAGCTGCCCCACCTACGATCAACCGGGACCACGGCAGTCGATCGCGTAAAAGCGCAAGCAAATCTGGCGGCGCGTTGACCGCGAAGTTCCACACCGAAGCGGTGACAAGCTGTGTCGACCGCCGTCGGGCAAAGCGCAGTGCGAACCATCCGTTCAGCCAAAGGATGATGGCGGTTCCGGTCCAGACCGCAAGAAAGATGACGGTTTTCGCACCGATTGTCGTCCAAAAAACCTGCGGATAATTGATCGAGGAAAACCACAGCCAGTCGACGAGGAGGTCGCTCGCGAGCCAGAGAAGGATCAGGCAAACCCCAATGACAGCGGCCGCAATAGTGAGCCCGACCACGGCACTCTGCCTTGGTACCTTCCGTTCGGGTCCGGTGATCCCGATCGTCATGGCTTGATCATAGCGGAAATGAGGGACGCCCGCCGCTCGATTTCGCGGTCGGAATAGCGCCTCAAGGCGGGGGCACGGGTGCTCGAACCTGGGTCGCCAGGATCGCGAAACAGCGCAAAGTGGCGAGGTCGGCCGCGAATTCCCATTCGGCCTCGGTCGGAAGTTCCTTGCCTGCCCACTTGGCAAAAGCCTCGGCGTCGTTGAACGCCACATGCACGACCGGGTGCTCGTCCAGCTCGCGGATCGAGCTGCCCGGTCCGTAAGGCCGCCGCCAGCAGAAAATTTGTCATAATTCAAAGGCGCGCGATGTACCGATCATCGGCGCGACCTAAATGATCTGCGGACAGTTTTCTTCCTGACGGCTCAGCGATTGCGCCAACGAGTCGCGATGATTGCCTATGTTGTTTCGTCAAACTACTGCTCGACAGCTGACTATGGTCGCTCCGTTCTTGTGGTAGATTCGGCGGCGCTATCGTGCCAACCGACCAACCAACGATCGGATTTTGACACGTGCTGATTCAGTTGTCCGCAGGTTGCTCGCTCATATAAACTACCCCCCGATCTCCTGCGGAGCCTTGCCATGAAAGCCTTCTTGCTCGCCTGCGCAGCCGCAATTGTGATCGCGGCGGCCGGTTTTGTCGTCCTTGACCAGATCCAGGAACCCGTCCAACAAGCGTTTGCGACGACGGGCGTGCGGCTCTGACCAAGCGCCTGGCACATTTATGGGCCGCGCGATCCCTACTCCGCCGCGGTGGCCGCCGGCCGGGGCCGTGCATTCGCTTCGGCGCGCGCATTCTGCTCTTCAAGCCAGAGCCCATGGTGCTCCTTGGCCCAGTTGACATCGACAGTGCCGCTGCCCATTGCCTCGAACGCGCCTTCCATACCGATCGTCCCGATATAGATGTGCGCCAGCATCGCCGCGATGAAGAGCATCGCCACGATGGAGTGAACGATCTGCGCGAACTGCATCCCTTCGATACCTGACAGATAGAACGGGAACATCAGCACATATCCGGTGGCCGCCACCAGGCCTCCGCCGATGACCACGATCCAATAGATCGCCTTCTGGCCGGCGTTGAAACGATAGGCCGGTGGATGATCGTGACCTACTATACCGCCACGGCGCTTGATCCAATCGACATCCGCCTTGTTCGGGACGTTGCCAGCGATCCACATCAGGAAGATCAGCACGACTCCGATGGTGAACGGAAAGCTGAGGTAGTTGTGCGCATACTTCGCCCACTGCGACCATTCGGAAAACGCCTCGTGGCCAATCAGCGGCAGGAGCAACGGACGGCCGAAGGTGATGTTCAATCCGGAAATCGCCAGAACGACAAAGCAGGTCGCAGTCATCCAATGCACGAAACGCTCGAATAAGGAAAAGCGCACGATTGTGCGGCCGGATCGTCCGCTTTCCAGACGGACCATGCCGCGCGTCAAATAGAAGATCACGAGAACCGCCAGCATGCCGAGGATGGCAACCCCGCCAATCCAGCGCAGCGCCACGTTGCGGAATTCACGCCACTCGCGGCCAGCCGGCTGCATGAGCACGCTGGAGCGCTGGTCGGGAATGCTGACGCGCCCCTGGATCCGGTCCATTTCCTGGAGCAGCTGCCGCTCGTTAACCGAGCTCGCTGTCGGATTGACCTGCTGGGCCAGTGACGGTGCCGGCGCCGCAATGATCAACAGAAGCAATGCCCACGCGCCGATGGTGACTGGAATGAACCTTCCGGATGACGACATGAACTCCTCCTCGGCATCTGCGCCGCGTGGCCGCGGCCTGCTTCAGGACTCGATCGTCTCGCGATAGGCGGTTTTCCAGCCCCATGCGCCCGAGCCGTAGCCGCGCTTCAGTACGCGCTCTCTGTAGATCTGGGCGATGATCTCGCCATCGCCGGCGAGCAGCGATTTTGTCGAGCACATCTCGGCGCAAAGCGGCAGCTTGCCTTCGGCAAGCCGGTTCGCGCCGTATTTCTCGTATTCCTCCTTGCTGCCGTCGGCTTCGGGACCGCCGGCGCAATAGGTGCATTTGTCCATCTTGCCGCGGGAGCCGAAATTGCCGACCTTCGGATATTGCGGCGCGCCGAACGGACAGGCGTAGAAGCAATAGCCGCAGCCGATGCAGAGGTCCTTGGAGTGCAGCACCACGCCGTCGGCGGTGGTGTAGAAGCAGTTCACCGGACACACCGCAGCGCAGGGCGCATCGGTGCAGTGCATGCAGGCCATCGAGACCGAGCGTTCGCCCGGCTTGCCGTCATTGATGGTGACGACACGACGCCGGTTGATGCCCCAGGGGACCTCGTGCTCGTTCTTGCAAGCCGTCACGCAGGCGTTGCACTCGATGCAACGGTCGGCGTCGCAGAGAAATTTCATACGTGCCATCGTCGTTGCTCCTTATGCCGCCGCGATCTGGCAGAGAGTGACTTTCGTCTCCTGCATGTTCGTCGCGGGATCATACCCGTAGGTGGTGATCGTGTTCGCGCTTTCGCCGAGCACGATCGGATCGGTGCCCTTGGGGTAGTTGCTGCGAAGATCCTTGCCTGCGAGCCAACCGCCGAAGTGGAAAGGCATCCAGGCAACGCCCTTGCCGACACGCTCGGTGACGAGCGCCTTCATCCTGGCCCTCGAATTGTTCTCTGCGCCCGTGACCCAGACCCAGCCACCGTCCGTGACGCCGCGCTCGGCGGCATCGGCTGGATTGATCTCGATGAACATGTCCTGCTGCAATTCGGCGAGCCAGGGGTTGGTGCGCGTCTCCTCGCCGCCGCCCTCATATTCGACCAGACGGCCGGACGACAGGATGAGCGGAAATTGCTTCGCGATCCCCTTCTCGACCGCCGCCTTTTGCACCGAGAAGCCGATATTGGGCACCCGGAACTGCTCGGCGTCGGGCAACGTCGGATATTTCGCGACCAGGTCGACGCGCGGCGTGTAGATCGGCTCCCGGTGTACCGGAATGGGGTCGGGCAAGCCGAACGCATTCATCCGCGCCTTGCCGTTGCCATAGGGCACGCAACCATGCATGAGCGCGACACGCTGGATTCCGCCCGACAGGTCGAGCGACCACGACACCACGTCTGGCTTGGCCGGGTTGATCTTGTTGATAACAGCCATTTCGGCTTCCGTGAGCTCCGTGTCCCAGCCGAGCTTCTTCAGGCTCGCCAGCGTGAATTCCGGATAGCCGTCCTCGATCGCCGAACCCTTCGAGTACGAGCCGTCCGCGAGCAGGCTGACCTTGCGCGTGGTGCCGTCGGGCAGCTTCTCTTCGCGCTCGACGCCAAAGCGCGGACGGAACGTGCCGCCACCGTCCATCACGTGCAGATTGGTGTTGTAGAGCAGCGGCGTGCCCGGATGCTTGACTTCAGGTGATCCCCAGCACGGCCAAGGCAGACCGTAATAGTCGCCGCCGACCTCGGGATCGTCCTTGGGCGCCCGCATCGTCAGCATGTCGAACTTCGCCTGGTTCTTCATATGCGCCTTGAGGCGCTCGGGCGATTGCCCGCAATATCCCGTCGACCAGCTGCCGCGGTTCATCTCACGCAGCACATCCTCCGCCTCGGGCAGATTGTTCTCGACCTTGATGTTCTTGAACATCTTGTCGGCGAAGCCGAACTTCTTCGCCAGGAGATAGATGATCTCGAGGTCGTCCTTCGATTCGAAGATCGGCTTCACGACCTGCTCGCCCCATTGCAACGAGCGGTTCGAGGCAACGCGCGAACCCTTGCACTCGAATTGCGTGGCAACCGGGAGAATGTAGACTCCATCCTTGCGTCCCGCCTCGACCGAGAGCGAGGCCCAGGTCGTCGGATGCGGGTCGGCGATGACGAGCAGCTCGAGCGCCTTCAGGCCATTAAGGGATTCAGGAATGCGGGTGATGCTGTTGCTGGCGTGCCCCTGCACGAACACGGCCCGCACATTGTCCCTCTGCGCGATCCGATCTTTCGGCAGCGTCACCGCTTCGAACCAGCGGGTCAGCGGGATGCCGGGCGTTTCCATGATCTGCTTGGAGTCGAAGCGCGACTTCAGGAACTCATGGTCGACTTCCCAAACCCGCGACCAGTGCTTCCACGCGCCTTCGGCGAGCCCGTAGTAGAACGGCAGCGTGACGATATCGAGCCCGACATCGGTCGCGCCTTGCACGTTGTCATGGCCACGGAAGATGTTGGCGCCCATGCCCGCTCCGCCGACATTGCCGGTCATCAGCAGTGCGATGCAACTGGCCCGCACGTTGGCGGTGCCAACGGTCTTCTGGGTCTGGCCCATGGCCCAGATCAGCGTTGCCGGCTTCTCGGTAGCAAACATCTTGGCGACGCGCTTGAGCTGCTCGCCGGGAATGCCGGTGACACGCTCGACTTCTGCCGGATTCCACTTCTCCACTTCTTTCCGGAGATCATCGAATCCATAGACCCGCTGTCGGATGAACTCCTTGTCTTCCCACCCGTTCTGGAGGATGTGCCACATCATGCCGTACAGCACCGGGATGTCGGTGCCCGGCCGCATCCGAACATATTCGGTCGCGTGTGCCGCGGTTCGCGTCAGGCGCGGGTCGATGACGACAAAGTTGGCCTTTTGAAGCTCCTTGCCCTCAAGCAGATGCTGCAACGATACAGGGTGCGCCTCGGCTGGATTGCCGCCCATGATGACCTGGGTCTTGGCATTGCGGATATCGTTGAAGCTGTTGGTCATCGCGCCGTAGCCCCAGGTGTTGGCCACACCGGTAACGGTCGTTGAATGGCAGATGCGCGCCTGATGATCCGTGTTGTTGGTTCCCCAGAACGCGCCGAGCTTGCGGAACAGATAGGCGCCTTCGTTCGTCATTTTGGCCGAGCCGAGCCAATAGATGGAATCGGGCCCAGATTTCTCGCGGACTTCCAGGAGCTTGTCGCCGATCTCGTTGATCGCCGTATCCCAGGAGACACGCGTCCACTGCCCGCCCACAAGCTTCATCGGATAGCGCAGCCGCCGCTCGCTGTGCACGAGCTCGCGCACAGAAGCGCCCTTGGCACAATGTGATCCGCGATTGATCGGGGACTCCCAGCTCGGCTCCTGGCCGATCCACACCCCATTCAGCACCTCCGCCGTCACGGTGCATCCAACCGAACAATGCGTGCAGACGCTCTTGCGAACGGTTGCTCCCGATGTGAGGGGACCTGCCACTGCTGCTTTCGCCTTGCGGACGCCGCCGACCGGCAGCGTGCTCACTGCAGCGAGAGCGCCGCCACCAAGGCCAGACCGGAGCAGGAAGGTGCGGCGGTCGAGACCATTGGTTTGCCCGGACAAACCTCCCGCGATTGATCCGCGTGAAGCGGATTCGGAACGCTGTTGTGTTCTCCTGATCAGCACGGCCGCCTCCTCTCAACCCGGATAGCGATTGACACGGTAGTACGCCTTCACATGATCGGTCTCCTTGTAGCGCGCCTTGCGTTTCTCATCGTCGGTCTCGCTGTCCGCCTGAGCAGGCGTGATCAAGGGCGTTGCCAGCGTCGCGCCCGCACCGACCGTGCCGATGCCGACCTTGCGAAGGAAATCGCGGCGTCCGACTGTCGTTCTCTGCTCGTCCCTCATCGCATCTCTCCTGGACCAGCGGCGCTGGTCAGTTGACGAACGTGAAAGCCTCGGATTCGATTTCCAGAAAATTTCGTCCAAGTGTTCCGACCGACCGGTAGAATTTGGCGTTTTCCGCCTTCTCCATGTCGGCAAACAAACGTCCCATCCAGCGGGACACATGCTTCTCGAAGAATGTGCGCTGTGCTTCCGTTGGCACTGGGAAGCGTGCCACCGCAAGGCCCGCCATGATCTCGCACAGCGTCGCCGCGTGATCCTCGGGCTCAAAATTGCTCTCGACCCGCTCAATGCCGAGCGCGGCGAGATCGTCGCGCAGGCGCGACAGCGGACGTTCGTGGAGAAACCCCGTCAAGTAATAGGATGCGTAAGGCAGCAACTCGCCGCGACCCAGACCGACGAAGAGGTCAAAATATTCGCGCTCGACCTCGGATACGGCCGCTACCGATGCAGCTTCTGCAATGGTTGCATGGGCGCGTCCAAGCGGCGTCGCATCGCCATGCAGTTGCGCGATCTGCTCGAGCAATGCGGCCGACGGCGCGGACGAGAGCAAGGTTGCAAGCAGCGCGTATTCCTGCGCGCGCGCGGCATCGGTCGGATCAACCGCGTCGTCCGGCGCGGCCGGCTCGCTATAGAGATCGGGACGAAGCACTTCGCGCGACACACCCGTTGCGCCTTCGACCGCAATCACACGTTGCGCGGGCACCCTGTTCCAGTTCGACACCGAGGGCTGGGCAATACCGATTTTTCGGGCAAGCTCGGCAACGCCGCCCGCCGCATCGATGGCTCGTTCAAGGCCCGCATCGCGCATGCCGACCTCCCATCCAGGGGGCCAAGCGCTTGATTGCGTTTGCGTAACAAAGACTAGCCGCGTGTCCGGGAGCGGTCAATTGATAGCCATAGCCTGAGGCTATCGCATTTAGTCGCAGTCTACCGGGGCAACGCCCCGCCATGTGTGCGGTGCCGAAGGGGAGTCTCTTCACTCGCAGCTACGGGTTGCGATGCAGTAGAATTCGACGGCAATTCCGCGGCTGCGAACTCGCCGAGCGGTCGAGGTTCCGTGATCGCCTTCACCGGATTTGATGATTGCTCGAAACCGGCCTCCGCGGGAGCCGATCGCGCGGCGTCTTCGGCAGCCTCGCGCGGATTGGGGCGGCCCTCGGCGGCCTCTACCACGCCCCCGACGACGCGGCGGACGAGAGCGTCAATTTGCTCGGCCGAATAGTCCAGCGGACCGAAGCCAGCCATGGCGTTCGGGTCGTTGAAGTCCCAGGCGTTTTCCGCCAACCCCACGAAATCGCGGATGGTGGGATCGGCGCTCCAGGCGCGACGGAGCGCCGCCCGGCTCAACTCCTGCGGAATGCCTTTGCGCAGGAAAGCCGTGATGTCGGTGGCAGCATCGATCGATTCAATCGGGGGCAATTTCGACAGCTCCGTCTCCGGGGGAGCCGGCTCTGCCGCGGCCCGGTTGGACAGCGCCGGCCCATGCGCCTCAGCGGCTTCTTCAGGGGCTGGTTCAGCGTGACCGGCCTTCGCCTCTTGCTTGCGGCGCGCCCAGCGCGCCAGGAATTGCTCGTCGCTCATTCGTGCTCACCGTCGTGGTGACGCCGCGCAAGCGCCTCAGGATCGGCGCGGCGTCGCTCGCGCTTGACGAATTCCCTCTCGACGTGGTGCTCGGCGATGAAATTTTCAATCGCCTTATGCAGTATCTCAGGCATTGGCACCGCTTCGACCAGATTGGCACCTGCTTCCGTGAATGCCTCGCCTTCCGCTGGATCTGCGGTGACGGCCGAAACGGCATAGGGCCAGGCGCCCTCGGAGGGAGTCAATACGATCCAGATGCGGGGAGCGCCCGTGGCAAGATTGTCGCGGTAGCGCTCGGTTTCCGAGCGATAGAGATCGACCATGGCGTTCCCGGCATAAAAGAGCGTCAATCCCTCCTGCGCCCGTAGGACAGTCCACGGCATCATCTCCGACTCATCCGGCAAGACGCCGATGCCGCGCCAGACAAAATCAATCCATGGGGAATCCGCCTTGCGGCGCTCGACGACAACGCCGACCGGAATGCGCAACAATGGCAGCGCGCCGGGGCTCACGTTGCAGCCTCCAGGTGCTTGATCGGCAACCCCGTCAACAGATTCTGCGGCTTCATCTGCACCAGCTGATCGGAGGTCGTTGCAAGGATCAGGTAGACCGGCTCGCCCCCGACCGCATCAACGACCAGGCTGGAATCTGGAAAAGTGAGCCGGAACAGCGCTAGCACACGACTTGCGGTGCGGTCGTCCAGCGCCTCTCCATGCCAAAGCTGGTCGCCCATCCGGGTGGCTTCAGCATCGAGCCCAACATACCAGGTGAGCTTCGCATCGCGCAGGGCGGTGAGCGGCTCAATTCCGACGGCAAATCCAAGCAAATGAGTAATCCAGCGCCCCATGGCCTCTGCCAGCGCAGCGGGGCCCCGCGTTCCGCCGGTGAAATCGAGCGCAAGATCGAACTGATCGCTGCGCTGCCAGTAGCTGTCGGCATTCCCCTCGCTGAGGACGTCGATCTCCGCGCCGGTTGTTGCCCCCAACATGGACATCAGCGACAACACGGGCGTTTGGCTTGGCCCGCCAATGATTTCCTCGTCGCCCAACAGCAGCAAGTGTTCGTGCGGCACGATACGCTGCGGCCGGAAGAACAGTTCGGCCGCGCGCAGCACGAACGGGTCCTCGCAGCCGTCAAGCGCATTTCGCAGGATCACGTGAACAAGGTGGTTCACAAACAGCGGCGGCAGGTTGACGTGACGTGAGCGAACCAATGCAAGATAGGCCGCTTCCAACGTGGGTTCGCGCAGCAGAAGCTTCCGAAATGCCAGTACGAATTGCCAGTTCTCCCGCGCATCCGCATCGGCGATCGCAGCTACCTCCTCCGCAGCGACTGCCCGGCCCGGGTCAGCGAGCAGCTCCTGGTGCAACCTGCGTTCGACCGCGCAAGCGTCGTTCGGCGGCATCAGTTCGGGACGCACGAAGTAGGCCTTCAGGAACTCATCCGTGACCACGAGCCCGCCGCTCGCATTGTGATCGAGCAGGTGGTGGCCGCAGGCGATCCAGAAATCCCTCATCGGCGCGACGGCTCCTCGCTCATATTCGCAAGATTGAGATCCTTGTCGGGCTCGGTGTCATCCTCCACTTCCATGAACGAGAACGCCTTGCCGTGACGCTGGCCCTCGCGCAGTTGCAATCTGCGGAATGACTCGCGGACCTCGCCATTGCTCGCCGAGCGGTGGACCGCGATCAGCGCGCTGATGGGATGTGTGCAGAGTGATTGCGCAAAGGCGACTTCCTCTTCAGCGGCAAGGCGCGCGGTTGCAAGGTCCGGCGCCCCGAACCGTTCGACCAGTTGTTTCGCAAGGAGCTCCACCAACGTCCGGCGATCGCCTTCAGTCGCGGGGACGATTTGCACCAGTGTCGACCAGCCCCAGGATTGCACGCCGAGGAAACCGCTTCGAAACGCCGAACGGTCCTTGCCGCTCAGCTTCGCTGCATCCCGATTACAAAAGCGGAAGGCGCCCGACACCGCCCAATCGCCGGGCTGCGCCGGCACGTCGAACACGAACGTGTCGGATGGATCGAGCGCGATGGTGCGCAAGAGCTTCACAGACGCGGTCCTCCGAGTATTGAATCGAACCATGACGGCGATAGCAAGCCCTTCTTCAGGTCGTGCCGATCGGTCCTGTTTGTCCCAATCCGGCGGGCAATAAGATCACCGTTGTCAGCGATCACATATGTGGTTTGCCGCGCACGCGGCAACCGACTTAGAAACTCGCGTGCGATGCCGTCGAATCCATCGGCTTGCCAGGCGTCGAGAGCGCGCATCAGATGCCGCACAAAGCTCTCCGTCACCTGAATCGCGCCGGCCTCACCAAAACCCTCCTGATCCAGGGCGGAAGCGAGCGGATAAACGCCGGCTTCCCTGTCGCTCATCGCAACCGTTCGGATCATGGCACCGAACACCAGCCAGCGCGGCGGCTCGTCCTCCTTTGCGGACGAAGGCCAGCCGAGCCGCCCGCCACCAACGAGGCCGCCGTCAACACGGATCGCGTCCGGCCAGTCGATCGCGATCTCCTTGTTCGGCGGCGCATACGCGCGCAAGGCGTCGGTCAGCGCCACCATCCCCGCATAGAAAGCGCGGCGCGCGGTACGCAACGGCTCGCCAGGTTCAAGGACGACTGCGAACTCGGCAAGATCGAACCGCCCCACGTAGGTCAGCGTACCTGCCCCACTCTCTTCGGCGATATGCATGGCATGGGCGAAAGAGTCACGACTTTCGCGCAGCCTCACCAGCGTGAATGGCGGAGGCAGATTGATTGGCTCCGTGACCGATGAGTGCCCAGGGGCTGTCGGTGTCAGGCGGACCTCCAGCTTTCTTTTCTTCTCTTGTGAGAATAACTTAATCGACCAGGAGGGGCGACGCGAGTCCGCTCGCCGTCGTTCCCGGACCTCTTCAGGAGGTGAAGGGCTGCGCATGCCTGATCCGCCGAACACGATCCTGATCTGCTCGTGCGAAGACACGATGCGCCTCGATACGGCCGCCGTGAAGCGAGGATGCCGCAAAAGCGAAATCGCCGAGTTCCGCCAGCTCTGCAGGGCCGAGCTCGATCATTTTCGCAACGCGGCGAAGGCGGAAGGACCGCTCATCGTCGGCTGCACCCAGGAGGCCCCACTGTTTGGCGACGAGGCGAAGGGGCGTTCGGGGAAACTGGATTTCATCAACCTTCGCGAGACGGCCGGCTGGTCGGTGGAGGGAACCAAGGCAGGCCCAAAAATGGCAGCACTGCTCGCCGCTGTGTCCGAGGCTGCGCCTGCTTTTCCGTTGGTCACCCTATCGAGCGAAGGGGTGATCCTGATCTATGGCCGCGACGAACTTGCGGTCGAAGCTGGTCGATTGCTTGCCGATCATCTCGACGTGACGATCATGATCACAAAGCCGTCACAGATTATGCCGCCGGCGACGACATCCTTTCCGATCGTCCAAGGAACGATCCGTAACGCCAAGGGCCATTTGGGGGCCTTCGAGTTGACGGTCGACGACTATGCGGCCCCCCGCCCCTCCTCGCGCGATACGCTCGTCTTCGAGGCTCCGTGCGACGGCCTGACTTCGCGCTGCGACATCGTCCTTGATCTCTCCGGCGGGAAACCGCTTTTTCCCGCGCATGACTTGCGCGACGGCTATCTCCGCGCGGATCCGCGGGACCCGGCCGCGATGCTGCGTGCGGTGCTCAGGGCACGCGACCTCGTCGGCAACTTCGACAAGCCGAAATACGTCAATTTCACCGCAGAGATCTGCGTCCATTCGCGCTCGAGGCTGACGGGTTGCCATCGCTGTCTCGATCTCTGCCCGACCGGAGCGATCACGCCACATGGCGATCACGTCAAGATCAACGCCGAGGTCTGCGCCGGATGCGGCCAGTGCGCCACGGCCTGTCCGACGGGTGCAGCAACCTATGCCCTTCCGCCGCCCGATGCGCTGCTGCACAAATTGCGCGCAATGCTTTTGACCTACCGCGAAGCCGGCGGCTCCGGTGCGGTCGTGCTGCTGCACGACACCCAACATGGCAGCACGCTGATCGATGCGCTCGCCCGCCACGGCGACGGGCTTCCCGCCAATGTGCTGCCGTTCGCCGTCAACGAGGTGACACAGGTTGGATTGGAAGCGGTCGTGGCATCCTTCGCCTATGGCGCAGCGGGGATACGCTTTCTCCTCCGCGCAAGACCTTTGCACGACATCTCCGGGCTTTCTCAAACCATAACGATGGCTGATGCCATTGTTTCCGGATTAGGTTTTTCGGGGCGCCGGGTTGCGACTATCGAAACGGACGACCCGGACGTGCTGGGCGAAGTGCTGCGGTCGATTGAACCCGCGCCGGCCGTGGAGCGTCCCGCAACCTTCAAGACGGTAGGCAAGCGGCGCGACCTGCTTCGCTTCGCTCTTCACGAACTGCACCGCGTTGCGCCTGTGCCGACCGACGTCATTGCGCTGTCCCAGGGCGCGCCGCTTGGTACGGTTACCGTCAATACGGACGGATGCACTTTGTGCCTGGCCTGCGTGTCGGCCTGTCCCACCGGGGCTCTCCGCGACGATCCCGAACGTCCCGTGCTTAAATTCGTCGAAGATGCCTGCGTGCAGTGCGGATTATGCCAGAGCACCTGCCCGGAAAAGGTGATCACTCTGAAGCCGCAGATCGATTTCCGGGCCGCAAGGGCTCCGGCACGGATCATCAAGGAGGAGGAGCCGGCGCTTTGCATCCGCTGCAATAAGCCCTTTGGGGTAAAGAGCACGATCGAGAAGATCGCTGCGAAACTCGAGGGCCGACACTGGATGTATCCCGCGGGCGACAAGCGGCTGGACGTGGTCAGAATGTGCGCGGACTGCCGCGTCACCGCCATGAGTGAACAACAGTTCGACCCGTTCGCCGGCGTGCCCGAACGCGCTTCGCCTCGCACGACCGATGATTATCTCCGTGAGCGTGAGACCAAGCGTTAGCTACTTGGCGGTGGCGCGCGCCAGGAAATCCGTAAGCGCCTTGCGATCCTTCGCGGATCCAATCCGCTGCTCCGGCATTTTTGTGCCAGGCGTATAGGCGTTCGGACCGAGTTCGAACAATTTTGACACGGTCTCGGGCGTCCACACGATGTCCATCGCTTTGAGCGCGTCGGAGAAGCGATAACCAGGCAGCGACGCGATCCTGCGGCCGTATAAGCCCGCAAGCGTGGGGCCGGCGCGCTGCGCGTCCTGCTCGGACAGGGTATGACAGGCAACGCACGCCCTGAACACCTCGGCCCCGTGATCTCCCGTATAGGCTGCAAGCGGATCGTGCGGCGTAGCTTGCAACGATGAGCCGATGGGGGCGCCGGTCAGCGCATTCCAGCGCCGGATCCTGCCGTCGACGCCGCCCGTCAGCAATGTTGCGTTGTCCGGCAGGAAAGCGACCGACCACACGGGCGAACCTGTATCGACCAGGCTTCGCGCGATGCCTCGCGCCTTTCGGTCGATGACCGTCACGACACCGCCAATTCCTGCAGCAGCGACCGACGTGCCGTCTGGAGAGATCGACAACGCGACAATCGGCGTCTGGCCAGCTTGCACCTCGCCGCTTTCCCGGCCCTCCGACATCAGAAAGCGTAGCTTGCCATCAGCACCACCCGTTACGATCTCGCCGTCAGGCGCGACTGCCACGGCATTAAGGGGTGAGCCCAGCGTGATGACATTAGGGGTGCCACCCGCCAATGGCCAGATCCTCAGTTCACGATCGTAACCCACGCTCACCAGCGATCGTCCATCCGGCGTGAATGCGACGCCGTTGACGTTCTGCGCATGCCCTTCCAGCACCTGCTGCGCGCCATCGCCGAGCGACCAGATACGAACTGTATGGTCCCAGGAGGCAGAAGCCACTCTTGCGCCATCCGGCGAGACTGCAAGTGAAGCGATCGGCGCGCCATGGCCCTCGAAAACCTGATCCGGCTGCTGCCGGCCAGGCGTCCAGATCGCTACCTTCGCATCCGCTCCGGCAGTCACCATCCGCCCATCCTTCAGGAAGGCCACCGCGTTCACCGCATCGGAGTGAAAGCGAAGGACCTGCTCGGCGGATTCGGTCTTGAGCGACCATCGGATGGCGGCGGTGTCGAAGCTGCCCGACAGAACATTTTTGCCATCACTGGAAATCGCAATCGCCCGCACGGGCCCACCGTGACCTGTCAATTGCGCTGGCGCCGGCGCTGAATGCATCGCCAACAGAGCGGCAACGATGCAGAGACTGGTGCTGAGACGTGGGACCCAATTCATCTGCGGCTTACAGGTCGTTCGGGCATGTCGTCGGTGTTGACACGGCGTACGTGCACTCGCTCGGTCTCGTCAATGATTGAAGCCGTTATCCGGTTTCCATGCTGCACCGCAGGACGGGCATGGCTCCGCTACTCAATGCCGCAACGGCTGTTGTCGGCTTGAACCGGGCATAGCCTGAACCTATGCTTGATCTGACACGTCGAGGACGACGTCATGCAAATACGACCTAAAACGTATCTGCATTTCATTTCGTTGTGGCGATCACTTCGCGATGCGATACCGCCACACCGTGACGATGTGCCCGCTGAAACGTCACCGTTCCTCATCTATACCGCGGCCGTGCTGATGCTTCTCTTGGCCATTCTGGAACTGGACGCTCATCGAGGCGAGCTGGAATTGCTCGGCCTTTTGGGGAACGACTACCCGATTCCGCCCGCTTTCCTGGGCCCGTAGCCCCGCCTCTCGACCACGATTTCGTTCGACCTCGCAGGCTCAAGCGCATCGATTTGCGAGCCCTGGCTGAACGGTCTGCTGCGCGGCCTTCTGCCTAAAGCGCGATGAGATTGGGATGAATCGTCATCGCGCTTTAGGTTGTTGTTTGAGCATGATCTTTTCGGAAAACCGCTGCGCACTTTTTCGGATCATGCCTTAGCGCTTGGAATCCCGCGGAAAGACCAATGACCGATCGTCAAAATCGTCGACCGGCAGCTTGTCTGCGCTTCGACCGCTTTGCATGCCCTGCAATGTCGACGTGCTTGATGTTCCGGCGCGCCCGACCGTTGCGTTCGAGTGTGATCGCGGGATGCCGGTCACAGCAGCAAGCAGACCAACAGCGGCGATGGAACAAATGATCAAAGGCTTCATGCGAAATCTCCTGTCCGCCAGAAATCCCCGCAGCGATCTGATTAGCGCGAAGCCTGACGTGGGGGTGTGAGCCGCCTCACACCTCCCGGGATTCTTGCGCTCAGCGCCTGTCAGGTTCCTAGTTTGGAACCGTCAGAGCCGGCTTCATCCCGGAGCGAGGTTCGTCGACCGCGCGGGGCGGCAAGGCTTGTTGGGCGCGATTTGTTTGGCGCGCTGGTCACGAACAATCTTCGGGAGGCGTTGCGAAACAGCACGTCAGGCACGAAAATCTCAGACCATCTACCGCACCAGTTTCGCACCAGAAACGATCTCACCGGAACACAACGAACACGACCGAACGCAGACCAAAACGCGTCCAGATCAACGAAGCCGACTTCGAAGCGGCCGCATTGGCACGGGGGCGGCTCAGTTTTCGGACAATCACATCTTGATCGCATTCGCGAAGAGCCCGTCACCCCACTCGTACAACGGCCGCATGAAGTCCGATTGGGTGTGGATTGCTCGACCTTTGCGTTCACGCCATTTTCGTCCGTAGGTATCGAACGGAAAGTGTCGCATGTAGTAGTCGCAGGTCTCTTCCCAATGGTCGACCGACAACGATTTGCCGTAGTGCTGGCAATAGAGGCCAGTCGCCACGCGTTCAACGCCACCCGGCTCGCGCGCATGGTGCTCTGCGAAGGTGACCTGCAACCGGTTTCGCCACAACATCAGAATGTCTCGCCTTTCCGGACCAAAGAAACGACGAAAGTCCAACAGTTCGCGATCGGCCTGATAGGGTGCGTGGTCCCCAGGAGTCATATAGGCATCGAACAGTTGAACCCGCACGCCGTCGCATTCGCTAGAATGCGTTCCTTCTATGAATCCGCGTAAATCCCCGGTAACGCGCTCATCCGCATCGAAGCAAAACATCCAGTCGAACTGCAAATGCTCGCGCGCCGTCTGCAACAAGAGGCCGCGATGCCGACCCTCAGCAATCCGGCGCGCCTCGATGTCAGCTTCCCATGAACGATTTGTCACAATCAGAGCGACTTTCGGGTGTTCGCATAGAATCTCCAGCGTACGATCCGTGCTCGCGTCATCATAAGCGACAATCGCATCGACCTGCTTGCCCACGTAATCCAGTGTGTCTCTGAGAATAAGCGCTTCGTTACGAACGCGGGTAGCGCCGATTAGAAGGTGCTTGTCACCCAATAGACCTGTGTTGCAAGCAATAATTCGTTCGCCCTCGCGAAGTAGCCAACCAATGGTGCCCGGCATGATCGACGCCTCCCGACTATAAAAAATTGACACCAACGATGGCGGACGGGCGCGTATCAGCAAGATTAAGAACTCTCGTTGTCGCCGCATCGAGCCGGCGAGCCGCCCCTCTTGACCATCCCTCCCCATACGCGATTTCGTGATATCTTCTCAAAGAGGTTGTTAGATCAGCGAATGCAAGGCCCTGACCGCGGCTTCGCGGGTCTCCACAGGAACGAACAAATTTATCGAATGTGGTGATAGAACGTACTTTTCAACGACAATCCCGTGGGATTGCAGAATTTGCATCGCCTGAAATGGCAAGTCTGAAGAAACGCCGCCGAAGCAAGTGAGGCTCACCGAACTCAAAGTCTCACGCCCTTTGCGCAAGTCCTTGCTCCTTTCCAGCGTGCGCAGCAGAGTGTCGAGCGTTTCCGACTCGCAAGTCATCATGATGCGCGTTTTTCCGGCGGTGAAAGCCGAGACGAGGACTTGCGGCCAAGATAGGCCGTTTTGCTTGAGATGCTGCGCAAATTTCTCAAAACCATGACTGAGATTCGTCGAAGCGATCTCCACATGCTCAATACGAGCCATCGAATTGACGGCCAGAATTTTTCCGGTTTCCATTCCGATAACCTCTTTCATCACTCGCGTGCTGTGTTCGTAATTGCCCCATTTTCGTAAGAACAAAGGGATATTTTGGCTTTGTGCCAGCTCCACGCTGCGAAAATGCAAAACCTTGGCGCCCCAAAAACACATTTCGGATAACGATGCAAAATCCAGCCGGCGCAATGGCTTTGCGCTCGCCACGACGCGCGGATCGGCCGAGCAAATTCCGTCGACCTCTTTGATAATTTCACAGCGCTCGGCCTTTAGCGCCGCAGCCATGGCGACGGCAGTGGTGTCGCTGCCGCCCCTGCCTAGTGTGGTGATCTCTTTGGTTCGCGGATTCACGCCTTGAAAGCCCGCTAAAACCACGATGCGTCCGCGATCGAGTTCTTCGAGCACGCGCGCAGGCCGCACATCTAAAATTCGCGCGGAAGAATGAGATTCGTCTGTCATTACACCGGCCTGACTCCCGGTAAAACTAATGGCTGGCGCACCGAGATCAGACAGGGCCATGCTCATCAACGACATGCTGATGCGCTCACCGGTCGTTAGCAACATATCCAGTTCGCGGCGGTTGGGATGCGGGCTTACTTGATAAGCCGCCTTAATTAATTCGTCGGTCGTCTTACCCATCGCTGAAACGATCGCCACGACGCGATGACCACGGCTGTGCAAATCGGCGAGGCTCCTCGCAACCGCGCGGATTTTTTCCGGGGTTTCTAGACAGACGCCGCCGTATTTTTGCACGATGGTCGGATTGTTGCGCATTTACGTGCGACGGCAGCTGTATGAGCGGTGGCCTGATGTTCGCTTCGCTCCGCCGGATAGTTTCATGCATCTAGCTCCAGAACTGCTTGCGGTCCGCGCAAAGATTGGATCACCCCTATCGAATTTCGCGACGTTTTTTCCGCGCGCCAGCGCGTCTCTGAGGTTCAGAGATTAGGCCAGTGCACGCGGTTGCCCACGTACCTCTCCGCTCATCGCCTTTCACAGCTCTCCAAGTATTCGATACAAGAATCGTTTTTCTTGGCGGAAGATTGGCGGTCACGACAAGATCGGCTGGGTAACGCTAAAGGTTCTGCCGACCCGAAAAATAATCCCTGAATGAAAGTGTCGTACCGGTTTCGCCGGGAAATGGCCACACGCACGTCCTCGGACCAGCGGTGCCGCCGACCCGTCTCCACCGCTTCAAGCCGTTCGACTTGGGCACTGAGCCCATCACCGTCCATCAGGACAGTTCTCAATACCGCGCCTCTTTCGGCAAGGCGGCCCCGCCGGATGTGTCCTAACAGAGTGGCCCGACGTCGTGTTTTCTAGGACGTACCAAGACTTGTCAGCCTTGCACTCCCCAAAGGCCTTGCCCAAGGCAGCTAACGAAAATTTGGGTCCAGATGCTGGACATAATCGATGTGGATCAAATATCATCCACCATTGCGCGCGATTGTTCCAAGCTCCGAGAGCTTGGCGGCCGGACCCTGTCGGCTGAGACAACAACTGACGCCCCCCGAGCCCGTGCCTACTTTCGCTTGGTTGCCCTGAGTTAGTGCGTCGCTACCAGCAGGTTGCGCTATGCTGAAACACTTGCTCATTGAAGTCATTGGTCACGTTTCCGGTCTCAGCGACGCGCAGCTTGAACAAATTGAGCGGTCGTTGCCCGCGACCAAGGCGCTGATCGATCTTCTCAGTAAGGCACATCCGATCATCGAACAGGCGGAAACGCTCTATAATGAGGCGCAGCCGCTAATCGATCAAGCTAGGAGAGAGTGGCAAACGGTCGGCCCTGCAGCGCACATTTTGATTGATGTGATCTCACATCATCTCAACAAAGGCAGTTCGCCGGCGGAGGCCACTGAGGCAGTGCGCGCGGCGCTCGGCGGGTCAATACAGAACGTTGCGCAGGATCGTGGGATGGACCGGGGAATGAACCGCGTGACCGTGTTTGGGGGGACCGGCTTCGTTGGTTGTCGCGTTGTACGCCATTTGAGCGTCTCCAGCGTTACGGTGCGTATAGCCTCACGGCATCCTGCGCGGGCCGAGGGCGACAACGCGGAACAGGTCATCGCTGATGCCCATGACGAGCGCTCTGTAGAGGCCGCCGTTATGGGTGCCGACGGCGTCGTCAACGCGATCAGCCTTTACACCGAGCATGGAGGCGACACATTTCATTCGGTGCACGTCGAAGCGGCCGCCAGGATCGCTGGAGTGGCACGGCGGGCCGGGGTCAAACGGTTTGTGCACCTATCAGGCATAGGCGCTGACCCCACATCGCCGTCGCCCTATATTCGCAATCGCGGCGAGGGCGAGGTGGCTGTGCAAGCGGCGTTCCCTGGCGCAGTCGTTATCCGCCCGGCGGTAATGTTCGCGCCGGACGACGCCTTTCTCACGACAATTCTTGGGCTGCTTCGGACCCTGCCGGCTTATCCGCTATTCGGCGACGGCAGGACGAGGCTTCAGCCGGTGTACGTGGACGACGTCGCCGCGGCGATCGCACAGGTCCTGCGGCAAACACAAAGACCGTTTCCAATCTACGAACTGGCCGGCCCGCGCGTTTACTCATACGGCGAGCTGTTGCGGACCATTGCGCGCACCGCCGGATTGCGGCCAATGCTGGTGCGAATACCCTTTGCTTTCTGGAATGCCGCCGCCGGCCTCGCTGAGATCCTGCCGCACCCGCCGCTCACGCGCAATCAGGTTGAGCTTATGCAGATCGACACGATGGTCTCGGGCAGCCGGCCGGGATTCGGTTCACTCGGAATTTCGCCGCGATCGCTCGAAGAAGAACTCAAAGCGATGCTCAAGCATACAAACGAGGAAACTCAAAACACAAATGAGGGTCGAGCCAGGTAGGGTTGAGACTTCGTTACCGTGTCACGATGTGACTACTGATGTCGGGAAGCGGCTTACCTCCGAGGTCGAGCACTAGGCCCGATAGATCGATGGTCGCAGCTCAGGGGTCAGTTCATCCGCCAAAGTTTTTACAAGAGCCGAAGGGGAATGACCCTCCCGAGTGAACCCTTAGCGTGCGGCCAGCCGCCTGGAGCTGTCCGAATTAGGACAATCGATCTGTCACATTAGGATACCCAACGGAGTGCTCCTTTTGCGCAGTCACCTCTTCACTTTGACCGGGAATAAATTGAGTTGGCCGGCTCGACTCATCCAGCCCAAGTCCGGACGGCAGGCGGCCCTACCACGCGACTCGCGAGGCGGGGTCGTTGCGTGTAGGGCTATCAGATGTGCTACCAGTTGGGCCGCAAGATGGTAGCGGGAAAAGCAGATCATGACTGACGATCAGGTCAATCTCGTGGTTCGGCACCTTTGCGAGCAGTTGCACTTGACGCTCCGATTGAAGGGCAGCGAGGCACATCCACCAAACGCCAAGGATATTGGTTTCGATCCTGCCTCTGTAAGAACTGTGTTGCTGACGTTCGGCGGGCTTCACAATCCACCACGAGGCAATCGGGGCGAGCGAAGAGCCGCCGTGGTCCTAATGAAAAGCCCAGGACAGAGGTCCCGTGCCAAGGTCCGGGTCGTACGCACCGGTCCACCTTTGAGCCGGTGACTTCCGGTCTACTCGCGTGAACGGAATTTGGCAGACCAACGCGACTGGTCGGGCTCGTGCCAATAGACGTCTTTTGCGTCTACTCAATTATTTGAGTCAGCTTGTGCGAGTAGTGTCGTCGGAACTACGAGCTTGAGCGCTTTTGCAGTTCTAACGTTGATCCATAACTCGACCCGCGTCGGCTGTTCGACGGGCAAGTCGCTGGCTCGTGCACCCTCAAGGATTCCTTTGACGTGGTAAGCTGATCGAATAAAATGACGCCGTCTCGACGCACCGTAAGCGAGTAGACCACCTTCCCCGACGAAATCCGGCGATGTTGCGAAGCTCGGAATGCGGTGCATCAACGCCAACGCGGCGATGCGGCTTCGATACGCGAAACGAGGACGACTTCGCGACTCCATCGGCCCCGGACCCGGCGAGCGCAAGAGCGCACCCGCGTTAGCATTACTTGGGCCGCTTAACGATACCAGATCGCTTCGCAGATGGCCTCCGGGTGACGATCGTTTCAATACCTTGCAGCGTCCGCGCGAATTCGGACCGCAGGTGCTGCGCGTGTGCTGCATCCTTCGGCTCAGATAAAAATGCAATCTTCACGAAGAAGCGGTTCAATCGCGATGTGACGAGAAGATTGTCAGAGTGTTGCGAGCGTAAGTTCGTGATCTGTCGTCGCATCTCAACGAGATCGAACCGGTCATCGTCGGGCTTATTCGCCAAATGAAGCTCATACCGTTGCGGTAGATAAACGAAGCCGCCGCGCCGAGTATCTTGGCGCGACGACCTCGCCATGGTGAACCCGGACGGGGCAATGTCCGGTGCAGAGAGGTTAGCGCTCCGCAGCTCGGGTGCAATCGAAGACGCGGATTAAGCTTGATGTCGTCGCGGAAGGTTAAATCTGGAACAAGCGCTACTGTGGTCTGCAGCACGCCCGCGCGTCCAGTTAAGCGCTCCTTCTCCAGCGACGTCCCGGCCACGCGATCAAGGTCGGAGCCTAGCGCTTTGGCGCGGGTTACGTCGCGCTCAATCGATCGCTCGGACTTGCCAGATTTTGCCGCCGTGTCCTTAGCGAAACTGTCCATAAGGCCGTCAAGCCGCCTTTCGCTTGGAGATCAGCTTCGCCCGTTGCGCCGACGTCAGGTCGCGGCGGATCAGGTTTTCGTCGATTTCCATATCCAACCAAATTCAACTTCACGAAGCACTCGCCCGGCGAGCGTGGCGACCCCGCGAATTGCCGCTATCGAATGCCGCTAGCGCCGCTATTTGTTGATGTAAGTGACTGAAAAACACTTGCTGGCGCTCCCTAGGGGAATCGATCCCCTGTTTCAGCCTTGAGAGGGCTGAGCAGCAAGAGTGAGTTCGCCGCCGGAGTTGTGGCTAGGATCAAGAGCCGAGCCCCTGGTTCAGGCGGAGTTCCATCCATCAAGGACTAGGTGGTTGGCTCGAGCTTTTGTCAGAATTCGCGGCCTAGTTCACGAGTCGCGACCCGCTAGGCTGCCTTTGACGAGACTTCGACCTACGACATTTAGCGGGCAACGCGAACTCAGAACTCAATATCGAGCGCGCTTCCCCTATCGACTCACGAGTTTTGGCTTTTGGTGAAAATCGACTCATGATTCTTGGGTTTCTCGACTCGCGAATTTTTGGCAGGCCACGATAAATCAATGGGTTAAGCGACTCGCTTTTGATTGGTCCCGACACGCTTCGCGAGCTTCGGCTAGGCAAACCGGTGCCGCAAATGGCAAGCGAAGCGGCGAAGGCTGCCGCGCCGAAGCCCGACGGGCGAAGGCGGGCTGCGAAATCAATGATTTGGGCCTTGACCGAATTTTCCGGTGGACCGGCTGATTTTGTTGGAGCCAGACATGATCAAGATCGCGACACTCCCCGTTGCGACACGCGATGCCCGCGAGCGCATCCAGCGGCGGATGTGTGGCGCCGTTCCTGCCTCTCTCATTCCTGCCTCTCTCATTCCGGGACTGAACATGCGCAAGCTTCTGGCGATTTTGGTGATCTCGTGCTGGGCCACTTCGGCTTACGCACAAACGGCCGACCTCATTGTCACGAACGCAAAGATCGTGACGCTGGATCCTGCATCGACGATCGCGCAGGCGCTCGCCGTCCGCGACGGCAAGATCGTTGCAGTTGGCGGCAACGATGCCATGGAAGGCCTGATCGGGCCCGCGACGCGCCGCGTCGACGCCGGCGGACGCACGATCATTCCGGGATTGATCGATTCCCATATTCACGCCGTGCGCGCCGGCCTCACCTACGCCACCGAGGTCAACTGGATCGGCGCAAAGACCATTGGCGAAGCCATGGAACGCTTGCGCCAGGCGGCCAAAGCGCGCCCGGCGTCCTGGATCATCGTGGCCGGTGGCTGGAGCGACTTGCAATTTGCGGAGAAGCGGCGGCCGACGCTCGCCGAGGTGATGTCGGCCGTTCCCGACAATCCGGCCTACATCCAGCTGTTCTATTCGGCGCTGCTGATGACGCCGAAGGCGCAGCAAGCCCTCGGGATCTCCGCGGATCAGTTGCCGGCCGGGATCACGGCCGAGCGTGCCACATCGGGCGAAACCACGGGCTGGTTCAACGGCTCCATCGTCAGTATCTCCGCGCTGTTCGATCGCCTGCCGAGGCCCAATTTCGAGGACAATGTCGCCGGGACCCGGCAGTTCTTCACGGAGCTCAATCGTCTCGGAATTACCGGGATCGTGGATCCCGGCGGTTTCAGCATTTATCCCAGCCACTACGCCGCCTTGCAAAAGCTCTGGCGTGAAAAATCACTTTCGGTGC
This sequence comes from Bradyrhizobium sp. 956_D2_N1_4, assembly GCF_052076025.1. Taxonomy (NCBI): domain Bacteria; kingdom Pseudomonadati; phylum Pseudomonadota; class Alphaproteobacteria; order Hyphomicrobiales; family Nitrobacteraceae; genus Bradyrhizobium; species Bradyrhizobium sp. 956_D2_N1_4. Next base: position 349,460 of record NZ_CP197237.1, on the reverse strand, counting down.
GTGTCTCCTACAGCCTGTTCGCCCAGAATGTCGGCGCCGAATTCGAGGAGTACAAGAACCTCACGCCGTTCCTGCCGATGGGATTCGGCGACGACATGCTGCGATTCAACGGAATCGGCGAGCGGATCACCGGCGCCATGTACAACAACAACGCGCCCGACGCGGCGGCGAAGGACAAGTTCCTCGAGATCATTCGCTGGGCGGCAAAACAAGGGCTGACGGTCACCATCCATTGGCAGGAAGACAAATCCGTCCATCACCTCCTCGACCTCTATGAAGAGGTCAACAAGGAGACGCCGATCGCGCCGCTGCGCTGGTCCATCGCCCATCTCGACAACACCTCGCCCGAAACGCTGGCGCGGATGAAGGCCCTTGGTGTGGGCTGGACCATGCAGGACGCCATGTACCTCGGAGGCGACCGTATCGTGGCGCAGGCGGGCGAAGCCGCGCGCAGCATGCCGCCCATCGTCACGGCGTTGCGGACGGGCGTCCATGTCGGGGCCGGCACGGATGCGCATCGGGTCGCATCCTACAATCCGTTCGTGGCGCTGCAATGGATGCTCGACGGCAAGACCGTCGGCGGACTATCGACGCGCGGCCCGGACGAAACACCCAGCCGCGAAGAGGCCTTGCGCCTCTACACCGTGGGAAGCGCCTGGTTCTGCTTCGACGAGACGCGGCGCGGCACGCTCGAAAACGGCAAGCTCGCCGACTTCGCGGTTCTCGATCGGGACTTCATGTCCGTCCCCGTCGAGCAAATTGGCGCCACGGCGTCTCTGCTGACGGTCGTGGGTGGCAAGGTCGTCTACGCAGCGGATGTATTCGCAAACGCAAAATAAGAGCTGGAGGCCCGCCGTGCCGCTCTCGCGAAATCTCGGCCTGTTGTCCAATGCAGCGATATTTGCTCTCGTCTCACACCATGCAGCTCGGGCCGACATACGTTCCAGCCAGTTCCTGGGCGGCGGTCCCTTGGTGGCTGCCCGGCAGCCGCGCTCATTCAACCACCTCGTCGGCGCGTAACAGGAATGACTCCGGTACTTTCAGACCGAGTGCCCTGGCGGTCTTCAGATTGATGACGAGGTCGAACTTGGTCGGCTGTTGGACTGGCAAGTCGGCGGGCTTCGCCCCACGCAAAATCCTGTCGACAAAGGTCGCAGCAAGCCGCCATAGGTGGGTTGCGTCCACGCCGTAGGACATCAGCCCGCCCGCATCGACGAACTCTCGGTATTCAAACATCGTTGGAATTCGCGCGGTCAGCGCTCGGGTCGCAATGGCGAAGGTGAGTGGGACGCCGACGGCATAGAGTGCGTCCGCACGGTCCCTGAGGGCCTCGAAAGCCGATGCAACGTCCTCTGCGCGCCGGATTTCCAATATCGTCGCCTCGAGGCCGAGCGCGGATGCCGCCGCCTGCACCTCATCCATCCTGTTTTTGAAACCGGGGCTATTGGCATTGACCATAACGAGCGGCGGAAACCTGGGACAACCTCGCGCAACAGCTCGAGGCGCTTGCCGGCAAGACTGATGGGGTTGAGCGCCAGGCCGGTCGCATTGCCGTCCGGTCGGGCCAAACTTGCGACGAGGTCGCTGCCAACAGGGTCGCCAGAAATGGAGACAATTGGGATGAGCGATGTCGCGCGTTTTACCGCGAGAGTCGGAGATCCCCCCACCGTGACGATGACATTCACCTTGAGCCGGACGAACTCGGTCGCAATTTCCTTGGAGCGTTCGGTATGTCCCTCCGCAGAGCGATACTCGATCGCAACGGTCCGCCCCGCGATCCAACCGAGTTCGCGCAACTGATCCTCGAAATCTTGGGCCGACCAGGCCGGGCCCAAGAATCCGATGATGGGTAGCTTTTTCGTCTGCTCCGCCCGCGCCGGGCTCGGGCCCATAACCGCGGCAACGCCGACGAGCGTGATGAACTCGCGCCGCCTCATTGAATTACTCGTTTGAAGCGCCCGACTGAGGCATACAGCCTAGCATTTTTCAACCGGGAGCCGAGCGAGAAAAGGGCTGGCAGCCCGCCCTAACCGTGCGACGCAATGTCCGCAACGGGTCAAAAACGGCGCTTGGGAAGTCGGCCGGTCACTTCCGGTCCGCCCCGATAAGCGGACCACTTCGCAGTTCGCTTGCAGTTCGCATTGGGGCCATCAGGAGAAGTAAGCCGTCCTCACTCGATCACTTCGTCGGTGCGGGCGAGGAGCCCTGGCGGTACAGCCACGTCGAGAGCCTTTGCCGTTTTGAGGTTGACTGCCAACCCCGTCCCGATGCACCCAACGACTTCTTTATCCAGCCCGCCGCCATCCCAATGAGGCGTGGCACGTCGCCCAACAGTCGAAGAGCGCCTGCCCTTCGGCGAGACTTGGTAGAACGAAATACGCTGGCGATACGCGAACGCAACACGACCGTCCGCGAGCTTGTTGTCACCGTCCATCGTAAACGGGTGGACGCTTTTGTGCCTCGGCATCACGGCCTTCCTGGAAATCCCTGGTCGTGAGCAGCGCACTATATTGGTCGCCGAGCTTAGCGAGCGCCGTCTGAGAGTCTTCGAGCGCCATATGGGAGGAGGCCAGGGACGTCTTAATCCCGAGAGGGCCGCATGCGGCGATCTTGTTGGCGATCTCGACAGCCTTCGCGAGAGCCGCATCTCGGTTTGGGGCCACTTCCTGAACCGTTCCCATCCGGAGGGCTTCCTTCGCACCCCAATGATCGCCTGTTAGAATGAACCGCATGGCATTTCCCCATCCGGCTTCTCTGGGGAAACGAACCGTTGCACCGCCTCCGGGAAAACGGCCGTGCGTATTCTCATCCTGACCGAACTCCGTGTCTTCCGACGCTACGCGTATGTCCGCTACAAGGAAAAGCTCGTGCGCCATATTCCAGGTGTCGCCATGCACCGCGACAACCAGAGGCTTCGTGAGCGCTGGCCCGGTCCGCCCCAGAGGGTCGATGAAGCCGGGCCCATCCATCATCTTTTTTCCCGACTGAGCGAATGCCTTGTAGGCATCGACATCGACACCTCTGGAGAAGCGGTCGCCATAGCCGAACAGAACCGCCGCACGGAGCGAGGGGTCCCGATCATACTCGTAGTATGCTCTCGCCACGCTTTCTGTCGCATCCGGATCCAGCCGGTTGTCGATGTAAGGCCGATTGATGCCAATCAGTACAATTTGGCCTCTGCGCTCGATGGTGATCTTCGTCTGCTGATCGTACGGGATGTCCGCCATAAGCCTGGACTGCGCGGCCTCGTCGGTTTGTGATGTCATCGACTTGTCTCCCGATTTCTGGGCCTGCAACGCAACCGTCCCGAAAAGAACGGCCACTACTCACCGCTATCGGTGCTGAAAGCTGTGGTGTTGAGCAACGCCAGGCATTGCCCCATAAGCCCTGTTGGCCCCATACCAGGGAGCCGCGCCGCCAGGGAGTTCGAGGCCCATTCTGCCTGCTGGCGTTAACTCGCAGTCGTTCAATATATCCCTATTGGGATATTGCGCCTGAAACGAAGCTGGATTTTGAGTCGCCCACGTCGGGCACTGGGCACTTGCAGAGGTTATCGCGCCAATCGACATCATCGCTGCAATAATGGAAGTCCTGAATCCAATCATAATCGTACTCCGAACGGTTGTTGTTTTCGTGCGGAGCGTTCGCGCTGGCTAGAATCGGCTGCTCTGTTGAAAGCGTTTCCTGCGAATTTTTTTGACAAGGATTAGCTAGGTATGCGCTTGGGAAAAGACACGCAGTGGAAAATCACAGCTGCGCGAACGGCAAATCGGCACGCTCACCATTGCGTGAGCCGCCCCCACATCCACGGATGTCTGACGTCGGGATTGCGGTCCTAGATCATGCGCCGAGGCTGTTGAAAGGAGCCGCCAAAAACCTCCTCCTTTCGCGTTCGGTAGATGGTGACGACCTCCCGGCACGCTTTGACATTCAACCGGTGGAAATCGATCTTCAATTGATCCAGCTCGCCAACGGTTATCCGGTAGTTGGCCGCGCCCAGGAACAGCAGCGCCATTGTGGTGGGCCATGAGAAATCGAGAGACTTGGCCAGGATCAACACCGGCTCGCGATCCTTCTCGATCAATGCCCGTTCCGCGACGTCTATTGGAAGCCCACAGAGCAACGACAGGGCAACGGTGGTCTCGTTGAACTTGAGAGAGTGAGCAAGCTCGAAGACCTTGTCTTCCGTCAATTCGCCTCTCTCGTGCAGTTTTGCCACCGTGCGTTTCGCCGTGAAGTAATCCTTCGACGCCGGGCCAAACCTGGCGTGAATGGCGCCGGTGACATCGACGACGACGCGATGGACCTGATTTTCGATATCCGGACGCTCCCTCTTCAGCTTTTGCCGCACCTCTTCAGAGGCTTTGGCGATCAACTGGTGGAAGAGATGTCGAGGAATATCCTTTCGAAGTCCTACCGATTCAGCGAGGATCGAATCCCCTTCCGACCGCCGCACCAGGTGCAGAAATCCGGATTTGGAGAGGTTCGCCCCGGCATTTGAAGCGACCGAGGTTACGACCTCGGGAGATCCGCGCACCACCAGGACATCGGTGACCGTTTCCGGGACCGTTTGCCGCTTGGAGATTGCAAGCAAATGTTGCTGGCTCTTGTTCTTGGCACACGCAATCAATGTCTCGGTGTCGAGGCGCTCCGACTGACTGAGAACCGGCCATGCGACATCGATGCAGTCGTCGCTTGCCATCTGCCGGGTCAACGCATAGGGCGCGTTTGAGCTGCATGCGAGCTTTCCCGCGAGCTTCGCCCGCGCGCTCGTTTCAATCTCTTGCGCGAGACGACCGATGACCTCACCGAACGTCCAGATCTGCTCCTCGGAATAAGTGCCGGCGATCAGGATGTCCGCCGCATGCCAGAGCGCCCGCAGACAACTCTCGGGATTTCCTCTCGCAACTGCTTCGTCCAACTCGGCCAAGAATGACGTGATAGCAGCCATTGATGCGCTCGCGGTTTGAAAATAATCGAACGACAAAAGCGGATTTCAAACGAATGGGCGATGACACCACTCCAGACCTGAACACGCCGTAAAATCATTCCCGCCGCCTCGGATCGGGCATAAGATTCGCCTAATCAGATCGATCGAATTTTAGGTAGTGCCTGACTTGGAGGAAGCGGACGCCGTCAACACCCGCCCAACGTAGCTGCACCCGCGAGGTCACGCGTTTTGACCAGCAGCAGCCTCCGGCAAGCGAAGGATACCTCGGCTGGGGCAGCAGCACCGCCCACCGAATGGTTCGGCTCACGCTTAAGGGATTACGGCGACAGTGCTACTGCGCGCCGTACTCGAATGGCTGAAATTGTAACTGGAGGCGCGACCGACGTAACTACAATACCAGCAACAGTCCCGAAACCAGCAAGATGCTGAGGATAATTCGCCGGAACAGCGCGTCATCGACGCAGCGAAAGACAAAAATCCCGAGCGCCGTTCCTGCAACGAGCGCCGGGATGCCGACGGCGAAGTCAACCAGGACCTTTGTCGACAGATCTCCTCGGATCAGCATGAGAACAAGTGCGAATATCTGCATGGCGGCGATGAAGGGTTGAACCATTCCGCGCTGTTCGGTTTTCGGCACGCCGTGGATGTCACACCATATGGTCGGTATTGCACCCGGCATTGCCGTCAACCCGCCGACAAAGCCTCCGCCGAAGCCGATCAATGCATTACGTCCCGCATTCATCTGCAGGCGATGAGAAAGCGCCGGCCGGAACAACGTGTAGGCCGCGTAGCAGGCGACGGCGAGACCAAAGCTCTCCCTGAAGATCCGGGCGTCTGCAGCTTGCAGCAACCACACGGCGATCGGAACGCCAAGCAATCCGCCGACGACCAGTCCCGAGCTCTGCTTCCAGCGGATGCTTTTTCTCAAGGCCCAAAGACCCGCGGCTTGCACGGTGATGCTGCAGGCCATCATCAGCGGGACCGCCTCCCGTGGCGGGAGAACGTGAAGGAGAATCGCGCCGGCCACCGCCGAAAAGGCAAAGCCCGCGAGGCCCGAGACGAAAGCGCCGCAAAACACGGCGATGCTGAGCAGGCAAAACGACGCCATGTCGCCCATGAGCTAACCCTTCGTGTCTGTCAAATCCTGGAATAGCGAGCTGGCGATCAGTCCCCGGACGACAGTCCGGGCGGCTCGGGCGGTGCCCCAGCATCGCTCTGGCGGGTCGACGTCAACATCGTGGCTGCAAGAATGTGAAAAATGACAACGCCGATGGCGATCGTTGCGAGCAGCGTATTCTCGCCCGGCGCCGAAATCCGAAGCTTGCGTTCGGACGGCTTTTCACTGACCGGCATTGTCTCGCCCTCCAACATCTGACCGAGAGGCAAACTGGGGCCACGCATTGTCGATCAGGTGGTAGTTCTGCCGAAGGGTGCGCTCTGCCTGCAGCCGTCGCGCATGGTGGAGCGCTTGAAGGAGGCGCCCAAACCAGCCTTCCTTTCGGGAAGACCCCGTGGAGGCGACAAACGAACTCGCTGAAATTGACGCATCGCCTCTGGGTGAAGCTCTGCCGTTAAACAATGGTACGGAGGATGCCACGAGCGACTGAAACATCTTGTGAAGCAACAACCCATAGAACACGCGGGTGAGACGCCGTGCCTTATCTTCCAAGCGCATGACACGAACACCTTGTGTGAGTGACCGGATACGGCTGGAAGTATCGAGCGGGACGCGGGGCCACGCTTTAAGGCGAGCTTAATTTGTTCTTATCGTTTCCTTGATTCTGAAGGGTGTGCTTGCTTTCGGGCCCGCGTACCGGTTGAATATCCGCCTTGCGCACACCTCCGAAGGCATTGTTTTGCTGTACCTATTTGACGAGTTTGTCCTCGACACCGACCGGCGGGAATTGCGCCGTGACGGACGTACGATCCCGTTGCAGCCCCAGGTTTTTGACGTCCTCGAATATCTGATCCGCCACCGCGCCCGGGTGGTGACCAAGGACGATCTGATCAGTGCAATCTGGGGCGGGCGCATCGTCTCGGAGTCGGCGCTCACCACCCGCATCAACGCAGCCCGTACCGGAATAGGCGATTCCGGCGAGGCGCAGCGGCTGATCAAGACTTTGCCGCGCAAAGGCGTCCGCTTTATCGGCACGGTGCGGGAAGCGGCCAGGGAGGTCGAGAACGCGGTCGTACCTCTGAAAACCGAAATCTCCACCCCGGTGGTCGGCCGGACCCCCTCCTTCGAGACGATCGACCAGATGACGCGGCACGTCCTGTCCGGCAAACGGCAGATGGCTTTTGTCACCGGAGAAGCCGGGATCGGCAAGACGGCCTTCATCGCCAAGGCGCTCGAGCAGCTGACGGAACAGGGCTTCGATCAGCTCTATGGGCGCTGCACCGAACGGTTCGGAACCGACGAAGTCTTTCTTCCACTCATCGATGCGCTGGTGAGCCGCTATCGCGCAAACGGCCCGGAACTGATTTCGGCAGTTCGCGCCCACGCACCCACCTGGATCCTGCAATTGCCAGGCGTCATCGACGCATCGGAACGCGCGGCTTTCCAGGACGAAGTGTTCGGCGCGACGCGCGAACGGATGCTGCGCGAATTCTGCGATCTTCTGGAAGCGCTGAGCCTCGACCGCCCCTGGGTTCTTGTTCTCGAAGATCTGCACTGGAGCGACTTCGCGACACTCGACGTCCTGTCTCGGTTCGCACGCGGGAACGGCAACGCGCGCGTGCTGGTCCTCTGCTCCTATCGTCCGGCCGACAGTTCCGTCGGCGGGCATCCCATCCCTCGCCTGCACCGGGACCTCGAGATTCACGGATACTGCAGCGAATTGCGCCTCGATCGGTTGTCGCGTCCGGAGGTCGAGCGTTACCTGGCATTGCGCTTCGGCGACGAGCAGCTTGCCTCCAGCCTGTCAAAGCCGGTATTCGAGCGAACGCTGGGACATCCGTTGTTTGTTGCCACGCTGCTCAAGCACTTGATCGACCAGGAGTCGATCATCGAAATTGACGACGGATGGCGCCTGTCCTCACAGGCGGCATTTGCGCAAGACCGCATTCCGGACAGCCTCGTGAACATGATCGGCCACGAGCTCGATCGCCTCACCGACAACGAGCGGCGTCTGCTCGACGTCGCCAGCGTTGCCGGCGAGGAATTTTCTGCGGCCCTCGTTGCGGCCGGTCTGTCCGACGATGCGATCGACGTCGAAAGGGACATCGAAGCGTCGATCCGGAAGGATCAAATCCTCGCTCGGTCAGGGGTTTCCGAGTGGCCCGATGGCACATATTCGGGCTGCTACGCTTTCCGTCACATTCTCTATCAGAACATCATCTACCAGAATCTGCCGCCGGGGCGCCGCGCACAAACGCACAAGCGCCTGGGCAAGAGGCTGGAGGAGGCCTATGCCGGCCGCACCCCTGAAATAGCGCCTGCGCTCGCACTTCACTTTGAGCAGGGTCGCGACTTTCCGAGCGCGTTGCGTTACCTCCGGGAAGCGGCAAAGAACTCGACGAAACGCCTCGGCCACGCGGAGGCCGCAAGCTATCTCACCCGCGCGCTTGGCATACTCGATCGTTTCGATGCTGCCGACAAATTCTCGACCCGCGTCGCTCTTCTGCGGGAGCGAAGCTGGGCTCTTCGCTCGTGCGGCGACCTCGCCGGCTCCATCCGTGATCTGCGAGACATGATTGCCTGCGCCGAACAAGCGGGCGAGATCAAGCAACAGCTCAACGGCCTTACGGCTGTGAGCAGCCTCTGCTTGCGCGTGGATCGCCACGCCTGCCTTGAGGCCGCTGAAGATGTGCTGTCGCGAAGCCAGGCGCTGGCGGACGACACATTCAAGGCTCTGGTCCAGGGCAGCAGCGCGAGCGTCAACCTGTTCCTCAACGGCTGGCGCAAACAGGACGCCACGCTCTGCGACAGGGCGATCGAGCTGAGCGCGAATGCCACGCATTATGGCATCCTGATCAGGCGCAATGGAATATCCGGTATCGTCGATTGCTGGAGGTCGCGGTACCAGGAGTGCCGCCGCGCCGGCACGGAAGGCAAGCGGTTGGCCCGTCTGGCCGGCGACGTCTACACTTTTGTTCTGTTCAACGTTCTTGAGTCGATCGCGCTTATTCATCTGGGCGAGTGGCGCGAGTTGCGACTTGAAATCACGGCCGGCCTCGAACTGGCCGTCAGGAACGCGAACGGCCCCAGCAGCGCATTGTGCCGGCTGACGCTTGCGTGGTTGCACGTCGAAGCGATGGACTTTGATGGAGCCCGTGAGCTCTGCGAAAGCGTCGACGATAGTCTGCTGGTCGGAGATCAGTCGACCTACTTCCACAAGCGGGCCGTCCTTGCCAAGGCCTATGTCGGGCTGAACGACCCGTCGGGAGCTCGCAGGCAATTTGATGACATCGAGCGCCGCAGGCATGAAGAAGGCATCGATATCGAGTTTACCGCCGCGACGCAGGTGTATCATTGTCTCGGCGAATATTACCTGCAGGTTGACGACTTTACGCAGGCTGAGAGCTGTGCGCGCCAGCTCCACGACTATGTGGCCACGGCTCCGGATCTCAATCACCTGGCCCAGGCCCACGGACTGCTCGCCCGTACTGCGCTTGCCATGGGCAATTCAGCGGAGGCTCAGTTGCAGCTGTCCCGCGCGCTGGAGATCGTCGACAGCGCCGACTTCCCGATTGCTTCCTGGCGGGTGTACCGCACGGCCGCCGAGATCTTCGCGAAGTACGGCGACGTCGACAGAGCGGCGACGTATCGCATGCGATTTGTCGAGACCGTCCGAAGGCTCGCGCAAAATTTCGAACCCGGGGATCGGCTGCACAAGAGCCTGCTCGCCATGTTGGCGACGCGAACAGCGCAACTGGAAGCAATGACCTCTCTGCCTTCGCGGCCCGACAGTGCACGCCATTGACCCGATCCGCCTCGACACGCATGGCGGCCAGGTCTGCAATCTACCGATCGGTCGGCCGAAATGGCGATAAACTGTGCGGCAAGTTGCGATGAAAATGGCCAAGCTACTTTGAGCTTCGCGCCGCGCGCCAATCCTTGCGAACGCCGGCGAGGTCCGCTGCTCAGCATATCATGGGGTTATCCCCGTGGTCGCAAACTCCACCCGGTTGATCCGAGGGCACTGGCGCAAATGCGTGGTAGGCCGGCGCAGCGATCGATCGCTCGAAGCGGGAGCTCGCCCCCACGCCCTGTTCGGTGTGCCGATCGCCAGTGCGGTGCTCACGCGCCTGGAGCGGCGTGCTGAAGATTGCGGTGACGACCAGTCCGGTCAACAACGCCTTGGACAGGACTGATCCGACGAGATTTTTGAATGGTGTCATCGTGGTGGTTCCTTTCGTTTGGGGGATCCCCCGCGAGGCAAGAGATCCGATCCACCACCCTTAGACGTGCGTTGTCGCGCGCTTATTCCCAAGTCACAAAGTAGTTTCCGAGGCGCGTACAATCTTCTCGGACACGAGACAGAGCTCTACGCCAGATTCGGTTGCCTGCATCGAACGTGAATAAAAGTTTAGTTAGCCGAGAGCCGGGCGCGTCCACGCGGTGCGAGGCGAACCTTGTTGAGGCTGTGACGGCGAGACCGAAAACGCGGATGGACCCACGGCGCGTATGAGATCATATTACCCAGGCATCACTTTGTTCGAAGAGCAAAGGATTAATCGAATGTACGCCAACATTCTCTTGAGCACGGACGGATCGGACGTCGCGCGAAAAGGCGTTGAGCATGGCATTGCCCTGGCGAAGGCGTTGAACGCCAGGCTGACGATCATCACTGTGACGGAAGCGCTGCCGGTCGACTATGGGAGCGGACACGCCTCGGGATGGATTCCGACCCAGGAGGAGGTTGACAGCTATGACGCAGCCTGCAAAGCCCGTGCAGGCAAAGTGCTCGATGAAGCGCGCGCCATGTCGGAGCAGATCGGCACGCCTGCGGAACTCCTGCACGTTCCGAATGCGCACCCGGCGACTGCGATCATTGAAACAGCAGAGTCGAGAGGCTGCGACTTGATCGTCATGGCCTCTCATGGGCGTCGCGGCCTCAGGAAGCTGTTTCTGGGCAGCCAGACATCCGAGGTCCTGGTGTACGGAAGCGTGCCGGTGCTGGTCGTGCCAAAACCGGCATAGTGCAGGGCTTACCCGACGCCACTCGGCTGTTCTGCCGGGCGAGCCCAACCGAAACAAGGCGCCAATCGACCGCTCTCACGCGGCAGGAGAATTTTATGGTCAGTGAAAAAGGCCCGAACATCAAAAAGAAGCAGAAATGCAAAAATTGCGAGGGCAAAGGCTTGCTCAAGAAGGGCGAGAAGGTGGTGAAGTGCCAGCGCTGCAAGGGCACGGGGGTGCGGTGATGTTGAGTTGATGACCGCTCTATTCCCGGGGGATTGAGATGACAGTGCACTTCCAAGCAATCGATTTTATTTTTGATCAGCCCGGCTGGATCGGACCGAAGTCACGGCGTCACCGATTCGCCTTAGCGTATTCGTGTTGCGCAACGTGCCGACGCCCTTCAGGCGCCCCGCGCCTAACGCCGAAAGCAAACGCGATCGCGCTGGATCGCCCGTAAAATGGATCCAGAGATCGCCGCCGGCGACGGCTATTCGTTCATCGCTGACATAGCGTGCGAGGGCGTTTTCGCCACCTTTCGGGATTGGACTGCGCATCACGCGAACGGCGACCCTTTGCGGATCAGCGGTCGCTTCGGCACGAAACGGGTTTGCGCGTAGCAGGCGTCGCCACGCGTCAGCGTTGCGAACGATGATTGCGACATGCTTGCCGAACCGCACGTTGAAGGCCGCTTCGAGATTTTCTTCCAACTCGGAAATCGACGCCTTGTCGCTGTCAAACGTCAGATTTCCCGTCGCGCCGATGGTTCTGGGGTCGTGGAGGCCGAGGCCTTGCGCCATGGCACGCAGCTCGGCCATCGCCAATCGCCGGCCGAGCGGGAGAACCACACTGTAAAGCAGGGCCACGTAGGTCGTCATCGTTGGATGGCTCTCGTTCTCGGTCGGCTATCCTGACCAGCTTTATCGTTCACAACGTCAAATATCTTACGGGGTGCAGTCAAGCACTGTCACCGTAGTAGCCCGCACCATGAAGCCACTGGTATTCCGGCCGGCAACATCAAGCTTCGTGCGGTATTCTGGGCGATCCATCACAGAAAGGTCGTGAGCTCATAAGCCAGCACGGCTCCGCCAAGACAGCGCCGCCATGGGTTCACCCCGCGGAAAATCTCGTCGAGGGCCCAAACGATGAGGCCGCCTTTGAACACGATGTCCAGGGCAATAGCGGCATTGCCCGGCGGCTGCCAGATCCAGCGCAGGGCACCGGCCACGATGACGACCCAGAGAACGAGGTTGGGGGCCTGGGCGATCGTGATGTCACCGGTTTCGCGATTCCGAAAGAACCATTGCAGGAACCTGGACATGATCGCGCTCGCCTCTCCGATCGCGAAGATTATCGAGTACTCCGGTCGCCGCGATTCCCGATGTTTGCGATCGAGGGCCGCATCGGGTCTTTCGCGGTTTCGGGAGATGACGACGACAGCGCTGGATTGCTCGCCATCGACGGGCAGCCTATGCGTCCCGACGCATTGCGGCTGCTTCGGTGGAGCAGCCACATCGAACAAGGGCGCCGTCGCCGGCGCCCTTCATCGCTTGCCGCTCAATCCCGGCTGCGATGCAGCACGTGCCGTTGCTGCTGCGGCGCGTAGGCCCGCATCGGGTTGATACCGCAGCTCTCGTTGGTGCCGCTCGCGGTGGCGCGGCACTGCTCATAGGTGGAAAACTCGCAATTGCCGGGGTAGCCCGATTGGCGGCCCTGCAGGCAATAATTGTCTTGCACCTCGGTTGCGGACGCGGCGGTAGAGGATGCCGCGACGGTCAAGGTGGAAACGGCCGCAAGGACGGCGATGGCAAGATGACGATGCATGAGGGAACTCCTGTGTAGCGCTCGCCGGATGCGAGGACTCTCGTAAGCTAACGTTTGAGATCTCGAATACTTCGCAGCCGGAGAGATTAAATCGCTGTTATGTGCCACAGGGGCGGCACGCCCGTGCTCCGCTCTTGCGCCGCGGCGCGCGACCTTACAGTTCAGCTGGCCAGCCCGATCGCTCGGCTCGACGCAAGGACGACTTTACGATCAGGCGATGGAAGGGCGCGATTCCCGCGATATAGGCCCGCCCTCCCAAATGATTGAAGGTCACGACCGTTGTGGCGACAAGTCGGCGGCACAAGGCGGACTCTTCAACCAAAACGGACAAACGGAAGTCGAGATGGCGATCGTCCTCGCCAAGGATAATCTCATGACGACGCCGATCGTAGACCCGAAAGAAATCGATCCTGTCGGTCGCAACGTCATCGCGCAAGTCAGACGATGTCTTAAGACCGAACCCCGCAACCAAAGTGTCCCTTAGAGCCACCAGCCAGCCAACCCACCGCGCCTGACCCATAAGCATATGGGTGGCGAGGCGCTCGGCGTCGCCCGTCGCATGGCTCGGCAGATCGATCGCGAATGCGTCAGCGAAGCCCGCCTTGGCGTAGAGCGGCTTGAGCACCGAACGCTGCGGCAAATCCACTCGAGCAACGCGCGCCATAGATGTTCTGCCCGGACTGAATGGAAGCGAAGAGGCGGTGGAGACCAATAGCACCGGCGGGGCTCTCCAACAAGCGGCGAGGCCCCCGGGCAAGTCGATGCCCCCTCCCCACTCAGCGGTCATTGAAACTGAAGCGCGGACCACGCTGCCGGCCACGCCCACTCACCCTCCATCCACTACGCACTCCGCACCATCGATAACGTAGGCTGCGTGACGAAAATCCCTGATGATGGCGAGCTTGTCGGCGGACCAGTTCAACAGCATGAAATATTTCGCCCGCCCGCTCGGCTCATTCGGATCGAACACCAGGATCGCGGGACGTCCGTCGACCTGCCCCGTCACCAGGTGCCAGTCGCTGATCTTCGAATAATTGCCGAAATAGCGCGACACCTCGGCCTTGCCGTTCAGCCTGGTGCGGTTGATGAGCTCGAGCCTGACGTCATCGGCGATCATGGCGCGGATCGCGTCGAAGTCGCGCGCATTGAAATGGCCGACATAGGCGTTGAGCCGCGTGCGATCGGCCTCCGACAGGCCTGGCTGCGGCACATCGTCAGGCTCCTCGGCGAACTCACGCAGCTGCGTGCGCCCGCGATGCAGCGCGGCCTTCACCGCCGGCAGGCTGAAATCCATGATGTCGCAGACCTCGGCAAGCGAGCAGCCGAGCACGTCCATCAGGATCACGCTGGACCGCTGCGCCACCGGCAGCCGCATGAAGGTGCGCAGGCTGGTCGCAGCGATCTGGCGGCTTTCCACATCATCGAGCTGGTCGGCAATCATCTCCACCTCCTCAGCCGAATGAAGCGCCTCCTGTCGGTTGCGGCGGCGCAGGAAATCCAGCGCGGTGTTGTGCGCGATGCGGAACAGCCAGCCCTCCGTATTGACGACGGGCGTGACCGATTGCAGCGCTCCCATCGCCTTGATCAGCGCATCCTGCAGCACATCCTCACCGTCGATGACCGAGCCGACCATGCGCGCGCAGTAGCGATGCAGCTTCGGCCGCATCTGCGCCAGCAGCGCCTCGATATCGATGGTGGCCAGTGGCTCTGGCGCCATTGTTCCTCCGCCTCGCCTGGTCAGGACTCGTTCAGCATACGGTAGTTGCCGACGATCCTCACATCACGAACCAGCGGCGGCTCGGCGCAGCGGTCGCGGATGCCGTCCTGGAACGCCTGAAACGCCCTGAGTTTCGGGATCGGGCTCGAGCCGTCCTCGGCCGCGGCCTCGACCAGATGGATGAAGGTGTCGTCCTCCAGCCGCAGCGTCAGATAGCGCACGCCGTCCGGCCCGGCCGCCTTCAATTCGGCAAATACCGCCGAAACCAGCTCGGCGTTCCTGTCGGCCAGCTCGGGCTTGGCCTTGTACCTGATCAACGTCCTTTTCATCGCGCTCTCCTTGCTCATCTCGCGACCTGGCTCGCCCATCGCGCGCCATCTTTCCATTTCGGCATGACCCTCCCGGAAAACCGGTGCCCCGCTTTCCGGATCAAGCTCGCGTCAATGGCCGCGTCATCCCCAAGGACGTTTGGCGGCCGGCGAAGGATGCAGCCGGGGAAAAATTATTTCCGGGCGCATCCTTTGCCCCTCCGACCTCGTCTAGCCCACAGAACGCGCCGCGACAGGGTGGCTCGACACACGGAGAGAGGGCGATGCAGACCCCGACCAATCGCGCCGAGAAGAACTGGGTGCTTGGCGTCACCGCGCTGGCATCCTTCATGATGGCGCTGGACGCCATGATCATCACGACGGCATTCGCGACCATCCGCGCCGAATTCGGCAGCCCGGTCGAGACGCTGCAATGGACCGTCAACGCCTTCAACCTGACCTTTGCCGTGCTGCTCCTGACCGGCGCCGCGCTCGGCGACCGCTTCGGTCGCCGCCGCATGTTCGCGGCCGGGATCGCCCTGTTCGTCGTTGCATCGGCGGCCTGTGCGCTCGCCGGCAATGCCACCGCGCTGATCGCCGCCCGCGCGCTGCAGGGCGCCGGCGCCGCTTTGGTGATGCCGCTGGCGATGGCGATCCTGAGCGGCACGTTCGGCCGCGAGGAGCGCGCCCGCGCGCTTGGCATTTTCGCCAGCATCACCGGCTGCGCGCTGATCATCGGCCCCGCCATCGGCGGCTTCATCACCGAACATTTCGGCTGGCGCTGGGTGTTCTGGATCAACCTGCCGATCGGCCTGATCGCGATCGCCCTGGTGCTGGCACGCTTGCGCGAAAGCTTCGGACCGGCTTCCGCATTGGACATCGCCGGACTGGCGCTCGTCGCCCTCGCGGCGCTGGCGCTGGTCTGGAGCCTGTTGCGCGGCAACGCCGTGGGGTGGGCGAGCGCCGAGGTCATGGGCACGCTGATGTCAGGCCTGGTATTCACAGCCGGCTTCGTGCTCTGGGAATTGCGCGCGGCCGCGCCGATGGTGCCGATGCGACTGTTTGCATCGCGCGCCCTCGCCTCCGGCATGTCCGCAAGCGTCCTGTTCTACGCCGCGATGTATGGCGTCTTGTTCCTGCTGCCGCAGTTCCTGCAGACCACGCTGGGCTTCGACGCCTTCGGCGCCGGACTTCGCCTGCTGCCCTGGACCGCGACGCTGTTCGTCACCGCCCCGATCGCCGGCGCGGTCGTCAACAGGTTCGGCGAGCGGCCGCTGGTGGTGACGGGATTGCTGATGCAGGCGATCGGCCTTGGCTGGATCGCGGAGATCGTGAGCCCCACGGTCGCCTACTCCGCCTTGGTCGCGCCGCTGGTGCTGGCCGGCGTCGGCGTCTCGATGGCGATGCCGGCAGCGCAGAACGCGATCCTGAGCTCGGTCGCGGTGGCTGAAATGGGCAAGGCGTCCGGCGTCTTCAACATGGGCCGCTTCCTCGGGGGCATGTTCGGCATCGCTGCGCTGGTGGCGAGCTTCTCGGCCAACGGCGGGGCCTACTCGGCCGCACATTTCGAGAGCGGATTTGCTGCGGCGATGCGCCTCGCCGCAATGCTGTCGTTGGCCGGCGCGATTGCGGGGCTTTTCCTGCCGGCACGGCGACGGACCGCCAGTGCAGCCGCGCCACAGGATGCGTGACGCTGACACAGGCACGGGGCTGCGGTGACGTTGAGGTGGTGACCTCCCTCATGCCAAGGTAAGGGCCGCCAAGCCGTCAGCGGCGGATACCGCACCATTCACTGTTCGCCCCACCCGAACAGTGAAGCCAATTCCAGCGGGATTATCCAGCCAACCTCCCTGCCTATTATCTCCCCATCAAACAGGGAGACCCCACCATGACCACCCAGCACCCACGCACAGCCATCGTCACCGGCAGCTCGAAGGGCATTGGCGCGGCGGTCGCCGAGCGGCTGGCGCGGGACGGCCTCGCCGTCGTCGTCAACTATGCGAGCGGCGCTGCGCCAGCCGAGGCGCTGGTGGCGAAGATCAAGGCCGCCGGTGGAGCGGCGATTGCGGTCAAAGCCGACATCAGCAAGCTGGCTGACGTGCGCGCGCTGTTCGACGCGGCCGAGACGGCGTTCGGCGGCGTCGACGTGCTCGTCAACAATGCCGGGATCATGAAGGTCGCCCCATTGGCCCAGACCACCGACGAGGTGTGGGACCAGACCATCGCGATCAACCTCACGGGCACCTTCTATGCGCTGCGTGAAGCGGCGAAGCGGCTGCGCGAGGGCGGCCGGATCGTGAATTTCTCAACGAGCGTGGTCGGGCTTTATCAGCCGACCTATGCGGCTTACGCCGCGACCAAGGCCGGCATCGAGGCGATCACCCACATCCTCTCGAAGGAGCTGGGCGTGAGGCGGATCACGGTCAACGCGATCGCGCCGGGCCCTGTCAACACCGAGCTATTCCACAACGCCAATCAGCACGACATCTCGCCGATCATCGATCGGACGCCTCTGCATCGTCTCGGCGAACCCGACGACATCGCGCGCGCGATCTCGTTCCTGGTCGGGCCCGACGGCGGCTGGATCAACGGCCAGATCCTGCGCGCCAATGGCGGCATCATCTGAAGCCGCATCGTCTGGAGATCATGACCATGAGCGATGCGATCACGGGCGGGGCCCCACGGCACAGCCCCGCGTCCCTGCTGTTGCCTGGCTTGCGAAATTTCTACGAGATCGCCAATCCCGTTTCCTATGCGTTTCTGCGCGTTGCCTTCGGATTGATCCTGTTCACGCACGGCTTGCCGAAATTGCTCGGCGAGTCCCACGGCGCCATGGCCAATCCGTTCGCGAGCTCCATCAATTTCATCACCAATTCATTGCATTTTCCGGCCCCGGTGGCGTTCGGCTATTTCGTGATGCTGCTGGAAACCATCGGGGCCATCATGCTCGCCGCGGGGCTGTTCACCCGCCTCGTCGCGCCGATGGTCGCCGTGCAGATGGCGATGATCTGCCTTATCCATTACCCCAAATGGGCCTGGATCGATCGCGGCATGGAGTACCCGTTCCTGATGGGCCTCGTTGCCCTGCACATGTCGTTTCGAGGCGGCGGGCGATTCTCGGCGGACCGCTTGATCGGACGGGAGCTTTGAAGGCGCGCCGGAGGGCCCTGCCCGCTCCGGCCGCGCGAGGTCTTCACACCGCCGCCGTTCGATCCCCCCGCACACAACGCCACAGCAGATCGGCGATCTCGGCGCGGCGCTGCGCCCTCGCCTTTGGCGAGGACATGTCGAAGGCGAATTGCGCCTCGAACGTGTGACGGTTGGCGACCGCGAAGAAGCTCAGCGCATTCAGCGTCATATGCAGTTCGACCGGATCGATGCCGGGCCGGATCGCGCCGCAGGCCGCGCCGCGCTCCAGCACCTTGGCAATCTGGCTGATGCTCGGCTGCGTCATCTCCTTGAGCCTGCGGCTGATGGCCATGTGCCGTCCGCGATGGATGTTCTCGATGCTGACGAGGCGGACGAATTGCGGATGGGCCTGGTGGAAATCGAAGGTGAATTCGGCAAGCCGGCGGATCGCGGCCTCCGGCTCCAGCGCCTCGAGATGCAGATCCTCCTCGGCGGCGCGCATCTCCGCATAGGCCATCTCCAGCACCGCGGTGAACAGCTCTTCCTTCGAGTTGAAATAGTAGAAGATCAGCCGCTTGGTGATGTTGGCGCGGGCGGCGATGGCGTCGGTGTTGCCGCCGGACAAGCCGTTCTCGGCGAACTCCTCGAAGGCGATGTCGAGGATCTCCTGCCGCGTCCGCTCGCGGTCGCGCCGCTTGATCGGCACCGGCTTCGCCGCCCGGACGGGCTGCTTCTTCACACCTGGCATCTGGCCCTTCGGTCCTTCACGGCGGCCGGTCGCGGCATCGCCCTCCCTCCATAGCGCAATCGCGGGCCCTTGACATCAATTATCCCATTGGGTAATTATCAATTAACCTATGGATTAATTAAGAGGGAGGAGACACATGCGCCTGACCGGCGACCGCCGCGCCAGCTCCCGACTGCCGCGATTGCCTGTGCGGGCGAGCAGGCCATGACCGCGCTCGGCCTTGCCCATCTCACCGCGTTGGAGCTTGCGCCCACGGCGCTGGTTGCCGAGGCGGCGCGAGCCGGGTTTGCAGCCGTCGCGCTACGCTTCATCCCGGCAACCAGCGACGGGCCGGCCTATCCGACGCAGGTCGGCACCGAGGCCCACCGAGCGCTGAAGCGCGTGCTTGACGGCGAGGGCGTGCGGGTCAGCGACATCGAGCTGGTCCAGCTCAAGCCCGCCATCGACATCTCCTCGCTCGCAGGCTGTATCGAAGCCGGCGCCGATCTCGGCGCCACAGCGATCATCGCTTCGGGCGACGATCCGGATCGGTCCCGGCTCACCGCGCGTTTCGCCGAGCTCTGCCAACTCGCCGCGTCGTTCGGACTGCGCGTCGACCTCGAATTCATGCGCTGGCGCGCGATCGGCAATTTGGCGCAGGCCGCGGCGGTCATCCGCGACGCAGGCCAGACCAACGGCGCCATCCTGGTCGACGCGTTGCACCTGGCGCGCTCCGGCGGCCGCGCCGCCGACCTGATCCCGCTTCCCGACCATTGGCTCCGCGCCGCGCAACTCTGTGATGCCGTCGCCGAAACGCCGGCAACGGACGCGGCCATCATTGCCGAGGCGCGCGCGGGACGGCTGCCGCCCGGCGACGGCGCTCTGCCGCTCGGCGCACTGCTGGAGGCGCTGCCCACTGATGCCGCCCTCAGCGTCGAGATGCCGTTGCCGGCGCTCGACGCGAGAGAGCGGATCGCCACGGCGTTCAACGCGACCAGGAACTTGCTCGAAGGCCAGGCCCGCGGCGCCAGACGCCGCGACTGCCACGGCTGGGCCTAAACCCAACGGAATGCACGAGATGACAAAAATCAGGATTGGCGTGATCGGCGCAGGATTGATCGGGCGCAAACATCTGCGCAAGCTGGCCGAGCATGGCGACTACGAGCTCGCCGGCATCGCCGACGTCAACGCCGAGCAGGTCGCGGCCGAGCAGCCCGGCGCACGCGTCTTCGCGGATTACCGGAAGCTGCTCGACGAGGCGCGGCCCGAGGCCGTGATCATCGCGTCGCCCAATCAGCTCCACGCCGAGAACGGCATCGCATGCGCGCGGGCCGGCATCCATATCCTGATCGAAAAGCCGGTCACCGATACGCTGGAGACCGCCGCCGGCCTGATCGCGGAAGTCCGCAAGGCCGGCATTCGGTCGCTGGTCGGGCATCACCGCCGCCATCATAGGCAGGTGAAGGCGCTCAAGGCGCTGCTTGGCGAGGGCCGTATCGGCGATGTCGTCGGCGTCTCGGCGATCTGGGCCACGCACAAGCCGGCCGACTATTTCAAGGCTGCGCCCTGGCGCTCGCAAGCCGGTGGCGGGCCGATCCTGATCAATCTGATCCACGAGATCGACTTCCTGCGCTTCGCGGTCGGCGAGATCGTCGCCGTGGAGGCCATCGCCGCGAACCGGCAGCGCGGCTTCGCGGTCGAGGATACCGCCGCCGCGCTGCTCGAATTCGAGAACGGCGCGCTCGGCACGTTCTTCCTCAGCGACTGCGCGGTGACGCCCTGGACGATGGAGCAGGGACTCGGCGAGGCGCCGGAGTTTCCGTTCAGCGGACAGAGCAGCTACCGCCTGATGGGCCGCCGCGGCGCGATCGAATTCCCAAGTCTCGATCAATGGACGCAGGAAGGCGGCGCGCAGGACTGGAACAGGCCGATCCAGGCGCAGGCCAATCATGCGGCGTCGACCGATCCTTATGTCGCCCAGCTCGATCATTTCCGCGACGTGGTCCGGGGCGTGACGCCGTCGCTGCAACCGGTCGAGGACGGCGCGCGAAGCCTGCTGGTGACGCTCGCGATCGCAGAGGCCGCGACGGCGCGACGGCGCATCGACCTGCGCGAGCGCTACGCGGGGCTAGGACAAGGCGAGCAGGCAACGACCTAGAGCACGGCTTTCACCGCCGTCGGACAGACGCGAACGGGCCAAGCCACGCCAAGAGGGCGGCCCGGCCACGCCAAGAGGGCGGCCCGGAGGGAGGAGCGAGGTGAACTACAAGTTCGATTTCGGACCCGTGATCGAGGGCCTGCCGGAGCTGCTCTGGGGCTGTGCCGGCACGCTCGGCCTGGCGCTGTCGGGCATGGTGCTGGCGCTGATCATCGGGATCGGCGGCGTGCTGCTGCGCGATTCCCGGCTTGCGTCGCTGCGCTGGCTAGTCATCGCGTTCGTCGAGGCGATCCGCAACACGCCATTCCTCGGCCAGATCTACTTCGTCTTCTTCGCGCTGCCGATGGTCGGCATCCGCCTCGATCCCACGCTGACCGCGATCATCGCGCTCGGCGTCAACGGCGGCGCCTATGCGATCGAGATTATCCGCGGCGGCGTGCAGTCGATCAACAAGGGGCAGGTCGAGGCGGGACTGGCGCTCGGCCTGAGCCGGACCCTGATCTTCCGCCTGATCGTGCTGAAGCCGGCGCTGCGCGCGATTTTCCCGTCGCTGACCAGCCAGTTCATCATGCTTACGCTGACGACGAGCATCGCATCGGCGATCTCGGCCTATGAGCTGACCTCGGTCGGACAGGCGATCGAGACCAATACGTTCCGCAGCTTCGAGGTCTATGGCGTCGTCACGCTGCTCTATCTCGCGATGTCGTGGATGCTGATGCAGATGTTCGCGCGGATCAACGCGCGCTTCCTGCTCTATCCCGTGAAGTGAGGACGGCGCATGGACAAGAACCAGTTCCTGTTCCTGCTCGGCGGCCTGAAATGGACGCTGGCGCTGTCCGCGATCGGCTTCGCGCTCGGCTCGGTCGCCGGCCTCGGCGTCGCACTGGCGCGCACCTCGGGCCGGCGCTGGCTCGAACGTGGCGCGGCCGCCTACATCGCGCTGTTCCAGGGCACGCCGCTGCTGATGCAGCTGTTCGTTGTCTATTACGGCCTCGCGCTCGCCGGGCTGAAGCTCGATCCCTGGGTTTCCGTCTCGATCGGCTTCACCCTGCATGCCGGCGCCTTCCTCGGCGAAATCTGGCGCGGCTCGATCGAGGCCGTGCCGCGCGGCCAGGTCGAGGCCGCCAAGGCGCTCAGCCTCGGCTATCTCGACCGGATGAAGGACGTCGTGCTGCCGCAGGCGATCCGCATTTCGCTGCCCGCGACGATCGGGTTCCTGGTGCAGTTGATCAAGGGCACCTCGCTTGCCGCCATCATCGGCTTCACCGAGCTGATGCGCGCCGGGACCATCGTCTCCAACCAGAACTTCAAGCCGCTGCTCGTGCTCGGCCTGGTCTGCGCGCTCTATTTCGCGCTGTGCTGGCCGCTTTCGCTCTATGGCGCCTGGCTGGAGCGGCGGCTCGTCACCGCGGCACGATGATGAATTCAACACAGAGGAGGGAATGATGACCAAAAAGACAATCCAGTTCAATCGCCGCCACATGCTGGCGCTCGGCGCCGCCGCGATCGCCTCGCCGTTCGTGCTGTCGCGCGCCGCTTACGCGGTGACGCCCGCGGAGATCAAGGCGCGCGGCAAGGTGCTGATCGGGATCCAGGGCGACAATCCGCCCTGGGGGTTCGTCAATTCCTCGGGCAAGCAGGAGGGCCTCGATGCCGACCTCTCCGAGCTGTTCGCAAAAGAGCTCGGCGTCGCCGCGGAATTTACACCGCTGGCCGTCGCCAATCGCATCCCGGCGCTGACGTCGGGACGCGTCGACATCCTGTTTGCGACCATGGCGATGCTGCCGGAGCGCGCCAAGGCGGTGCAGTTCTCAAGGCCCTATGGTGCCAACATCATCACCTTCATCGCGCCGAAGGAGATCGAGATCAAATCGCCGGCCGACATGGGCAAATATGTCATCGGTGTCGCGCGCGGCAGTGTGCAGGACACCGACGTGACCAAGGCGGCGCCTCCCGGCACCACCATCCGCCGCTTCGACGGCGATGCGCCGACCATGCAGGCGCTGCTGTCCGGGCAGGTGCAGGCGGTGGGCGGCAACATCTTCTACGTTCCGCGCCTCAACGAATCCAAACCCGGCACTTACGAGAACAAGCTCGAATTCACCAAACTCTATAACGGCGCCTGCACGCGGCTCGGCGAGAAGGAGATCAACGCCTTCGTCAACGGCTTCATCGACAAGATCATCGCCAGCGGCGAATGGGCCAGGATCTATCCGAAGTGGATCAACAACCCGCTGCCGGCTTTCCCCGACAGCATTCCCGGCATCCCCTTCACCGTCAGCTGAGGGAGAGTGCCATGTCGGTCACAGCCATGTCGGTCGCAGCCATGCCGGTCGCAGCCATGCCGGTCGCAGCCACGGCGGACACGATGATCGCGATGCGCGGTGTCAACAAATGGTACGGCACCTACCAGGTGCTCACCGACATCAACCTGGCGGTCCGTGCGAGCGAAAAGATCGTTCTGTGCGGGCCGTCCGGATCGGGCAAATCCACCCTGATCCGCTGCATCAATGCGCTCGAGAGCTACCAGAAGGGCGAGATCGTCGTCGACGGCGTCCATCTCGGCAGCCAAGGCAAGGCCGTCGATGCGGTGCGCCGCGAGGTCGGCATGGTGTTCCAGCAATTCAACCTGTTCCCGCACATGACGGTGCTGGAGAACTGCACGCTGGCGCCGATCCGCTCTCGCGGCATTCCGCGCCCGGCGGCCGAGGAGACCGCGCGGCGGCTGCTCGACCGTGTCAAAATCCTCAACCAGGCGGACAAATACCCGGCGCAATTGTCCGGCGGTCAGCAGCAGCGCGCGGCGATCGCGCGGGCGCTGTGCATGGAGCCCAAGGTGATGCTGTTCGACGAGCCGACCTCGGCGCTCGACCCGGAAATGGTCAAGGAGGTGCTCGACACCATGATCGGGCTTGCGACCGACGGCATGACCATGATCTGCGTCACCCATGAAATGGGCTTCGCCCGGCAGGTCGCCGACCGCGTGATCTTCATGGCGGAGGGACGGATCGTCGAGGAGGCGGAGCCGGAAGTCTTCTTCAGGGCCCCGCAGCACGAGCGCACCAAAAAATTCCTCGGCGAGATTCTGCCGCATCATTGAAGCCGTGCCGGCGCGGCGCGAAGGCGGTCCGGTGTCCACCCTTGCCGGACGCCTCACGCCTCCACCCGATACAGCCTCCACCGCTCCGGCACGCCCTTGAGCTGGTGCATGCCGTGATCCCTGAAGCTGATCGTCGATGGTGCCTTCAGCAAATCCTTGACCGCGCTCGAGACCAAGACTTCGCCGGCCCGCGCTTTCGCGGCGACGCGGGTGCCGATGTGGAAGGCGAGACCGACCATTTCGCCGCCGCTGATCGTATACTCGCCCGCATGCAGGCCGACCCTGATCTCTAGCCCCAGCGTGCGCACCGCCTTCTGGATCGCGGTCGCGCAACTGATCCCGGCAGCCGGCGCCTTGAACGTCGCTAGCACGCCGTCGCCCGTCGTCACGACTTCCTTTCCGCGCGAGCTCTTCAGCTCCTTGCGGACGGCTGCGTAATAATGGCCCATCACCTTGGTCCAGCGCGCATCGCCGAGCTTCGCGGCCTTGGCGGTGGAGCCGACGATATCGACGATCAGGATGGTGGCGAGCGCCCGCTTGAGATCGGTGCCGCGCTCGGCGGGGGGGCGCCGGAGCGCGATAGCTCCGGCCAGCGGCTCATAGCGATGGCTGCGGCGCCGCGCAATCGCGGCCTTTGCGTAATCCTGGGCACGCTGCGCCGTGCCGCACCGAACTGTCTTCTCCTGCGGCGAGCGCGTCCAGTAGACCTTGCGCCCGGCACCGGTGCCTTGGACCTCCACGCCGCCCCACTTCAGGAAAACCGCCGAGCCGACGCGCCTGACACACCACGCCTTCGACGTGTATCCCGATACGTTCGACTGATGGACTCCGATGCGAAGGAATTTTGGCATGAACGCGCGGCCAGTCGAAGGAACGTGGGCGGACCTCGGGCCAACGTATTCGCACATGCCTGCATTGGCAACAGGGCTCCTCGCACCTACGCTCCCCGGCGAGCCTCCTGCTTGCCGATCGAGCAGCGCCACGCCGCGAGACGTTCGGCCGGATGCTGCGCCATCCATTCGGCGAGCTGCGGCGCTCCCATCAGACAGGACTGCATCGTCACGTCAGCGAAATCCGAGGTCGTGACGATCTGCTCGTGGCAATCTGTCGGCGACGAGAGGCTGCAGAGCACGGCAATGATCTTGATCATGTCACGAGAGCTCCTTCGACGTACTCGGGCTCTGCGTCGCCGCCCGAGTGGTCGACCGCGGCTCGACGGGCCGCTCGCCGTCGGGATCGGCCCGCGGAAACACGGCGTCATAGTTAGCGCGCGCTTCGCGGATCAGCCGCGCACGCTCGCGCTCGGCTCTTGTGACCAGTCGAACAACTTCGCCCATATCGGCTCCACGGGGTGGCAAGAGAGGAAACTGACCAGACGGCCCTGATTGGGCGACCGGCTCACCGCGCAACCCGCAATCACGGGTACGATTCGTATCGCGTGCCGGCCGAACGCGCCGATGACCTCGCCGCATCGACGCTTGATGCCTTTTCGGCGCGCCGCTGATAGTCATTGGCCAGCATCTCGAGACGGGTCGCGACCACGATGTCCGTCATGGTCCGGGCCGCGCGCAGCAGGCTCTGCGCCGTCTCGAGATATTCCTTTCCTCGTCGTGACATCTGCATGGTCATAGGCGCCTCGCGCGGTTTTCTGAAAACATGTCGACAACCGACGGAAATCGACCGAACCAGTCGCGCTCACCCTGCCGGCGCGTCGCCAAACGTTCGACGCACTTTTTCGAGCAAAGGGGCTTTCGCCAAGAGTAGTAGCGGACTAGGCCAAACTTACCGTCGCACGCGGCACAGCGAGCGGTTCGACTTCCAGAAACTTGGGAACAGTTTGGCATTGTCGTCTCCTCTTGTGGTCGCGTCCGATGTGTCGATCACCTTTTCTGTTGCATCGAGGCAGCCGCATCGACTGTCCTCGACCAAATCTTGCGGCACCGTTCGCAACGCCGCCAGTGAACCCAACCTAGGCGTCCTGCGCGAACATATCTTTCAACAACGCGTCCGATATTGCCCATAAGCACGACTTCCATCGCGCGCAGGGAACGCACCCCGACGATTGCGCGTTTGCGCGATCGCCCGATTCCGGAACTGGATCGACGTCACGGCGACGCACGCATGCACCGTCAATCACGGCACATCGAGGCCATGACGGGCGGCGATGGCGACCGTCGTTCGGAGATGCCGGGGTGTGCGGGACGATGGCAAGCTGGCCGTGGCCGATGAGGATCAGGATTTCTCCGCCACGCCGCGCAATCGGTGGCGCGCGGGTCATCGGCAATCTTGCGTCAGCGAGATTTCAACCGGACGGCTGCGGCGAGCATGCCGCCTCAGCCGTGAAACGCAAACAGCTCGATCGGATCGCTGAAGCCGCGCACCTCGTATTTGCCGACATGCTCGAGCTCGAACTCCCGCTCGACCAGCTCGGCGAAGGCGCGCGAGAGCAGCACCGGTCGTCCGAGCTGCTTGGTCAGGGCTTCGAGACGGGAGGCCATGTTGACGGCGGGACCGATGACAGTGAAGTCGAGCCGGCTGGACGATCCGATATTGCCGTACATGACGTCGCCGACGTGGACGCCGATGCCGTAGTTCAGCGGCGCGCGGCCGGTCCCGTTGTTCCGTTCGTTCAGCGCGGCCATAGCCTGCCGGGCTTCAGTCACGGCGCGCAGCAGGTTTGCGCAGGCGCCGGGCCCGCTGAGCGGGAAAATGGCGAGCAGGCCGTCGCCGATGAATTTCAGGATTTCGCCGCCGTGCCGCGCGATCGGCTCCGACATCGCGTCGAAGTAGTCGTTGAGGAGATCGATGACGTCGTCGCGCGGCCAGTTGTCCGAGATCTTCGTGAAGTCACGGAGGTCGCAGATCATGATCGCGGCACGCACCGTCGTGCCGGTGCCGCGCCGCGTGGCCCCGGCCAGGATGAGCTCGCCGGCATGGGAGCCGACATAGGTCTCGAGCAGCGTTCGCGCCAGGCGGTTCTTGACGCGGATCTCGCTGACCAGCGCCAGCACCGGCAGCACGTTCTTGAGCGCAACCAGATGCGCGTCGTCGAAGCCGCCGGGGCGATCGGTCGCGAAGGTGACGAGATGGCGCTTACCGAGTGTGTGGTGGAGCGGCCAGGCGACGTAGTCGGTCAGACCTTTCGCGCGCATCTCGTCATAGACCGCGTGCCTGCGGCCGAGCGACGGATCGCCTTCGAGGTTCTCGCGGAGTTCGCTCGCACCGTCCAGCATTTCGCTGACAGGGCTGCCGATGAACTCGGATCGCTCGAGCACATCGAAGTCGACCCGCGAGATCTTCGCCTCGCGCATGCCATCCAACCACATGAAGGCGGCGCCGAGCCATTGCGGATGCTGGATCCGGACGTGCATCGTCGACCGCTTGAGCGGAATGCCCGCCTGCTGGAGGCGGATGCACATCTCGGCAAAGATGTTGTCGATGAAGCGCTCGTCGCTCGTGCCGTTGGTCAGCCAGTCGACGACGCCGTCGGATAGCGTGGTGGGGCGATTTTGGTCTGGCGCGGTCATACCCTGCCTGTTCATATCGTGCCTTGCGCGGCGGTCGGCATTGTCGGGGCAGATATCGTGTTCCGGCGCCGCTGCGTCAACCTAGCCAGGTGCATGGATTATGCGCATCCGCCGGGCGGTTGCCATCTAGCCGACGAGCTGAATCGAGCCCAGTACCGCCAGCCCTGAGACGAGTCCCAATCTGGACGCCTCGGTCAGCTCGACCTTCAGCGTGCTGCCGTCGGGAATGACAATATCCTCGCTATTGAGACGAATGCTGCATTCGCCGGAAACCGCGTAAACCAGGTGCGTGCCGGCGGACAAAGGCCGATCGCCGGGTTCCCTGAGTGCCAGCAACTCGATCTCGGCCGCGCCGCGCCGGGCCATCAGGTTGACGACCTCGACGGGACCCGCCTCGAGCGCGGTCACGATCTCCATCTCTCCGGTGAAGCGCACCGTTGTAAAAGGTTCACGCTCGTCAAAATCCTGCGTGGGCGACTTCAGCACCAGCCCACGCCCGCCGACGACCATTTGCAGGCGGTCGATGCCGGGCATGTAGGAGAAGGGCCCGGGCGCCACGATCGGCGTCGAGGCAAAACGCCAGAGCAGGCTGTCCCAATCCTTCGCCGGCGCGTCGGCGCGATGGGCATCCGCGATATCGGTGAAGATGCCGCCGCCGTTCTTCCAGGGCGAGCGGGTGTAGTCTTCGGACTTCAGCAGCGTGGTTTTCATGTCTTGAATTTATCCGGGAAAGCATGTGGCCGAGATCGCCCGCGCATCATGCGCGGGTTGGGCCGGCATTGCCAACCGGTTTCACCAGCGATGAACTGCCGTCACGCCTTGGCGTCGAGGTTCAGCCTGGTGCTCAGCTCGTTGACGAGCGAATCCACGATCTGGTTCTGATAGGCCGAGATGCCGTTGAAATAGACCGGGCCGCCGGACTGCACCAGCAGGCCGCCGCCGGACACTTCGGCATCCTTGGCACCGCTCTCGGATTGGGTATCGAGCTTGCCCATGGCGTCGTCGAGCTGCGCGGCGGTCTTGTCGTCCATCTCGCCATTGGCTTGAAGCGTGGCGAGCAAGGCCTGGGAGGCACTGCCGAGATCGGCTCCCGTCCCCGTCTCGGCCGTCGCCGAGAACGTGCCGTTGGTCTTGCCGCTGTAGCTCTTGTAGGTCAGCGTCTCCGTGGTGGTGCCGTCGCTGTTGGTTCGATTGTCGAGCAACAGTTCGAACGCGCTGCCATAGGCGCCCGTCGTCAGCATGTTCGGATCGTTCGGATTCTTGTTCTTGCTCGCGCCTGTCTTGTCGGAGCCTGCGGTCCAGTTCGGCGGAACGGTGTAGCTGACGTTGGTCACGGCGCGAATTCCTGTGATCATTGCGCGGAAACATTCAGCAATTTTTGTGCCAGCGAAAGCGCAGTTGATTCCTGTCGGCTTTCCTTGTCGTAGCGCGCGGACTTCGCACAACGCTGCAAAAATTGCCCGGCAGTTTCATCCCGTCGCGCGATTGTGCGGAGCTTGCGCCTCAGTTCGTAGCCCGGATGAAGCGCAACGCAGTGCCGGGGGCAGCTCGCGCGATGAGGCTGTGCTCCCGGATGACGCTTCGCTCCATCCGGCCGCGCACCTCACTCTTTGTCAGGGGCATTGTTGGCCGTCAGCCTTCATGGCCGCACCAAAAGCCTTGCTGTCGAACTTGCCTATCTTCTCGGTGACGGATTTGACGAGATTTGGGGGGACGGATCGCTTCCCCTTGCCCCCGCCGGCGGCAACTTAGGTCAGAAATCTACCCCTTTTGGGTACCTTGCACGAAGCTTGAAGCGCCGCATAATACAGACACTTATCCAAAGGTAACCCGCTCGCGCCTCGGCCAGGCAATTGCGTAACGCGCTCCTCTCAGTGGGAGAATTGCAATGCCCGTGTTGGACTTGCCGTACTGGTTGATCATTGCAGGCTCCGCGTTGGTATTGGGCGGGCTCATTGGCTTAGGGGTCAGCCGCAACAGGCGGGTTGAGAGCGATCCCATTCTGCTCCCGGGCGATTTGACGGCATGGAGAGACGAGGGATCAGAGACCTCGGACCTTGCGGCTATCCGGGATTCGCACAACTGACGGCTTGCGCCCGTGGCCCATTCTGCGGAGCAAACTCTGGAGAGAGACATGACCCTGCACTTTACGCGCGTCGAGACTCCGGTGCATGAACTTGAAATCTGGATGGCGTGCAGCGGCGGATTTTCGTTCGTGATCAGTAACGAAAACCGCACCGGTCCTGGCCTTCACGGAAAGCCGGGCCTGGTTGCCTCATGGCGACCGGTCGAAGAAAACAAGTCCGCGATCAAGCTTGGCGGCTCCCCCTTCAGTACCTTCGCCGAAGCCGAGAAGGCCTGCGAGGCCGTCCTGGAGGCACTTGAGCAGATGAGCGAATCGCAAACGCCGAAGATTGCGTCCTCGCCGCAATGAAGAGAGACTCTGCTCGCCGGGGCATCGAATTCCGCGCCGCCGGATTGTACTGGCGTCTTACATTCCGCTCAGGCCGCTATCCACCGCGAGCGACTGTGCGGTGACGTAGACGCTTTCATCCGACAGAAAGAACAGCACGGCATAGGCGATCTCCCAGGCGGTGGCCTGCCGGCCGAAGGGGACGTGGCCCTTGCCGCGGCTGGGGCGGCCGGCGCCGGCTTCGCGGCCGTTGGGGGTGTCGACGAGGCCGGGATAGACGAGATTGGCGCGGATGCCGCGGCGCGAGCCGAGATGGGCGATGTTGCGCATCAGGCCGCCGAGCGCGGCTTTTGAAGAATCATACGCCGCCATCTGCGATCCCGCTTTCAGCGCGGCGATCGAGGAGATGAAGACGATGGCACCGCCATTGTCGAATTTCGGCATCGCTGCGCGGCAACAGAGCATGGGACCGCGAACGTTGACGTCGTAGATCCTGTTCCACTCCTCGGGGCTGACGGCATCGAGGCCGGTCTTGCCGAAGGTGCCGATGTTCAGCACCATGCCGTCGAGGCCGCCCATGGCGCGATGCGCCTCCTCGATCATGCGCTGGACGTCAGGCTCCGACGTGACGTCGGCAGTGATGGCAAAACCCTCGCCGCCTTCGTCGGTGATGTGCTTGACGGTCTGCTGTGCGGACGTCCGGTTGAGATCTGCCACCGCCACCTTCGCGCCCTCACGTGCGCACAAAATGCTCATGGCGCGGCCATTGCCGATTGGATCGGTGGCGGCGTCGAACACGCGCTGGCCGCCGCCGACGATCAGGATACGGCGTCCCTTCAGGCGTCCCCTGCCCGGCGCTTCGCCCAATGACTCCGCGCTTGGTGGACGGACGTAACGTTCCGGCTTGCTATCGATTTCCGCCATCTCAGCCGCCCTACTTCTTGCCGCCGTCATAGACCTTCATGCCGGCCGCGGGATCGAGATCGGTTTCGGTTGCCTCGGTCAGGCGCGCCATCATCATATAGAAGCCGAGCGCGACGATGGCTTCGACGATCTCCTGATCGCTGAAGTGTCTTCGCGCGGCAGCGAAGGTCGCCTCGGGCACCCGAACATTCTCGACCACCTCGCGGCCGAACTTCAGCAACGCGCGCTCAGCATCGCTTAAGCCGGCGGCATCGTAGTCAGCCCGCTCCACCGCATCGATCTGTCCTTGCGTGCAGCCGACCCCGATCGCGATCGGCACGTGCTGGCGCCATTCATAGGCGCCGCCCTCGAGCTGGGCGGCCTGCAAGATCAAAAGCTCGCGGTTGACGGCTGAGAGCTTCTGCTTGTGCAGGATCGAATTGCCGAGCCGCATCGCCGGGATCATGTTGGCCTCGGCATGGGCCATCATGCGGAAGATGTTGAGCTTGACCGGCATGCGGTCGAACGAGGCGCGGATATCGCCGCTCGTCGTCTCCGGATCAATCAGGGGCAGCCTTGCCACGCGTTTCTCCCTTGGGTTTTCGTTTCTTGTTGTCTTCGCCATTGCCCGCCGCGATCAGCGACAGGAAAAAGGCGAGATAGCGGTCGATCGCCTCGATCACCTTCGGCCGCGGCGAAGGTGCTGCGCCCATCACGTAATGCTCGAGGCGGATGTAGATCAGGCCGGCCGCGAACAGCCGCGCGGTCTCGCGCGGATCGGGTGTCGAGACCAAGCCGGCGAGCGCAAAACCGCGAAAGTAATCCGTCATCATGCTCTGCTCGCGCGCGTAAAAATGGTCGGCGAATTTGGCGCGGATGCCGGGCACGCGGTTACGCTCGGCGGTGATTACTTTCTGGAATTGGTGCTCGCGCGGGTCGGACCATTGCTCGACGAGATCAAGCGCGAACTGACGGCAGAACGCGGCCGGCTGGCGCGCCAGCTGCTTGTAGCGCGGCTCTTCCAACCGGCTCGCCGAACTGGCGGGGCCGTGCTCGGCCACGATCGCTTCGAGGATCGCGGCCTTGCCGGAGAAATGATTGTAGAGGCTGCTTTCGCGAATGCCGACGCGGCGCGCAAGCTCGCGCATCGAGGCGCCGCCATAGCCGCTCTGCGCGAACAGATTGAGCGCTTCGGAGAGGATGCGCTCGCGGGTCGTGGGCGCAGCCGCTTCCGCCGCGCTGGAGGTGTGGACAGCCATTTGGCTTGACTAACGAACGATCGTTCGCTAGTCAACCGTACGAACGATCGTTCGTTTCGCCAGTCTGGCGGCAGCGGTCGCGGCCCCGCAAGTCCGCTTCGGGCGCTGTTCTCGCGTTTCAACTCCGCTCCAATGAGAGGCGGAGAGCAATTTTGGGGAGACGACCTCATGGCGCGCTTTGCCCGCCTTCGCCTTCGTGCGGCCTGCATCCTGTTGCCGCTGCTCGCAGCCAGTGCCGTTCAGGCCCAAAGCGCGAAATACGATCCCGGCGCCGACGACAAGACCATCAAGATCGGCACCACCGCGCCGCTGAGCGGGCCAGTGTCCGCCTTCGCGCAGATCGCGAAATCGGCGGAGGCCTATTTCCGCAAGGTGAACGACGACGGCGGCGTCAACGGCCGGCGCATCCAGATGATCATCGCCGATGATGCCTACAGCCCGCCGAAGACGGTGGAGCAGACCCGGCGGCTGGTCGAGAGCGAGGAGGTGCTGCTGATCTTCGGCGGCGTCGGCACGCCGACCAACAGCGCCGTGCACAAATATCTCAACGACCGCAAGGTGCCGCAGCTCTTCCTGGGCTCTGGCGCCGCGAAATGGGACGATCCCAAGAACTTTCCGTGGACCGTTGGCTGGCAGCCGACCTATCGCGACGAGGCGATCGCCTACGCGAAGTACATCAAGGCGAGCCATGCCAACGCGAAGATCGGCGTGCTCTACCAGAACGACGATCTCGGCAAGGATTATCTGAAGGCGTTGGAGGAAGGGCTCGGCAGCGGCGAGGCCATTGTCGCGCGCGCGGCTTACGAGACCTCGGCGCCGACGGTCGATACGCAAATCCTGCAGCTCAAGACCGCAGGCGCAGAAATCGTGCTGGTGGCGGCAACGCCAAAATTCGCGGCGCAGGCGATCCGCAAGATCGGCGAGATCGGGTGGAAGCCTGTCACCATCATCTCCAATGTCTCGGCCTCGATCAGCGGCGTGCTGGAGCCGGCCGGCAAGGACAATTCCACCGGCGTGATCTCCAGCCAGTACCTGAAGGACGCCACCGATCCCGCATCGAAGGACGATGCCGGCTACAAGGAATGGCTGGCGTTCATGGACAAGTATTTGCCGGATGCCAACAAGAACGACTGGCTCAACGTCTACGGCTACACTATCGCGCAGACGCTGGTGACGGTGCTGAAGGCGTCCGGAAACGACCTCACCCGCGCCAATGTGCTGAAGCAGGCCACGACGCTCAAGGACGTAAAGCTGCCGATGCTGATCAACGGCACCGCGGTGAACAATTCGCCCGAGCACTACACGCCGATGACGAGCCTCCAGCTCATCCGCTTCGACGGCACGCGCTGGGTGCCGTTCGGCGATCTCCTGAAGAACTGAGCCCATGCGGCAGGTCAGGATCGGCAGCATGCGGATCGATCTCGTCAGCGAGATCCCTTCGCTTGCCTTCGAGAAGACCTGGCTGTTCGCCAACGTCACCGACGAGGTGATCGCGGAGAACCGGAGCTGGCTCGATCACCGCTATATCGAACCGGAGACCGGACGCTTCATCCTCAGCCACCACTCCTATCTCGTGCGCACGCCGCGCTGGACCGCCATCGTCGACACCTGCTGCGGCAATCACAAGCCGCGGCCGCGCGTGCCGGCGTGGGACAACCTCAACCGGCCTTACCTCGACAACATGCAGGCGCTGGGCGTTGCCCCTGAAGAGGTCGACTTCGTGATGTGCACGCACCTGCATGTCGATCACGTCGGCTGGAACACGCGGCTCCTCGACGGCCGCTGGGTGCCGACCTTCCCCAACGCACGTTATCTGATGGGACGCGAGGAGTACCGCCACTTCGAGGCCGCGCACAATGCCGCGCCGAAACGCCCGGTCAACCACGGCTCTTTCGAGGACTCCGTGCTGCCGGTCGTCGCCGCCGGCCTCGCCGAGCTGGTCGAGACCGATCATCGCGTGTTCAGCGATCGCGACGCAGGCTTACGCTTTGCGCCAGCGCCGGGCCACACCGCCGGCAACATGCAGATCCACCTCAATGGCGGCCACGATCATGCGGTGATGTCGGGCGACGTCATCCACCATCCCATCCAGTGCGCCGCGCCGTGGCTGTCGAATGCCGCCGACATCGATCCGGCCGCGGCGGTCGCGACGCGGATGGCGCTGCTGGAGGAGCTCGCGGACACGCCGAGCTATCTGCTCACCGGCCATTTTCCGGCGCCGACCGCCGGGCGCGTGATCCGGCACGGCGAGGCCTACAGATTTCATTTCGAGGATTAGGGGAAGCCATCATGATGCTGCGCACCGTCACGCTGTCGTTGCTCGCATTGCTGTCGGCGGCGCTGCCGGCACGCGCCGAGGATCCTGCCGCCTACCCCACCCACAAGATCAAAATGCTTCTGCCCTATGCGGCCGGCGGCGGCGGCGACGTGATCGGCCGCTTGCTCGCCGACAAGATGGGCAAGACGCTAGGACAGGGCGTCTATATCGAGAACCACACGGGTGCTGCCGGCACACTCGGCACGCAGATGGTCGCGGCGTCGCCGAACGACGGCTACACCATCACCGTCGGCGGCATGACCACGCATGTGCTGGCGCCGGCGATCTATCCAAAACTGCCCTACGATTCGATCAAGGATTTTACGACGATCGGACGCATCGGGACGTCCTCGATCATGCTGGTGGCGACCAAAGACTTTGCTGCCAATGACATCAAGGGCCTGATCGCGCTTTCCAAGAAGGGCGAGCCGATCCAGTACGGCAGCTGGGGCGTCGGCTCGACCGGACAATTCTGTGCGGAAATCCTGATGCAGCAGACCGGCATCAAGATGGATCACGTGCCGTTCAACGGCATCGCCAAACTCGCGGGCGACCTGCTTGGCGGCCACATCTCGCTCGCGACGCTCGACATGGCGACCGCGACGCCGCTGGTGAAGGACGGCTCTATCAAGGCGCTGGCCGCCTGCGGCGAGCGCTCGCCGAGCCTGCCTGACGTCGCAACCTACAAGGAACAGGGCGTGCCGTTCGACCGCAGCCTGTCCTGGGCGATGTATGGTCCCGCCGGCCTCGCGCCGCCGATCGCACAGAAATTGTCGGCGGCGTTGAAGGACGCGCTGGGCGATGCCGAGGTGAAGGAGAAGCTTTTGGGGCTCGGCATCACGCCGCAATACGTGCCTGGCGACGAGCAGCGCGACATCAACGCCCGCGACATCGCGGCCTGGAAGCAGGTTGCCAGGGACGCAGGCATCGAAGTCAAGTGACGATCGCGAGCGATCAGAAGGGAGCGCGGGCATGAGCCGCATTTTCGGCGCGGTGCGCCAGAACGGATACGTCGTGCGGGACATCCGGGCCGCGATGAAGCATTGGATCGAGGTGATGGGCGTCGGCCCCTGGTACTACATGGACCGCGTCAAGACCGACTGGTTCCGCCATCGCGGCCAGGACTCCGCGGTCGAGATGAGCATTGCGCTGGCCAATTCCGGCGATCTCCAGATCGAGCTGATCCAGCAGCGCAACGATGCGCCCTCGCTGTACAAGGAATTCCTCGACGCCGGCCACGAGGGCCTCCAGCACATGTCCTACTGGAGCCACGACTATCAGGCGCTCTACGACAAGGCACTCGGGCTCGGCTACAGGATAGGCCATGAAGGCCAGATCGGCGGAGACAAGGGACGCTTTGCCTATTTCGACACGCAGGCCCATCCAGGAACCATCATCGAAATCTCCGACATCAGCGGCACCAAGGGGCCGTTCTTCGAGAAGGTCCGGCAGGCGGCGATG
The DNA here is from genome assembly GCF_052076025.1 of Bradyrhizobium sp. 956_D2_N1_4. Classification (NCBI taxonomy): domain Bacteria; kingdom Pseudomonadati; phylum Pseudomonadota; class Alphaproteobacteria; order Hyphomicrobiales; family Nitrobacteraceae; genus Bradyrhizobium; species Bradyrhizobium sp. 956_D2_N1_4. The sequence continues at coordinate 313,545 of NZ_CP197237.1, read as the reverse complement.
ACCTGGGACGGGACGCGGCCGATCCGCGAAGTCGGCGGAGCGAAACCTTAAAATCCGACCGCAGGATTGCGACCGGAAGAGGCCGCAGATGCGGTACGACCGCGATCCATGGTAGCATGAACCTCGTGTCCGAACCTTCAGCGAGGCAAGCATGTCCAACACTGACAAGGTTTTCGCCGGCTCGATTCCGAAAATCTACGACGAGTATCTCGTCCCGCTGATCTTTGCCCACTACGCCGCCGACATCGCGAAGCGTATCGCGGCTCTTTCCCCGTCGACGATACTGGAAACCGCGGCAGGTACCGGCGCCGTTACGCGGGCCGTGACCGCGGCGCTGCCTCCCGGCATCCGTTACGTCGCAACCGATCTCAACGAGCCGATGCTCGCGATCGCGGCGCAGCGCCAGGGTGAGGACCCGCGCATGACATGGCGTCAGGCGGATGCCACCGCCCTGCCCTTTGACGAAGCCGCGTTCGACGCGGTCTGCTGCCAGTTCGGTGTCATGTTCTTTCCCGACCGCGTCAAAGGCTATGCCGAGGCAAAGCGGGTGTTGCGACCGGAAGGCACGTTCGTATTCAACGTCTGGGACCGCATCGAGGAGAACGTGTTCGCTGACGACGCCACCGCCGCGCTCGGAAAAATGTTTCCCGATGATCCGCCCCGTTTCATGGTGCGGACGCCGCATGGCTATCACGACAAGGCCATTATCAGAGCCGATCTGGAACAAGCGGGCTTCCGCCACATCTCGATCCAAACGCTTGCTGCGGTGAGCCGCGCGCCGTCGGCCGAGTATGTCGCGATCGCGCTCTGCCAGGGTACGCCGCTGCGGAGCGAGATCGAGGCCAGGGATGCCAGCAAGCTTCAGGCTGCGACCGACCTCGTCGCCGAGGCACTCCGATCGCGCCATGGGTCCGGAGCGGTCGAAGGCAAGATTCAGGCGATCGTGATCGAGGCTCGGCCGTAGGTGCGGACCCTCAGCGCAGGTTTGCGCGAAGCTCGCGCACGCCGCGTCCGAGCCGTTCCCGCAAGAGCGTCCGGAGCGTCGCGCCGTCCTCATAGCCGACCTCGGCGGCGATCGCATCGACGTCGAGACCGCTGCCATGCAGCAGTGACTGCGCGCGCTCGACTCGCAGATCCTGAAAGTAGGAGAGCGGAGACTTACCGAGCACCGACTCGCACCGGCGCTGCAAGGTGCGTGCGCTCGTCGCGAGCGCACTGGCGGCCTCCTGCAGCGAAAACCCTTGCTTGAGATGTTCGCGCGCCCAGCGCTCGAAACGCTGGATGAGCGGATCGGCCTGCGCGAGGTGATTGGGAATGATGAAGGGCGCCTGCAGGGAGCGCAGGTCGGCGAGCAGATAGCGCGACACGACGGCCGCGAGCTCGGGGCTCGCCTGGCGTATGAACCACAGCGCAAGATCGAGATGCCCCATCGCAGCGCCCGCCGTGACGACGCGGTCCGATGTCACCAGCATGCGTGCCTCATCGAGTCGAACATTGGGGTAGCGTTGGCGAAACAAGGGTGACAGCCACCACGTGGTGGTCGCGTCCCGTCCATCGAGCAGCCCCGCCTCCGCCAGCACGAAGGTACCGATGCAGGACGCGGCGATGCGCGCGCCCTCGGCGTACCAGGACTGGAGCTGTTTCACTGCCTCTCTGACATCGCGCCGGTCGAGCGCCGGAATCAGCTGTTCCGGCCGGCTCGTATTCAACGCCGGCACGATGACCCAGTCCGGCTTCAGATCGGATGTTACCGATTTGACGGGGATCGCAAAGCCCTGCCCGGATCGGACCTTCTTCCGCACGCCGACAATTGAGACATCGAAGTGGGGCGCTCCGCCCGTTTGAGCGGCTGCGAAATTGTTGGCGATGGTGAATGCATCGAGCGTCACGGTCAGCCCGGTGTCCCAAAATCCCTCCAGGGCGAGCAATTGAATGCGCATGGCGGAAACGCTCTCAAAGTTGTCGTTTACGACACTACCGTTCGAACGGAAGCAAGCCTAGCTTGCGATGCAACGGCAACCGGAACGAAGGCCTTCATCGCGATCGATAGATAAGAGCAATCATCTGAACAAACAAAGCTATTCCAGATGTTCGCTCGAGGAATCGATGGCGTAAACGCCTCTAAAAATGGCGTTTTTGCCAACATTGCAGGAGGCCCTTGATCCGATGCCGTCCACTGACAAGCAGCAATCCAAAGGAGCCCACATGAAAGTCATCGCCATCGGTAACATCGGCAAGGCACCGACACCCGAGCAGCGGCAGCAGATCATGCCGAGGGAAGTGCCGGCCACGCTCAAGCTCTATCTCGACGGGAAGATCGAGCAGTTCTGGTTTCGCCAGGACAAGCCCGGCGTGATCTTCCTGATGAACGTCGAATCCCTCGAACAGGCCAAGGCGACCGTGGAAGCACTGCCGCTCGTCACCCACGGCTTCGCCACTTACGAGCTGATGCAAGTCGGTCCGCTCGCGCCGCTGGGCATGCTCATCCAGGGCAGGTGACCGCGCGTCAGACCGACGCGACGCTTCCACCAACCTTCCGAACCGGCCCGCATCGCCGCCGTTCCACGGCGGCGATGCAACGTGCGGCAATCGCTGCCGGCGAAGCATGACTAAATGAAGAGCGTAAACCTCGGAACATGGAGGATTTCAAATGAAGCTTACACTCGCTGCCGGTCTCCTGGCATTCGCCCTGTGCCTGACCTCCGCCGTCCCCGGACGAGCGCAATCACCCACGCCACCGACACCGACCACCCGAATTCTCGCGATCGGCACGGTAAACCCCGGCGCCGATGTCGCCGCTGCGCGCGCCATCCTGCCGATGGAAGTGCGCGAGACGGTGAAGCTCTATCTCGATGGCAAAATCGACCAGTGGTACTCGCTGCAAAATCGTGTCGGCGTCGCGTTCATCCTGAACGTCACGGATATCGCGGCCGCTCATGACATGCTCGAAAAGCTGCCCCTGGGGCAGGCTCATCTCATGAGCTTCGAGCTGATCCCGCTTGGCCCGCTCAATCCGCTTCGGCAGTTGCAGGGCATGTCGACGGGTCCACAGTAGACAGCCGGTATGCCCGTCGTCGGCGCCGCTGCGGTCGCCGACGACAAATATCTTCAGCTCAGGCGATGACGCGGCCCAGCGCGGCGCGCCGTCCTACCAGAAGCCCCGCTGCATCGGCTGCGCCGGCTGATAATACTGATACTGGCCGCGGCGGCGCGGATTGACGGGCTGCGGGTTCGGCTGCGGCTGGAAGAAGAAGCCGAAGCCGTTGCCGCCATTGCCCCAGCTGTCATCGCTTGCCATTTCCATCGGCGGCGGCGCGGTCGGCTTGCGGGTGATGAAGCCGCCCTGCGGATGATTGCTCAGCACCGCGACGAACTCGGTGCGGTAGTTGGTCTCGGCACTCAGCGGCTCGTCCGAAATCACGATCGACGAACGCGGCAATGCCGTCGGCCCGATGCGATCCCAGACGTCCTGCGGAATGGTGATGCGGTCGAGCGCGTCCTTGGCGTCGTCGCCGTTCTCGATCGTGACCACGCTCCAGCGCAGGCCGGTATCGGCCTTCGCCATCGCGGTGAAGATATGCGTGCCGAGCGGCTGGTCGGGATTGCGGATGGTGACGGGCACCTCGATGCTGGTGTCGAACACTTCGCCGCCGCCATCCGGCGCCGGCTTGTGCGTGTTCCGCCGCACGTAGAGCTTCTGCGTCGCGCGGCTGATGTAAACGGACACCGGCTCAAGCGCGAGCTTGGCGTCGGTCGCAGCCGTCACGGCATCGGCCTTCCTGGTTGCCGCGACCTTTGCGGCCTCCTTGGTGGCGGCAACGGCGTCGCGCTTCGGCTGCGCGGTGGCCTTGGCGGCATCGAGCGCCGACGCAGCGTCGGCGGCCTTGGTCGCAACCTTCTGCTTCAGTTCCTCGGCCTGCGCCCGCGCCTGATCGGTCTTGGCGGCCGCGATCTTCTTGTCGGCGAAAGCGAGCTCGGCGTCGGCCTTGGCCTTCTGCTGTTCCAGCTTGCGCAGCGATGCGGGAAGCGACGCGGCCTCCTTCGCGGCCGCGGCCGCAGCCTTCTTGGCCTCGGCGGCAGCCTGGATCGCCTCCTCGGCTTCAGCGGAGAGCTTGTCGGACCGGTTCGGCACGGCCGCGATGGCCTCGCGCTTCGGCACGAACAGCGAGGGATGAGTGAAATCGATCGGGGCCGCGTCGTTCGGCGAGATGATCACGCGCATGCCGATGTTGGTTTTGTCGAACAGGCCCTCGGCAAAGCCGAAGGGCATCCGCACGCAGCCGTGCGAAGCGGCATAGCCGGGCAGCGGCCCGCCATGCAGCGCGATGCCGTTCCAGGTGATGCGCTGCATGTTGGGCATCCAGGCATCGTCATACATGGTCGAACGGTGGTCCTTGTCCTTCTCGACGATGGCAAAGACGCCGGCCGGCGTCTCGCGTCCCGTCGTGCCGGTCGAGACCGGCGCACGCAGGATCCAGCCGTCGGCATCGTAGAAGGTGACCTGCTGGCTCTTGATCGACACGATCGCCATGATCGGCTCGCCGGCCTCGCGCGGCGCCACCGCCTCGGCCGGCTGGCGGGCCTGCTTGGCCGCCTCGGCGCTTCCGCTCAGCGCCGTCAGGGCAACGGCCGTTGCGAGCGCAACAAGTCCGGGGGGCCGCCAACGCCGCATCGCCGTGGTGGATTGCGCCGTCGTCATCAGGTCTTTCATGCCATTCCCCGGTCCAGTACCAGTCCGCGCCTTACGTCGATCACGTCAGATTGCGATCTTTGAATTAAGAATTCGCAGCCACCTTGCGTTCCGTATCCGGCAATATTCGGACCTATCAGGCGGCAAATCTCTCATATACGAGGGCTCGCGCGGGCGGAAGATGGGCTGGGGCCGGAGCTGGCCCGGGGCTGGTCACGAATCGCTGCGGCACAATGTCCGGTTAGTGGGTACGGCGCCCGATCAGCCGGGTCATTGCAGCGCCGAACAGGCCGAACAGCGCATACACCATGAGCGGCAGAGCGTGCGCGGCAGCCTGCCCGACCGGTTCGTGCTCCACGATTAGCAGGACCGCGAACACGGTCAGGCTCAGGAGGACGCAGATGAGGGCGGCAGCAAGGCCCAGCCTGCGCAGAACGAAGGCAAAGTCGGCGGTGGTCATGACCGCATCCGGGGCGAAGATGAACAGACCTACGCTAGACCCGCCCGCGACAGCAGGATGTGACCGTCATCACAGAGAGTCGGTTCCCGAACGCCGGCCGACTCAGGACGCGACACCAACCGCCTTGCTGTCGACCGCCGCCTGGATTTCCGCATCGCTCAGGCCGGCCTCGCGCAACACCTCGCGCGAATGCTCGCCGAGGCGCGGCGCCATGCGATGGATGCCGGCCGGGCTTTCCGAGAATTTCGTCGCGGGCCGCGCCTGCCGGATTCGGCCTTCGGTCGGATGATCGATATCCGCAAACAATGCGACGGCGGCGAGATGCGGCTGCTCGCCGATCTCGGTGAGCCGGGCGAAGGCGGTGTGCGGCACGTCCAGCCGCAGCAGCAATTCCTCCCACTCCGCGGTGGTGCGGGTCGGCCCGATCTCGCTCATGCGGTCATAGACCTTGTCGATGTTCTGGGAACGAAGCACGGGATCGCGCACCCCGAGTTCCTCGATCAGCTCGGAACGGCCGACAGCCTCGAAGAAGGCGCACCAATTGTCTCCGGAGTAAGGCAGCATCGTCAGCCAGCCGTCCTTGGTCTGCACCGGGCGCCGGTTCTTCATCCGCATGTAGCCGGTCGGGCCGATCGGCGGATCGAACGCGTGTCCGCCCAGCATCTCGATGCTGTTGAAGCCGGCGATGGTTTCCAGCATGGGGACTTCGACCATCTGGCCCTGCCCGCTGCGCTCGCGCCGGAACAAGGCCGCGGACACCGCGCCGACCATCGCCATCGCGCAGATCTTGTCGCCGATCAGGCTCGGAACGAATTCCGGCTCCTCGTCCGATCCGATCGATGACGCAAGGCCTGAAGCCGCCTGGATGATCTCGTCGAATGCGGGGCGCGCCGCCCACGGCCCGTCCTGGCCGAAGCCGGTCGCCGCGGCATAGATCAGCCGCGGATTGAGCTTTGCGCAGGCCTCGTAACCGAAGCCGAGCCGCGCCATCGCCGCGGGTCGCACATTGGTGACGAGCGCATCGACCGTCGGGATCAGTTTTGCCAGCGCGGCCTTGCCGTCAGGATGCTTCAGGTCGAGCGCGAGGCTGCGCTTGTTGCGGTTGACGGCCATGAACTGGCCGCTCATGCCGCGGTTCCGGAACACGCCGGTGTAGCGCCAGGTATCGCCCGCGGGCGGCTCGACCTTGATGACATCGGCGCCCCAGTCGCCGAGCATCTGCGCGGCGTAGGGCCGAACAGCACGCTCGTCAGATCGAGAACGCGGATACCGCTGAGGGGACCGGTCGGTGTCATCGTCGTTTCACTGTCGTTGGAGGAAGCAACTGTGGGATAAGACGGGCGGGCAAGGCTGTGCCAGCCCGCCCGTCACACTGCGTCGATCCTATTCGCCGATCACGTCGCCGAACAGCTCCCAGGACTTGCCGTTGAAGCGCGCCATCTGCAACTGCCGGATCGGCGTCACCTGCTCGGCCGAGGTGTTGAGCTTGATGCCCGGCAGCAGCATCGGCAATTCGACGTCCTTGAACGACTGCGTCTGCTTCATCAAATTGGCGCGGGTGAGGTCGTTGCCGGCGCGCTGCAGCACCAGCTCCATGATCTGCGCCATGGTGTAGCCGGTGACGTTGAAGACGTCGGCCGGATCGGCGCTCGAATTGTACGTCTTCATCCACTCGCGCCAGGCTTTCATGCCGGAATCATTCTCCCAGCGCGGATCACCGGGATCCTTCTGGAAAGCACCGGTGACGATGCCGACGGAATTGTCGAGCCCGGCCGGCACCAGCACGGAGCCGACGGAGTTGGAAACGGCGGGAAGGATGATCTGCGGCTTCCAGCCGAGCTCGGCGATCTTCTTGATCGCTTGCGCCGCGAATTTCGGCGTGCACTCGTTGAAAACAACGTCGGCGCCGGCGGCCTTGAACTTGACGATCTGGGAGTCGACGGTCGGATCCGATGTCTCGTAGGTGGCCTCGGACACGATCTGGTTGACGTGCTCCCCTAACCCTTCCTTGAAGCCGGCGAGATAGTCGCGCCCGGGATCTTCGTTCGGCGTGATGACGGCGATTTTGGCATTCGGCTTGTTCGCAAGAATCCACTTGGCATAGATGCGGCCTTCGGTCCGGTAGGTCGGCTGCGAACCGGTGGTCCAGGGAAAATGCTGCGGATCGTTCCAGCGGCTGGCGCCGCTCGACGGGAACAGCTGCGGGATCTTCTTGGCGTTGAGGTATTTCTGCGCGGCGATGTTGGGACCGGTGCCGAGCATCGAGAACATCGCCAGCACCTCGTCGCTCTCGGCGAGGCGGCGAATCTGCTCGACCGTCTTCGACGGCGAATAACCGTCGTCCATGCTGAGCAGCTCGACCTTGCGGCCGTTGATGCCGCCCTTGTCGTTGAGCATCTTGAAATAGGCGATCTCGGCGCGGCCAATCGCGGAATAGGCGGAGGCCGGTCCCGAGTAGGGCATGGTCTGCCCGAGCTTGATCGACGTGTCGGTCGCGCCGGTGTCGTAGTTTCCGGCCGTCGCGGCCGAAGCGGCGCCCAGCGCCGCAAGCAGAGCAACGACTCCACGGACCAGTTGTCTTCCCGACATGCTCGGCATCTCCTTCCCAGGCAAGACGCATCGACGCGCGAGCTCACAGGCTGCCGCCGGCGCCCTCCACTTTCTTCTTGGTTATCATCGGCCGCATCGATTGCGATGCCGGCGAGCGCGACGATACAAGGATTATGAAGCGTGAGATGTAGCGAAGAATTCAGATGCGCATGCGCGGCTTGCAGCCGTTCTATTTTGCGCGCTCGTTACACGGCAATGTGAGCGTCAGACCTCGAGCCATGCGTCAGACTTCAAGCCATTCCTGGCGCACGGCGGCATTGGCCTTGAGCTCGTCCGGCGTCCCCTCGAACACGACGCGGCCGTGACCCATGATGTAGACGCGCTTCGAGATCCGCATCGCGATCGAGAGCTTCTGCTCGACCAGCAGGATTGCGACGCCGGCCTGCGCGATGCGCGCAATGAGATCGCCGACCTGCTGCACGATGAGCGGGGCGAGACCCTCGGTCGGCTCGTCGATCATGATCAGGTCCGGATCGCCCATCAGCGTCCGGCAGGTGGTGAGCATCTGCTTTTCGCCGCCCGACAGCACGCCTGCGGCCGTATCGGCACGCGCGGCGAGATTGGGGAACATCTCGAGCATGTCCTCAAGCCGCCATTTGCCGGGGCGGCGCGTGTCCTTGACGCCGAGCAGGAGGTTTTGGCGAACCGTCAGGCTCGGGAAGATATCGCGATGCTCGGGCACATAGCCGAGGCCGAGGTGCGCGATCTTGTAGCTGGGAAGGCCGGCGATGTCCTTGCCCTTGAAGCGGATCGTGCCTTGCGGCGCGACCTCGCCCATGATCGCCTTGACCGTGGTCGAGCGGCCGACACCGTTGCGGCCGAGCAGGCTCACGACCTCGCCCGCGGCGACGTCAAGGTCGACGCCCTGGAGGATGTGGCTCTTGCCGTAATAGGCGTGGAGATCCCTGACCTCGAGCATCAATGCGCTTCCTCGCCGAGATAGGCTTCCTTGACCTTCGGATCGCGCCGGATCTCTTCCGGCGTGCCCGAGGCGATGATGTGGCCGTAGACCAGCACGGAGATGCGGTCGGCAAGGCCGAATACGACGCTCATGTCGTGCTCGACGATGACCAGGGTCTTGCCCTCGGTCAGTCGCCGGATCAGCGACACCGCGCGGTCGGTTTCGGCGTGGCTCATGCCGGCGGTCGGCTCGTCGAGCATGACGACCGTGGCCCCGCTCGCGATGGTGATGCCGATCTCGAGCTCGCGCTGCTCGGCATAGGTCAGAAGTCCCGCCGGAACATCGCGCCGATGGGTGAGATGGATGTCGTCCAGGATCTGGGCCGTGCGCTCGCGCACTTCCGGCAGGCTGTCGACGTTCTTCCAGAAGGCGTAGCGATGCCCCGTCGCCCACAGCACGGCACAGCGGACGTTCTCCCAGACCGACATGCGGGCGAACACGTTGGTGACCTGGAACGAGCGCGACAGGCCGCGCCGGTTGATCTCGAACGGCCGCAGGCCGGAGATCACATCGCCGTTCAGCTTCACCTCGCCCGAGGTCGGCTTGATGTGGCCGCTGATCAGATTGAACGTCGTGGATTTTCCGGCGCCGTTCGGGCCGATGACGGCGTGACGCTCGCCTTTCGCGACGCTGAGGTTGAGGTCGCGGATGATGCCGACATTGCCGAAGCGCTTTTCGACGGCGCGGACTTCGATGGCTGCGTTCTTTCCAGATACCGCTCCGCTCGTGCCAGATACCGCTCCGCTCATGCCAGATACCCCCGGTCACGGGCGACCGTCGCAGCCCTGTCCCACGCGTCCGCGATCCTCCGCCAGCTCAGCCGCGCGACGAACGCACCGCCGACGACGAGAACTGCTGCGGAAATCCACGTCACCGGGGACTTCGCATTGAAGGGAATGCCGAACAGGTTGATCGGGTCGCCGCCGGAATAGCGCGCGACCGTCTCGATGGTGAGGATGACGCCGCAGGCGAGCGCCAGGGTCGGCACAATAGCGACGAGATAGGACGGGATCACCGTCCACAGCGTTCCGGCGCGAACCAGCGGCCGGTGCATCATCAACAGGCCGGCGATACCGCCCGGCGCGAACATCACGATGCCGATGAAGATGATGCCGAAATAGAGCTGCCAGACGCTGGTGAGGCCTGTCAGCCCGAGCTGGAGATAGGTCACCAGGATCGCGCCGAGGATCGGCCCGAAGAAATAGGCGATGCCGCCGATGAAGGTGGAGAACAGCACCAGACCGGACTGGATCGCACCGAGCAGCGCGGAGTTCGCGATCTCGAAATTGATCGCGGTCAGGCCGCCGGCGACGCCCGCGAAGAACCCGGCAAAGCAATAAGCGAGATATCGAACGACGTGAGGATCGTAGCCGATGAACTGGACACGCTCGGGATTGTCGCGGACGGCATTGCTGATCCGTCCCAGGGGCGTCCGGGTCAGCGCGTACATCACGATGGCCGACAGCACCAGCCAGAACGCGATCAGATAATAGACCTGAAGCTGCGGCCCGAACGACCAGCCGAACATCTTGGGCAACGCCGTGCGATCCGTGGTGATGCCGGCCTCGCCGCCGAACACCGAGCGCAGGATCAGTGAGGACGACGCCACCAATTCGCCGATGCCGAGCGAGATCATCGCGAACACGGTGCCGGCGCGCTTGGTCATGACCCAGCCGATGATGACAGCGAAGACGAGACCACCGATCCCGCCGAACAGCGGAATGAACGGCAGCGGGATCGGCCAGCCGTGCGACACCACCGCATTCATCATGTGGCAGGCCGCGAAGCCGCCGAGGCCGTAATGCACGGCGTGACCGAACGACAGCAGTCCGGTCTGGCCGAGCAGGATGTTGTAGGACAGCGCGAAGACGATCGCGATGCCGATCAGGCTGAACGACGTCAGCGAGCCGCCGGAGGAGAAGATCAGCGGCAGGACGATCAGCGCTGCGATGCCGATCAGCCAGACGCCGTAGAAGCGCAGGCCGTCGCCGGCGGGCTTCGATGTCGAAATCGGTTTGGCGGTCATGACTCGCGCGTCCCCATCAGGCCCATGGGGCGAACGATCAGAATGAGCACCAGCAGCATATAGGGAACGATCGGCGCGACCTGCGCGATCGTGACGTTCCAGATGTCGGTGAGGACCGACGGTCCCGTCGACGGATCGAGCGGTCCGAACGCACTCGCCAGCGAGCCGTTCAGCGCCACCGCAAAGGTCTGCACCAGTCCGATGACGAGCGAGGCGATGAAAGCGCCGGGCAAGGAGCCGAGGCCACCGAACACGATGACGACGAACAGGATGGGCCCGAGTGCTGCGGCCATGTCCGACTGCGTCACCAGGGCCGGTCCGGCAATGACGCCGGCAATGCCGGCGAGCGCGCTGCCGACGCCGAACACCACCATGAACACGCGCCCGACATTGTGGCCGAGATGCCCGACCATGTGCGGATGCGTCAGCGCCGCCTGCACGATCAGGCCGACGCGGGTGCGCTTGAGCACGACCAGCAGCGCCACGAAGATCACGACCGACACGGCCAGCATGAAGATCTTGTAGGCGGGATAGTTGGTCGAGAAGATCGTGAAGGCCGGGAAGTCGAGCAGCGCCGGCACGCGATAGTCGACCGGGCTCTTGCCCCAGATCATCGACACGATTTCTTCGATCGCAAAAGCCAGACCGAAGGTCAGCAGCAATTCCGCGACATGGCCGTGCTTGTGGGTGTTGCGCAGGCCGTAGCGCTCCACCGCCATGCCGATGGCGCCGACCAGTAGCGGCGCCAGCACCAGCGCCGGCCAGAAGCCGATCCACTTGGTGAGCTGGAAGCCGAAGAAGGCGCCGAGCATGTAGAAGCTGGCATGCGCGAAGTTGAGCACGCCCATCATGCTGAAGATGACGGTCAGCCCGCTCGACAGCAGGAAGAGCAGCATGCCGAACAGCACGCCGTTCAGGGTCGAAATGACAATGAGTTCAAGCACAGCGCACTCGTCTCTGTCCGGGGCCTGATGGCCCCGGTGAACATCGCCCAATCAAGAATAGTCCGGCCACCGCCTTCCCGCGACCGATGTCGGCCGCGGGAAAACGACGGATGTCGTGATTACGGCCGCGCCATCTTGCAGGTCGTGGGGACCATGGCCTGCGCCGTGTCGACCTTGGAGACGAGGTGCCAGCCCCAGCCGGTGTTTTCCTCGTCGAAGGGCTCATTCTCGGTCAGCTTGCCGAAGGAGGAAATGTAGATCGGCTGAAGGAACTGGTGGTCGTCCTTGCGCATGATGCCGGTGCCGCCGTCCAGAACCTCGAACTTCAGGTCCTCGAGCGCCGCCGCCACCTTCACGGGGTCGATCGAGTTGGCCTTCTCGGCAGCCGCCTTGAACATGCGCATCTCGTTGACCGCACGCGGGTACCAGAGCGACAGATTGACCTTGGCGCGGAACGCCTTCTCGTAATCCATCGCAACCTTGTTGCCGGAATTCGCAAAGCCTTCGGTGATCTGGAAGACCTGATGATCGAGACCGGTCTGCTTGACGGCAGTGGGGCCGCCGGCGCCGCCGGCATAATAAGTGTACCAGTTGACCTTCAGGCCGGCGTCAGCGGCAGCCTTGAGCAGCAGAGCGAAGTCCTGGCCCCAGTTGCCGGTAACGACGCTGTCGGCGCCGGACGCCTTGATCTTGGCGATATAGGGCGAGAAATCGGTGACCTTCAGCAGCGGATGCAGCTCGTCGCCGACGATCTGGATGTCGGGCCGCTTGGCGCCGAGCATCTTGCGCGCGTCGGAGCGGACGGACTGACCGAACGAATAGTCCTGGTTGATCAGGTACACCTTTTTGATCGAGGCGGTGTCCTTCATGTAGTTGGTGAGCGCCTCCATCTTGATGTCGGAGCTCGCATCCCAGCGGAAATGCCAGTAGCTGCACTTCTCGTTGGTCAGGCTGGGATCGACGGCGGCGTAGTTGAAGTACAGCACTTCCTTGCCGGGATTGCGCGTGTTGTTCTTGGTGACGAAATCCGACAGCGCCGCGCCGACGGACGAGCCGTTGCCTTGCGTGATGTAGTGGACCCCGGCGTCGATCGCCTTCTGGGCCTGCACCAGGCTTTCCTGCGGATTGGTCTTGTTGTCGAGCGGCACGATCTCGATCTTGTGGCCGAGAATGCCGCCCTTGGCGTTGAGCTCGTCGGCCAGATACTGGAATGTCTTCAGACCACCCTCGCCGACGCTGGCACCACCGCCGGAGAGCGGATCGATGTAGCCGATCTTGAGGGTGTCCTCAGCCGACGCGGCATGACCGAGCATCGGGGCGATCACGGCAATGGCCAAAGTGAGCTTGCGCATTTTTTCGTTTCCTCGCTGGCTATCGACTTTAGTCGATGGGCTTTTTGCGCATGTTGCAGCGCAATTGCAGATCCCTAATGAGCAGAACGAACTTTGATTTTCAAGCTCGGCGAGACATGGCTCCGGCCATCGTTATGAAATGTGAAGGCGGCTACCCGTCTCGCCGGCAGCTTTCCGCGACGAGGAATAGAACGCAAGGGGAAACTGGCCTGCGCGGCGCCTGACGACGCAGGTGTCGCAGCCGTCTACAGGCTGCGATAGTTCGCGATTCCCGACAGGTCGGGCGTGAATCCGAGCCCCGGTTCCTCGCCGAGGACGATCGTACCATCCGTGACACTGGCAACGGCACCGCAGAACCGGTCGCGCAGCGGATTGTCGTTGGCATCGACCTCGAGCCAACCGTCGCCGCCGATGCCCGCCAGCAGATGCGCCGAGGCGAGCAGTCCGATGCCGCCGCCGAGATAATGCGGGCAGAACGTCTTGCCCGCCTTCAGAATGTCGCGCGCGACGCCAGCGCATGCGCTCAGTCCGCCCCATTTCGCGATGTCGGGCTGAACGACGCCGAGCACGTCTTCGGCCAGGACGTCCTTGAATCCCTCGACGCTCGAAATGTTCTCGCCCGCGGCAATCGGCATTTTCGCGGCTGCCCGCAGCCGGCGCCATTCCTCGCGCGGCCGGTCGGCGCGGATGGGCTCCTCCAGCCATCGCAGATCGAACGCGGCCAACCGCGGCACCATCTCCAGCGCCTGATCGACCGACCAGCCCTGATTGGCATCGGCAGCGAGCATGCCTGCACCGACGATCGCGCGCAGCGCGGCCAGATTGGCGAGGTCGGTCTCGGCACCGAAGCCGACCTTCAGCTTCAACGCACGATGGCCACGCGCGAGCGCGGCTTCGGCCGTCTGCGCGGCGCCGCCCGGATTGATGCCGCTGGCATAGACCTTGATCCTGCGCGACTGCCCACCGAGAAGCCGCCACAGCGGCAAGCGCCGCCGACGCGCGGAGAGGTCCCACAGCGCGAGATCGATGCCCGAAACAGCCTGCGCGAACGGACCGGGCTCGCCGCATTGAAGCGCCAGCACTTCGGTCCCCTTCGTCAGGACCTCGAAAGCCTGGGCGGGACTGTCGAACCTGCGCCCGACAAGCCCCGGAGCCAGCACTTCATTGACAAGCCGGGCGCGGTGCTCGGCGCCCGGTGCAGGAAAGTTGGACCAGGCTTCGCCCCACCCCTCGACACCGTCCTCGTCGAGCGCGCGAACGAAGACGGCCGGACGGTTGAGCATCTTGCCGAACGACGTCACCACCGGCGTCGCCAAGGGATAGCGATAGCAGAAGGCCTCGATCGAGCGGATGGTGAAGCTGTCAGTCATGTTGCAGATCCTGCGATCGAGTTGAGACCACGCGGGACCGTTACCATCTCAGTAGGCGCGCGCGAAGTCACCTTCCTGCTTGATATCAGCGAACACCGGGAAGCGCGCCTTCCACGGCGTGCCCTTGGCCGTGGTCAGTTGATTGAGCCGTTCCAGCACCCCGAGGCCATCCTTGCGCAGGCTGGCCGACACCGCTGCGCGGTCCGGAAAGTTCTTCAGGACGGCATCCAGCCAGATGGTACGGCCCGCCAGGAAACCGCTTGCGCCTGCGGCATAGGAGTAGTCGAGCACGCGCTCGAACTTTTCAGGCGCAGCGCCGCCCGACAGCAACACCCAGGGGATGCTGCGTTCGCGGCAGATATCACCGATCGCATCGAACTCCTTCTGCGCCGCCTTTGCTTCCGTGCTGCCGTCACGCGCCGGCAGGCTGTTGGCTGCAAGCGGGCTCTCCAGCTTGAGAAGATCGACGCCGTATTCAGGCTTTGCGAATTCACGCACGCTGTCGATGACGAGGCCCGGGAGCTTGCCGGGCGATTCCACGTAATCGGCCGTGTGATTGGCGCTGCCGAGGAACGGGTAGACCAGCAACTCGAGCACGTACGGGATATCGTGACGGGCGCAGTCTTCGCCGATTTCGCGCACGAAACGCTTCTGGTGCTCGTTCACCGCGGCATCGGCGTCCGGCCGGTACCAGGCCAGCACCTTGACGGCGTCGCCGCCCATGGCGCGGATCTTCTCCACGCTCCAATTGGTGATCGCGCGCGACTTGCGGCCGCCCGCGGTTTCCTCAACGCGGTGCTCTTCCAGCGTCATGATCAGACCGCAGCGCGGCGGCAGCAGGTCGATCGCGGCAGGCACTGCGAAGTTCGGGTCGAACAGCATCGAGCTGCAATGCGGCGCGAGGTTCTCGACCAAGAGACGCTTGGCCGCCGTGACGTCGGAATATTCGACCTGGTCCCGCGTGATCCCCTTTGCCTTCGCAATGGCATCGAACAATGGCGGCCGCTGATCCAGCGCGACCATGCGAAAATGGCCATCCGCGTCAGCAAGCCGTGCCAGGCCGCGGTTCTTTCCAATCGTTCTCATGGCTTCGTCCTCATGAATACAAGACACTCGTTGATATCGGGGATTCCGTTCCGGCCGCCGGCGTGGCGGCATTTCATGGCGGCCGTCGCCGCCGAAAACGCCATGGCGGCGCGCACATCGAGGCCGGCGCCGATCGCGAGCGCATAGGCGCCGTGGAAGACGTCGCCCGCGCCCGTGGTGTCGACGACGTCGACGGCGTAGGCGGCCTGCCGGTGCAGCTGGCCGTTCTCGTACCAGCTCACGCCGCCCTCGCCGCGCGTAACGGCGATGACGCGGCAGCCGAAGCGCGCAAGGGCTGCGAGAGATCTATCTTCGGCCGAGCCGGCAAAGGCGGCGAGCGCGGGCTCGGAGAAGATGGCGTGATCGGCTAAGGGCAGCAGCCGCTCGAATACCTCAGCATCGGCCATGTCGCCGTCGAGCACCGTCGGAATGCCGCGCGATCGCGCTTCCCGAAACAACGTCGCGGCGCCTTCGACCCAGCGCGGATCAGCCAGCACGGAGGACGCGCGCGCTACGGCTTCGAGCGGAAGCCAGTCTGCGGTCTCTGGGTAAAGGCCACGGAAATTCACGATCTGCCGCTCGCCGCTGCTATCGACGATGATCCCGGAGACCGACGAGCGGCCATCGGGGAACAGCCGGAAATTCTCGACATCGACGCCTTCAGCGGTGAAGGCCGATTTCATCTCATGGCCCGCGGCATCATTCCCTGCCCGCCCCCAGAACGCGACGGATGCGCCGAGCTTTGCCACCGCAACAGAAGCGTTGGCGGCCATGCCGCCGCCGAGCGTGCCGTACTCGACCGCCTTGATCTTCTCGCTTCCACCCGCGAACGGCCGATCGACGCGCCAGACCTGGTCGAGCGCGGACAGGCCGAGGCAGATCACGTGCACGGGCTTCGTGCCGGACGCGAGGTCCGCCAGCGCCGAGAGATCGCCGATGTTTGCCGACGCACTCACCGCAAGACCTGTCCGTTGGATGCAGCGAACAAATGCGTCTTGCCCGACTGTGGGCGCAGATTGATGCGATCACCAACCTTCGGCCGCAGCGCCGGATCGACCCGCGCGATGGCGGAGCCGCCGGCGAGATCGAAATGGATCAGCGTGTCCGAGCCGAGCGGCTCGACCAGCCTGACGTTGATCGCGATGCCATCAGCGGCATCCGCAGCCACAGCAAAATGTTCGGGGCGAATGCCCAGCACGGCGTTGCCGGCCTTGCTCAGGCAGCCAGCGGTCTCGCCGTCCAGCGGCACCACCGTTCCGCCTTGCGACAGGATCGCGCGCTCCTGACGCCATTCGACCGGGAAGAAATTCATCGCGGGCGAGCCGATGAAGCCGGCGACGAACTGGTTGGCGGGCCGCTCGTAAACCGTCTCCGGTGTATCGTATTGCTGGATCGTGCCGCTCTGGAGCACGACGATCCGGTCGGCCATGGTCATGGCCTCGATCTGGTCATGTGTCACGAAGACCATGGTGGTCTTCAGCTCCTGCGACAGCGCCTTGATCTCCGCCCGCACCTGCCCGCGCAGCTTCGCATCGAGATTGGAGAGCGGCTCGTCGAACAAAAAGGCCTTGGGATTGCGCACGATGGCGCGGCCCATGGCGACGCGTTGGCGCTGGCCGCCGGACAACTCCTTCGGCTTGCGGTCGAGATAGGGCTCGATGTGCAGCAGTGCGGCCGCACGCCTCACGCGGGCGTCGATCTCGGCCTTCGGTGTGCCTCTCAGCTCCAGCGCAAACGACATGTTGTCGTAGACCCGCATGTGCGGGTAGAGCGCGTAATCCTGGAACACCATCGCGATATCGCGTTGCGCAGCCTGGACGCCGTTGACGCGCCTGTCGCCGATGTAGAGATCGCCCGACGAAATCGGCTCGAGGCCCGCGATGATCCGCAGCAAGGTCGACTTGCCGCAGCCGGACGGGCCGACGAACACGACGAATTCGTGGTCCGCGATCTCCAGATTGAGATCGGGGATCACGGTGAAATTGCCGTAGCGCTTGGTGAGGTTGCGGATCGAGATCGAAGCCATGATCGCTCAGTCCAGTGCCAGCACGGGCTTGATCAGCTCGCCCTTGGCGAAGCGGGCGAAATTCTCTGGCAGAGCCGACAGGCCGAACTCGCCATCGACCAGGACGCGGTACTCGTCCTTGTATTTGCGCAGCAGCTCGACATTCGGCTCGAAATCCGAGACCGGGAAATAGAAGGTCCGGATCATGTAAAAGTCCTTGCGGCGGAAGACCTTGCCTTCCTCGATGGTCCAGGGCGCGGCGTTCTCGCCGACCAGCACCAGCGCACCGCGCGGCAGGACCAGCTCGATGCCGAGGTTGCGCGCCGCATGGGCGCCGGAGCATTCCATGATGAGGGCGAAGCGCTTCGAGGTATCTCCGACCGGGTGCGCCTTTGCGCCAAAAGACTGTGCGATCTTCAGCCGTGCCGCGTTGGGATCGGCAACGTGGATGTCGTCGTAGCCGAGCGCGCGGAGCGCCAGCACGACGCCAAGGCCGACAGGCCCCGCGCCCATGACGAGAACTGGACCGGCCTCGCTCGGCGGCACCACGCGGCTGACAAAGCGGACGGCGTGGCCTGAGGTGCCGATGGTGTCGAGCAGCAGCGGCGCAAGGCTGTCCTCGATATCATCAGGCACCGGCAGCAGGCAGTTTTCCGGCACCGGCACATATTCGGCATAGCCGCCGGGCCTGTTCCAACCGATCAGGCTGGAGACTTCCAGGCACATCTGGGTATCGCCGCGCTTGCAAGCGGGGCAGTGGCCGCAGTGCAAGGGGATATAGACGGCGCAGCGGCGGCCATGCAGGCGATGACCGGGCTGTTCGACGACACCAAAGATCTCATGGCCGGCGGTGAACTCGGCGCCCTTGTGCCAGAGCTTGAAGTCGGAGCCGCACAGCGCGGTGCGCGAGACGCGGACGAGCACTTCACTTGGGCCGACATCGGGCATCGCGACGCGCTCGATGGTGATGCGGTCATTGCCGTGGAAGACCGCGGCCTGCATGATCGAGTTCGGACGGGGCGACACGTTCATTTCGATACCTAGCCTTTCACCGCACCGAGCGTCAGTCCGGACACCAGCCAGCGCTGAACCAGGGCCGCCAGCACCAGCGGCGGCAACGCGATCAGCGTCGCCGCAGCCATGAGAGCGCCCCATTGCGTTGAGCCCTCACCGATGAAGTTGAAGGCCGCCGCGATCAGCGTCTTGGTGTCGCCGTTGGAGAGCACCAGCGCAAACAGGAAGTAGTTCCACGAAAACACGAAGGCGAGGATCGCCGAGACGGCGACGCCTGATGCCACCAGCGGCAGCGCGATGCGCCAGAGGATGCGCGTGACGCTGCACCCATCCACCTGCGCCGCCTCGAACACGCTGCGCGGAATGCCGTCGAAGGACGGCAGCAAAACCCAGATCACGATCGGCAGCGTGATGACGGCATGGCTGAGGATCAGCGCGGTGTAGGAGCCGATCATGCCGACCTGCCGGAACATCACGTACCACGGCAGCAGGAACAACGTGCCGGGCGCCATGCGCGCGGCGAGGGTCAGGATGGCCGGCCACGAAATCCGCGTCCAGGAGACGGCGAAGGCAGCAGGAATTCCAAACAGCAGACCGAGTGCGGTCGAGCCAACGGTGACGATGAGACTGTTGAGCGCGTAGCTGAGGAACGGTGTGGTCCTGGTCAGCTCGACATAGTTTTCCAGCGTCGGCGAGAAGCTCAGCGTCGGCGGATAGGCGGTGACCTCGAACGACGGCTTGAACGAGGACAGCACCATCCAGACCGTCGGCGCCATGATGAGCACGCCGGCGAGCAGGAGCTGCACCGTGTTGAGCCAGCGGATCCAGCGGTCGGTGTTGGCGGCATCGTTCATGACATCACCAGGCCACTGCGCCGCGCAAGCGGTTGAAGGCGAGCACGGCGCCGAACACGATCGCCGTCAGCGTCAGCATCAGGGCGCTGGCATAGCCGATGTTGAAGAATTCGAAGCCGACCCTGAAGCCGTAGATGTTGAGCGTGTTCGAGGCGTTGCCCGGGCCGCCCTGGGTCGTGATGTAAATGATGTCGAAGAAGCGCAGCAGATCGACGCTCCGCAGGATCGCCGCGGTGACGATGGTCGGTAGCAGCAGCGGCAGCGTGATGCGCTGGAAAGTCCTGAATGGAGACGCGCCGTCGATCTGCGCCGCCTCGTAGACGCTCGGCGGCAGGGATTGCAGGCCGCCCAGCACGATCAGGGCGACATAAGGCGTCCACTGCCAGCTGTCGATCAGAGCCACGGTCGGAATGACCCAGGTCGGCGAGGCCAGCCAGTCCGACGGCGGCAGGCCGAACGACTGAAGGATATAGTTGGCAGCACCGAGCGACGGATCGAGGATCACCAGCCACATCATACCCGCCACCACCGGCGGCATCATGAAGGGCGAGATGAACAGCGAGCGCACGATGCCTGGCAGCCGCTTGGCGTGGAACAGCACCAGCGCCAGCCAGACGCCGAAGACGAGCTGCAGCACCAAGGACAGCACGAACAGCGCAATGGTGATCCACAGCCCGTGCCAGAATTCGTAATCGGAGATCAGCTTCGAATAATTGGCGAGGCCCGCGAAAGACTGCTTGCCGGTCGAGGAGAAGGTCTGGAAGCCGAGCCAGATCGTATAGACGACCGGAAACGCGATCATCGCGACCGTGAAGACCACGGCCGGCGCCGAGAGCGCCGCCATCTCCAGCTTCTGCCGGTCCTGCGTGAGTGTCGCAGCCGTATCAGACATGCGTTCGTGTCCTCGATCGAGTTGGGTGCCGGCAGGCAGCAAGCCTGCCGGAATGAGGCCGTTAGTTCAGCGCGATCAGCGCATCCAGCGCCTTGTCGGCATCCGCGCAGGCCTGATCGACGGTCTTCTGCTTCAGGATCAGATCCTGTACCGCCTGCCCGATGAACTCGCGCGATTGCGGATTGGCGACGATGGGATAGCCGACCTCGGAGGAGCCCTTCGTTGCGAGCACGTCGAGCGCGGCCTGCCATTCCTTGCGGACCGGCTCCTCGTCGATCCACTTGCGATATTCGGGATCCTTGGCGACCGACGGACGCGGCGGGGCAATGCCCTGAAGCGCCATCTTCTTCTGCACCTCTGGGCTGGTCGCCCATTGCACGAAGTACCAAGCCGCATCCGGCTGCTTGCTGTGCGAGGACACTGCCATGCCCCAGCCGATCGTGGTCGGCACCTGGCCGGCATCGCCCGCCGGGAACGGCAGCAGGCCGGTGTCCTTCAGGCGCGCGCCGCCTTCCATCACCGTGCGCAACTCATTCGACGACTCAAACGCCATCGCGGCGCGGCCGCTGCGGTAGAGCGCCGAAATCTGCTGGAAGCTGTAGTTGACGACGCCAGGCGGTCCGAAATCGCGCAGCAGCCGGCTATAGGTGTCGAGCGCTTCCTTGCCCTTGGCCGAGCAGAGGTTCGACTTGCCGTTTGCGACATAGCTGCCGCCGATATTGTGCAGCATGTTGCTGAAGGTATAGGCAATCGCGGGCTTGAGGCCGCGCGAGACGAACGGCGTCACGGTGCTGTCGCAGCTCTTGATCTTCTCGGCAGCGGCCTCGACGTCCTTGATCGTCTTCGGCGCCTCGAGACCGCACTTTTTGAAGATGTCGGTGCGGTAATAGAAGATCGGGCCTTCGATGTTCATGGGCATGCTGGTCAGCTTGCCGCCGAAGGTCGCGGCCTTCAGCAGGGCCTGGCTCAACCCGTTGGAGTCGTATTCCCTGGCCACCTCGTTCTTGGCCATCGCGGTGAGATCGCCGTACCAGCCGGCGGCGGCGAACTGCTCGCCCTCGCGCGAGGGCAGCGTCATGAACACGTCCACCTCGTCGCTGTTCGCATTCATGACGGTCACCAGACGCTGGCGCATCTGCTGTTCCTGATAGCCGTCGACCTTGAGGGTCATGCCGGTCAGCTTCTCGAAATCGGCCTTGTAAGTCAGCAGCGCCTGCGACACCGGATTGTTGTTGGCGAGAAAGGTGACGGTCTTGCCCTTGAACTTCATCCAGTCGAAATCGGCGGCGTGCGCCTGCGCGGTCGCCGCAGCAATCGCGAGAACGGGCAACGCGACGTGGGTCGCGAGCATCCTGGCCTTCATCGAACTCTCCTCCCGGCTGGCCGCCTTAAGCTGGCGGACCATTTTGAACACGTTTGAGCAGCGCTTGAAAACGGTTACAAAATAGACCTCGCATTCGCCGTGTCAAGCGATGGACAAGCCGCACAATCTGCGGCAGATTTGCGACATTGCCGCTACCATGCGGTTCGCTATGCCCGATGTAACGTTACATTCATGAGACTGACCAACGCCAAGTCTGTGAAACAGGGCATCCGCGCCGTGGCGGCCCGCGCCGGCGTCTCGACGGCATCGGTCTCGCGCGCCCTCAACAACCCCGACGCGGTGAGCCCTTCCTTACGGGCGCGCATCGAGCAGGCCATCGACGCGCTCGGCTACATCCCGCACGCGCCGGCGCGCATCCTGTCGTCACGACGCTCGCGCACGCTTGGCGCAATCGTACCGACGATCGACAACACGATGTTCGCACGCGGCATCGCCTCGCTGCAGCAATATCTGTCGTCGGTCGGATACATGCTGTTTCTCACAACGAGCGGCTACGATCTCGACGTCGAATTGCAGCAGGCGCGCAATCTGATCAGCCGCGGTGTCGACGGCCTGGTGCTGCGCGGCGATTGCCATCACGACGGATTACGCAAGCTGCTGGCGGACAATGCCGTACCGTTCATCAATGTCGGCATCTACCAGCCCGACCGGCCCTATCCTTGCGTCGGCACCGACAACGAAGCCGCCGCCCATCGCGCCGCCGCGCATGTCATCGAGCTCGGCCACCGCCGCATCGGGATCGTCTCGGCGCTCCAGCGCAACAACGACCGCGCCAGCGCCCGCGTCGCCGGCTTTCGCCGCGCGCTGACGGAGAACGGGCTCGAATTGCCTTCGCAATGGCATGTCGAGGTGCCCTATACGCTGGACGACGCGCGCGAGGCGGCGCGCTATCTCCTAGGCCTCGAGGACCGCCCGACAGCCGTGGTGTGCGGCAACGACGTCATCGCCTATGGCGTGCTGCTCGAAGCCGAGCGCAGCGGTTTTTCGGTGCCGCGTGACCTCTCGGTGGTCGGCTTCGACGACCTCGACTGGAGCCGGCATTTGCGGCCGAGCCTGACCACGATCCACGTACCGACCGGAGAAACCTGGCAGCGCGCCGGTGAATATCTGGTGCGCAGCCTCGCCGGCGAGCAGACCATCATGCATCGCGAGATCGACTTCTCGCTAGTCGTCCGCGAGTCGACGGCTGCGCCTCCGAAATCCCTGAAGTGAGACACTCCCGATGAATCCGAACTTTTCCCTCGCCCCCGGCTTCCATGCCGTCGTGATCGGCGGCGCCGGCGACATTGGTGCCGCCATCAGCAATCAATTCTGCGATCTGGGTGCGACGGTGTCTGCAACGGGCGCGAACGAGGCCGATCTTGCCCGCACCCTCCTCAAACCGCGCGCGGGCCTCACGCTCGCAACGCTCGATGTCACCGATGACGAAGCCGTCACGTCCTTCGCCCGGAAGCACAAGCGCGTCGACGCGCTGATCAATTGCGCCGGCATTCTCGCGCGCGACAAGGAATTTGAGATCGAGACCTTCATGAAGGTGCTCGACGTCAATCTCACCGGCACGTTCCGCACCTGCATGGCCTTTCACTCCCTGCTCGCGGAGCAGACGGGATCGATCGTCAACATCGCTTCGATGAACGCGACGCTGGCGCTGCCGCGGATTCCCGCCTATTGCGCCAGCAAGGGTGGTGTCGTGATGCTGACCAAGGCGCTGGCTTTGAAGTGGGCCGAAGAAGGCATCCGCGTCAACGCGGTCGCGCCCGGCTATATCGAAACCGCGATCAACGCCGCCGGCCGCAGCGACCTTGCGCATTATCAGCGCATCGCCGATCGCACCGCCTTCAAGCGCTGGGGACAGCCGGAGGACATTGCCGGCGCCGTTGCCTTCCTCTGCATGCCGGCTTCGCAATATGCGACCGGCACCGTCGTTGCCGTGGATGGCGGCTTTCTGGCGGGGTAGCGCGCGGGTCTATACGCCCAGCGCCTTGCGGTTGAACGTCCGCAGGAAGCGCAGCGACAACGTCCGCACATTCGCGACGTTGAGCAGCCAGGCCGCAGCGGCGTAAGCAACCCCACCCGCGGAGCTGACGACCATCAACGCCACGATACCGGTACCGCCGACCTGCGTCCGCGCAACGAGGATAGCGCCCGCCATCGCCGCAGCCGAAGCCGCAACGCCGGCGAGGCGGTTGACGTCGAACGGCACGGGATGGGCGCGGCGCATCAGGGCGACGGCGACGACGAAGCCGAGCGCTTCGGTGGCGAGCGTGGCGAGCGCCGCGCCGTAAAGGCCGTAGCCCGCGACCAGCGCGAACATCAGTGCCACGCTCAAAACGAGCGTGAGGAACGACTGCGCCGCCAGCATGAACGGCCGCTCGGCGAGCTGGAAGCTGATCTGCACATAGAATTGATTGGCGATGCCGAAGAAGCGCGCGAGCACCAGCGTCGGCAACAGCGCCGATACGCCGGCGCGAAAATCGACGCCGACGAGCGTGCCCGCGACCTGGTCGGCCGCGAGCGCGAGCCAGACGGCGACGGGTGCGACGACGACGAGCAGCAACTCAAGGCTCTCGCTCAGCCGCTCCCGCGTCGTCTCGCTGTTTTTCTCCGACAGCGACCGGAACACCAGCGGCACGGTCGCAGCGGCGACGCTGGAGGCGATCATGACCATGAACTGGCGCGGCAGATCGGCGGCGACGCCGAAAATGCCGGCGGCGTCCTTGCCGAGCAGATAAGCGACGATGAGCCGGTCACAGGCCGAATAGACCGCAACGGACAATCCGGCCAGCGTCAGCGGCAGGCCGTAGCGCGCCAGCTGCATGAACTGGCTGCGCTCGAAGCGCGCGATCTTGGTGCGGTCGCCGACGAGATTGAGAATGATGCCGGTGAGCGAGCCCAGGCCGAACGCGGCGAGCAGTCCCAATCCACCCCAGCCGAGCCAGATGCCGAGCAGGCCAAAGCCGACGCTCGACACGCTGCGGACGATCGAGATCGCCGCGAACCTGTAGGGGCGCAGTTTGGCGCGTTCGAATTCCTGGCCGACATCGACAGCATTGGCCATGATCGCGACGAACATGCTGGCGAGCAGCAGCTCGACGCTGAGGTCGCTGCGGAACAGAATGACCAGCGGCGTGGTGGCGCAGAGGACCGCGGCCGTCAGCCCGAAGGCGACCATCGCCGTGCCGCGAAAATCCACCTCCGCCGACATCGCCTGATAGCGGGACACCGACAGCTTGATCCAGGCGAAGAAGATCGCGCCCAATATGCCGGCGAGGCTGATGCCGACGACATAGACGCCGTACTCGGCCGGCGTCAGCAGCCGCGTGTAGGCCGTGACCGCGAAGAAACCCACCGCTGCGGGCAGGATGTAGGCGACGAGATAAATCGAGAAATGGCGGTTCAGCATGCGAGCACAGGACCGGCAACGGTGTTGCGATGGTGACGGCCGTTAATCAATGACCTTGGCGGGGCGAACGAACTGCGCCGCAGCATCTCTCAAGAGTGTCACATAAGTCTGCAGATCGGGCGGCGAATGAGGCTGAGAGGCCGCTTTCGCGCGTTAGCGTTAAATTTGCCCTTTCCCTGGGGCGGTTCGAGCGATCACGACACGAAACCCTGATCCAGACTGGAACAGCGATGCAGCGCCACGCGCGTTGCGCACCGGACATCCGCAAAGGTTAACCCAACGACAGGAAACCCCGGCGTCGCAAGGCGCC
Organism: Bradyrhizobium sp. 956_D2_N1_4; assembly: GCF_052076025.1. Taxonomy (NCBI): domain Bacteria; kingdom Pseudomonadati; phylum Pseudomonadota; class Alphaproteobacteria; order Hyphomicrobiales; family Nitrobacteraceae; genus Bradyrhizobium; species Bradyrhizobium sp. 956_D2_N1_4. The sequence goes on along the minus strand of NZ_CP197237.1, from coordinate 288,184 downwards.
GCTTGGTACGATGGCGCGTTGGTTCCAAAAGGAACGTCCCACCGTGACCAGGCTCGACAGACGCGAATTTCTCCTTGGCGGCGCCGCAGCACTCGCGGTGGGGGCAGCGGCGTCCGCCGCGCCGGCATCAAAACTCGCGCAGCGCCGTCCGGGCTTTGGCGCTGCTGCGACGCTCTGGGACCTGCAAGCAGATCCCAGGCTCGGCGAAGCCATCAGTACCTATTGCACCCAGGTGGTGCCGGTGCTCGAGCTGAAATGGCCGATGCTGCGGCCGAACGCGCACACGTTCAACTTCGAGCGCGCCGACGCGATCCTGGATTTCGCCAGGGAGAACGATCTGACAATGCGCGGTCACGCGCTCGCCTGGTATCACGACATTCCGGACTGGACCAAGCAGATCAAGGATTCCAAGGGCGTCGAGCGCGCCTATGTCGACCACATCGGCACCGTCGTGTCCTATTACAAGGACAAGCTGACGTCGTGGGACGTCGTCAACGAGCCGATCCCGGACAATCCGAAGAAGATCACCGACCGGCGCGACACGTTCTGGACGCAGCATCTGGGCAACCGCTGGATTCCGCTGGCCTTCCGCACGGCGGCCGCGGCCGATCCCTTCGTCAAGCTCGCGATCAATGAATATGACATCGAGTCGGCGAAGGACTCGTTCATTGCCAAGCGCGCGGCGTACCGCAACCTGATCATGGACCTGCTCGACCAGGGCGTGCCGCTGCACGCTGTGGGCCTGCAATCGCATCTGCACGCCGAGCTCGAGATCGACACGCATGGGCTCGCCGAGTTCGTCACCGAGCTGCGTTCCTGGGGCCTCGAGGTGCTCGTCACCGAGCTCGATGTCGACGACCAGAAACTGACGGGCAATCCGGCAGAGCGCGACGCCATCGTCGCCAAGCGCGTCGACGATCTCCTGACCGCGATCTCGACCAGCGGGCCGGTGCGCTCGATCCTGACCTGGGGCCTCTCGGATCGCTATAGCTGGATCAACGGCACCTTCGCCCGCGCGGACAAGCAGCCGAACCGCCCCTTGCCGCTTGACGGCGAGTTCAAGCCGAAGCCGTTCATGGACGTCATCAGCAAGTTCACGAGGGACGCCTGAGACGCGGCCTTAGCGCGTCTTCGCCGGCACTTCGAATTCGGCCGCATCACCCATATCTTCAGGAGACAGGCTCGGGCTGCGTCGATCCCGCGAGCTAAGGCGGAACACGTCGCGGATGTCGTCGATCGAGGTCGACGAATAGGACTGGATGCAGAGCGCGACCTGTTCGGGCGAGGCCGCGCGCATCATCGCTTCGATGGCCGGACGGTCGAGGGGCGTCTCATCCCAATGCGAGACGGCGATGCTGTCCTCGGTGACCCGATGGGTGGCCAGATGCGCCGGAGAGTTCGCGACGAAATGGCCGTACATCAGATACTCCGAGAACTTCTTCTTCCGGCACAACGCCAGAACCCAGTTCAATCCCGTTGCCGACTTGATGGCGTCGGTCATCGCGCGCGCGGTGTCCTTGTCCCAGACCAGCGCGTTGCCGACATAGTCATCGGCGGGGAAGGACCGGTCCTTGATGCCGAGCAACTGATCGACTGTGCGCAGCCACAGCCCATGCAACGGGTGGTCAGCGCCGATGTCCTTCGGGGTGACGAACAGCGGCGTCTTCTCTCCGCCGGCATATTGGCCGGCGTCGAATTCGCGGAAGAACAGATTGTCCGAATCCAGGATGCAGACGCGCTGCTCGGATGCGTTGAGCACGCCGGCGATTTTCAGGATCTGCTGGATGTGCCAGCCATGCACCGGCGACGACAGCAGCGACAGCCAGACCCGGCGCTTGCTGAGGAACTGAAGCGAGGGCGGCAGCGCCCAGAGCCATTTCGGCAGATAATTCGAGGCCGGAACGATGACGCGCTTGTCGGATGCAAACGGCGCGAACAGCGGCACGTCCTCATCGTTAACGAGAACATAATGCCGCGTGTATCCCGAGAGCCAGGTGTCGATGCTCTCGCTGAGCAGCGAAAAGCGTTCGATATCCTTGGCGTAGCTGGCGGTCAGCAGGGCAACGGAATGCATGGAGCGCGCTCGAATGGCCATCAAGCCGCACTCATAGCCGCACCGCGAGATGCTGGAAACTCACAAACGGAATCAAGGTAAAACGAAACGAAGCATTAGCCATCCGACGGCAGCCCCTGCTCGATGCCGCGAAAACGCAGTGGCGCCAGCGCGGCGGCGCGCTGCCACCAGTCGGCGACGCGGTCGTCGAGCGCGGTCACGCCGCGACCCTGGCCGGGGAAGATCCTGATCTGCTGCACCGCCTCGGCCTCGAACCCCCTGCCCTTGCGCGTGATCTTGAGGGCGGCGCCCTCGCGGTCGCGCTGCGTCAGCGGCGCCAGGAGGCGGCCGCGCGGGCGGAGCGACTGAAGCCAGAGCGGATGCGGGTGCGGGAAGCCGGCATGCACGATGATCACGTCGGCCGGCTCGCCGATCTCCTCACATCCATCGCCATGCACGACCTCGACATTGCGATAGGGGCGAAGGTAGTTCGCGGCACGCGCCGCAAGCCGCCCGTCGCATTCGATTGCATGCACCCTGCCCCTGGGCCCCACGATCTTCGACAACACCGCCGAAAAATAGCCGAGACCGCAGCCGATCTGGACCACGCGGTCCTTCTCCCCGACGTCGAGCAGATCGATGAAGTGCGCCCACAGGCTCGGCAGCCCGGTGTCGAGCCTGCGGCGCGCATCGATCGCGACCAGCACATTGTCGTAGAGATGAACGGGATCGGGATCCGGCGTCAGCCGGTAGCTGCGCGCCGCCTCGCTCTTGATGCGCCAGGGTCCCTTCGCCAGAAAATCCTCGCGCGGGATGGCGGCGAGCGCTTCGAGCAGGCGTGGCGAGGCGATCCGCTCTCGCTTCGCGATCAACTCGACGTAGCGCGCACGCGCGGCGGCAAGATCGCTCATTTCATCGCATCGGCCTGTTCAAGGACGGGCACGTCTCCGCCGAGCTCGCTGAGGAGCTGCATCGCCTGCTTCAGGTCCGGGGTATAAAAGCCCTCGCTGAACTTGCCGACGATCGGCAAAAGCAGGAGGCTTGCGTGCTCGCGCTTGCCGGCTTGGTGCGACAGGCGCGCAAGGCTGACGGCGGTCCGAAGCTCCCATGACAGCGCGCCCTGCTTGCGCGCGGTCTCCAGCGACAGGGCGAACAGGTCCTCCGCCTCCTGCACCGATGCCGGATCACCGTCCGACATCGTGATCTCGCCCTGCAGGCGATAGACCTCGGCGAGATAGGAGTGATCGCCGGTCCGTCTCGCGGTCGCGAGCGCGCCGTCCAGCGCGCGCAAGGCGGCATCGCGCATCCCGACCTTGGCATAGGCTTCCGCAAGGAGGCAGCGGAACCAGCAGCCGGCGAGCCAGGAATCCATCGCCTCGTATTCGTCGAGGCCGAGGCGCATCTGGCTGAGACCTTCGTCGGCGTCGCCGAGCTGGGCCAGCGCCCAGCCGCGCAGGATCGCCGCCTGCTGCTTCCAATGCAGGAAATTGTGCTCGGTGGCGATGATCATGGCGCGGTTGGCGTGGTCGCGCGTGCCCTCGACGTCGCGCAAATGCTGGCACAGATAGGCGCCGAACACGAGCGCGAAGGCGAGCGTGAAGGGATGGCGGATCTTCTCGGCATTCGCGATCGCCTGCTCGCTGTGCTGGCGCGCCGCGTCGGGCCGGCCGAGGAACCAGAGGAGATAGCCGAGATAGGACAGCGAAACGACGCCGGGATCGGTGCCGTGCCGCTCCATCAGATCGGAGTGCAGATCAGGACTGTAGAGGTTGATGCAGCGGTGCAGATGGTGCTGGGAAGCGGCAAAACGGCCGCGATAGAGCATCGTCATCGCGATCGAGCGGTGCGCCTCGATCAGATAGCCGGTCTGCTGTGCCGGCTGGGTGCGCTCGTTCAGCCGCTCGCGCTTGGCGAACTTCAACAGCTCGACGCTGAGATCGTGCGCGCGGCTGAGATCGGCACGGATGAAATGGCAGACCCAGAGCCCGCGCGTGGCGGCGAAGGCCTTCTCGTCGTCGTCGAGCTGCTGACCGAGCTCGAGCGCGCGGATGTAGTTCTCCTCGACCTCCTGCACAGCGTAGCCCTTGGCGGCAATCAATGCGTTGCCGAGCGCGATGCGCAGCTCCAGCTCCATCTCGTCGGCGCCCTGCATGCGCGCATTGGCCTGCACGACGCTCAAGCCCCGGCGCAAATGCCCGATCGCCTCCAGATTGGCGCCGCTCTTGGCCGCCTGCTTGCCGGCCTTGAGCCAGAAGCTGGCGGCGCCCTCGCTCTGGCCGGATTCGGTGAGGTGATGGGCCAGCAGCTCCGGTTCGCGCTCGGTCTTCTCCGGATACATCTCGGCGAGCACCTGCGCGATCCGCGAATGCAGCTTGCGCCGCTCGCTGTGCAGCAGGCTGTCGTGCGCGGCGTTCTGGATCATCACGTGCTTGAAGGAGTAGAGCGCGCCGGGCGGATGGCCGCGGCGCATGATCAACCCGGCCTCCTCCAGATGATTGAGCGCGGCCTCGATCTGCTCCGCCGGCGTGTTGGCGACCGCGTGCAGCGTCGCGTAGGAGAACTCGCGACCGATGGTGGCGCCGATCTGCGCGATTCGCTTGAACGGCCCCATCCGGTCCAGCCGCGCCATCAGCGAGTCGGTGAGGGTCGCCGGGATCGCGAGCTGCCGCCATGGACCCGACAGCACGTAGCGCCCGTGCCGCTCGGTCAGGAGGTTGGATTCGAGAACGGTCTTGGTCAGCTCTTCCAGGAACAGAGGCACGCCGTCGGTCTTGACGATGATCTCCTCGACCACCTCCTTGGGAAGCTCGCGGCCCGCGACGCGCTCGACCAGCGTCGTGCGCAGCTGCCGGCTCAGGCGGTTCAGCACCAGCGTGGTGATGTGCGAATGCGCGTTCCAGCTCGGCTGGAATTCGGAGCGCGCGGTGATGATGACAAGGACCGGCTGGTTCTGCACCCGGGCGACGAGGAGGTCGATCACCTCGCGGGAGGTCGGGTCGATCCAGTGCAGATCCTCAAGCGCGATCACCAGCGGCATGTCGCGCGCAAGGCCGAGGAAATGATTGACCAGCGCCGCGACGGTCGCATCCTTCTGCTGCTGCGGCGACAGGTCGAGCGGCGGATAGCGGTCTCCGGTCGGGATCGACAGCAGCGCGGCAAACAGCGGCGTGACCTGCTCGATGTCGCCATGGGCGGCCGCGATCGCGGTCTCCAGACCCGCCAGCGAGGTCGCGGATGGATCCTCGCGGTCGAGGCCGAGCGAGAATTTGAGCTGCTCGGAGAATGGATAGAACGCCGTGGAGGTGTAATAGGGCGAGCACTGGAACGAGACGTGTCCATGGCGGTCGCCCGCGATCCGGTCGAAGATCTCCTGGATGATGCGCGACTTGCCGATGCCGGGCTCGCCGAACTTCACCACGACCTGGCCGTCGCCGTCCTTGACCTGCTGCCAGCGTCCCATCAGCAGCGCGATCTCCTCCTCGCGGTTGACGAGCGGTGTCAACCGCCCGCCCATGGCAGCGGCGAAGCGGGTCTCCGCTCGCGAGGCGCGCACCACGTGCCAGGCCTGCGTCTTCTCCGAGATGCCTTTCAGCGCATGGACGCCGAGATTGCGGTAGTCGAACTTGCCCTTCAGCAGCGACTGTGTCGAGGACGAGATCACGACGCCGTTGGGTGGCGCCAGACCTTGCAGGCGAGCGGCGAGGTTGACGGTTTCTCCGACCGCGGAATCGCGCTCCTCGGTGCCCTGGCCAACGAGGTCGCCGACCACGACGAGGCCGGTTGCGATCCCGATGCGGACGGCGGGGGCGTGGCTCAGCGCACCGCGCGGCTCGATCGCGCGCGCAGTCGACAGCACCCGCACGATCTCGAGCCCGGCGCGCACCGATCGCTCGGCATCGTCCTCATGCGCGGTCGGATAGCCGAAATAGACAAGGATACCGTCGCCGACGAAGCGCGCGGCAAACCCTTCGTAATGCTTCACCACCCGGACGCAGGTCTCGCGAAAGCTCGCGATCATGTCGCGCACGTCTTCCGGATCGAACTGCACCGACAGCGAGGTGGAATCCACCATGTCGCAGAACATGGTGGTGAGCTGACGCCGTTCGGCACCGACTTCCGCCCGGACTTGCGGGCGCGCCGCCGCATCGGGCTTCTCTGCGGTCTCAGCCTGGAATAGCGCCGACATCGCGCGCCGAAGCCGCTTGCGATCGCCGAGCGGCAATCCGAGCTCGACCAGGTCGGATTCCGTCAGGTCCCCCATCACATCGAGATCGAGGCGGTGCTGCGCGAAGAGATCGGTGTAATGTCCAAGACCGACGCCTTCGAGCCAGCGCTTCAACCCGCCTTCAGTCCCCGTAACAGGCTCATTCTCCAGCATGGTGATTCTGCCCGACCTTCACTCCGTCGAAGGGCTTTAGGCCCCTCAACCACAGATTTTGGGGCCCGAACTTCACCTCAGACTGGACGCGCTCCCTAAGTCTTGGGAAGAATAGCTCAATCAGATCAAAAGGGAATGGCATTGTCCCACATTGCATCCGTGGCGGGAGAGGATTCGGACAGCGCAGGCGCCGAAACCAGGACGTTTGCCGATATCGGCGGCCTTCTCGACTTTTATGCGCGCAAGACGCCGTCGGCACCGGCTCTCCTCGCGCCGGGCCGGCCGGCCCTCACCTACGGCAAGCTGGGTGAGTTGGTCCAGCAACTGGTCCGCACCCTGCGGGGGCTCGGCATTGCGCCTGCCGACCGGATCGCCGTTGCGCTGCCGCGCGGCGCCGACAGCGCGCTGGCGCTGATCGCGGTCGCCTCGGCCGGCGCCTGCGTCCCGGTCAATCCCGATCTGACGGCCGACGAGCTGCAACGCTATTTCAGCGAATTGAAGCTGACCGCGCTCGTCACCCGGGCCGACATGAATTCACCAAGTCGTGACGTTGCCAAGGCGCTCGATATCGCGGTGATCGATTTCGTGCCGGGGCCGAACGACAATCTCGGCGGCTGCGCGTTCATCGGCCCGGCAGTCGGGCCCGCCAGCACGAGCGGCGCCTCGCGCGGCGACGATGACGCCTTCATCCTGTTGACGTCGGGCACGGCGGCGCGGCCGAAAATGGTGCCGCTGACGCAGCGCAATGTGTGCCTGTCCGCATACAATGCCGGCCGCGTGCTGTCGCTCGCAGCCCACGATCGCCTGCTCAATGCCCTGCCGCTGTTTCACGCCCATGGTCTGATCTCCGGCCTGCTGACGGCACTTGCCGCGGGCTCCAGCGTGATCTGCACCAACGGTTTCGACGCATTGTCCTTCTTCGGCTGGATGCGGGAGCTGCGACCGACCTGGTACACGGCGGTGCCGACCATCCATCGCGCGCTGCTGACGGCGGCCGAGGCCGACCCGGACCGCGCCCGCTCGTCGTCGCTGCGCGTGATCCGCTCGGCCTCATCCTCGCTCGCGCCCGCGATCCTGAACGGGCTGGAGGCGATGTTCGGCGTTCCCGTGCTCGAGACCTACGGCATGACGGAAGCGGCCTCGCAGATCTCCGCCAATCCGTTCGAGCTGCGCAAGGTCGGATCGGTCGGCCGCGCTGCGGGCCCCGAGATCGCGATCATGGACGGGGCGGGCCGCACGCTTGCGAGCGGCGAGCATGGCGAGATCATGCTGCGCGGGCCGAACATGAGCCGCGGCTATTATAATGACGAGGCCGCGACACGGACCGCCTTCCGCAACGGCTGGTTCCGGACCGGCGACCTCGGCTATCTCGACGCCGACGGCTATCTCTTCATCGTCGGCCGCATCAAGGACGTCATCAACCGCGGCGGGCAGAAGATCTCGCCCCTGGAGGTCGAAGAGGTCCTGCTGAGCCATCCGGCGGTGCTGGAGGCCGGCGTGTTCGCCGTCCCGCACCAGAAGCTCGGCGAAAACGTCGCCGCCGTCGTGGTGCTGCGCCCGAATTCCGAAGCAACTCCGGACCAGCTTCGGCAGTTCGCGCGCAAACGTCTTGCGGCCTACAAGGTGCCGAGCCTGATCCGCGGCGTGGCCGCACTGCCGAAAGGCGCGAGCGGCAAGGTCAAGCGCAACGCGCTGGCCGATCTGATCGCAACCGCGGAGCATGGCGTCGAAGCGCAATTGCCGCGCAACGCGCTGGAGACCCAGCTCGCGGGGATCTGGGCCGGTCTGTTGGAGCTGCCGCAGGTCGGCATCGACCAGGATGTCTTCGCGCTCGGCGCAGACTCGCTCGCGGCGACGCAGATGCGCTCGCGCTTGCGCGAACGCTTCAATGTCGACTTCTCCTTCGAGGATATCTTTGATTGCGCCACGGTCTCAGCGCTTGCGGCCCGGATCGAGACCGCCACAACCCATCGCGAGACGATGGTGCCCGCATGGCGCCAGGCGGCTGCGGCAGACGCGCCGCTGTCGTTCCAGCAGCAGCGGATGTATGTGCTCTCGCGGCTCGATCCGACCCGCTACAATTACAACGTCGTCGAAGTCGCCGTTCTCAAGGGCCTGGTCGACGTCGCCGCGCTTTCTGCGAGCCTCGCCTCGATCTGCGCGCGCCACGAGGCGCTGCGCTCGGTCTTCACCGAACGCGAGGGCGAGCCGGCGCAGCGGGTGCTGCAATCACCTCCGCGATTCGAGCGGATCAAGCTCAAGCCCTGCGCCGCGGACAAGCAGGGCGCAATCATCCGGCGCGAGGCGCTCGTGCTCGCGCAATATCCGTTCGATCTCGCGCGCGAGCCGCCGCTGAAGGTCACCCTGCTGTCGTTCGACAAATCCAGCCACGCGCTGGTGGTCAACGTCCATCACCTCGTCACCGACGGCTGGTCGCAACGGCTGTTCTGGGAGGAGCTTGCCGCCCACTATGCCGCTGCGCGCAAGGCAAGCGCGGTGACGTTGCCCTCGCCCGCCTTCCAGTATCGCGACTTTGCGCTATGGCAGCAGAGCTGGGCTCGGACGCCGGCGGCGAAGGAGCAGCTCGATTACTGGCGGACCCAGCTCGACGGTGTCACCACACTGCCGCTGCGGACCGACCGGCCACGCCCGGAGGTCTGGAGCGGTCACGGCGCCCGTCACTATCTCGAATTCTCCAAGGCACTGTCGGCCGATCTGCGCGCGCTGAGCCAGGACCAGGGCGTCACGCCTTTCATGACGCTGCTCGCGGCTTTCCAGTGCCTGTTGTTCCGCCACACCGGACACGAGGATGTCGCGACGGGATCGCTGATCGCCAACCGCAACCAGATCGAGAGCGAGCGACTGATCGGGCTGTTCGCCAACACCCTGATCCTGCGCAACGATTTCGGCGGCGATCCGGGTTTTGGCGAAATGTTGCGGCGGGTGCGGCAGGTCACGCTGGATGCCTACCGCAACCAGGACCTCCCGATCGAGGAAGTGCTGCGCGCGCTGCAGATCGCGCGCCGGAGCGACGGCAACCCGCTGTTCCGGATCATGTTCATTCTCCAGAACGCCTCGATCGAGGCGGCGCGTTTCCCCGGCCTGTCGACGCGGCGGCTGGAGGTCGACCCGAAAGTCGCGCGCTTCGACATCACGCTCGAACTGGTCGAGGCCGACGGCCGCTTCACGGGCTTCTTCGAATACGCCACCGATCTGTTCGACGCTGCGACCATCGAAGGCATGGCCGCTCAATTCAAGACCCTGCTCAAGGCCGTGATCACCAATCCGGAGCAGCGCATCTCGCGCCTGCCGCTCCTGACGGAGGCCGAACGCCGGCAGTTGCTGGCGAAAGGCCAGGGCGTGGTGGCCAATTTCACCACGCGCGGCAATCTTTGCGAACGCCTCGAGCGCCAGGCGAAGAAGACACCAAACGCGATCGCCGTCTCCGACGGCCGCACCTCCCTGACTTATCGGGAGCTCGCCCGCCGCAGCCAGGCGGCCGCACGCTGGCTCGCGCGCGAAGGTGTTGGCGCCGAGAGCGTTGTCGCCTTGCTTGCAGATCGCGGGCCCGACCTGCTCGCCGCGATGATCGCCGCGCAGCGCGTGGGCGCAGCCTTCCTCAATCTCGATCCCGACCAGCCGCCGGCGCGGCTTGCGACCATCCTCGGATCGAGCTGCGCCCGCATGCTGCTGACCGGGCGCGCCCAGTCGGCCATGGTCGAGGCGCTGCTCGAGCCGCTGGTCGAGCGCATCCATGTCGCCGAGCTCGAGGACGCGATCGCACCCGGATCGACCAGGCCGGCCCGCGCGGCGCGGCGCGCGGCCGCGAGCCTCGCCTATCTCATCTACACATCCGGCTCCTCCGGCGCGCCGAAGGGCGTCATGATCGAGCAGCGCGGGCTGTCGAACCATCTGCCGTCGCTCATTTCCGAGCTCGGCCTTACGGCCAGGGACGTGATCGCCCAGACTGCGCCGCAGAGCTTTGTCATCTCGGTCTGGCAGTTCCTTGCCGGTCCCATGGTCGGCGCGCGCGTCCATGTCTGCGACAACGCAATCGTGCAGGACCCGATCCTGCTCGCGCGGGAGATCGAGCGTGAAGGGATCAGCGTGCTCGAGATCGTCCCGTCGCTACTGCGGGTGATCCTCGACCGCATGGACGACGCGCAAGTCCAGCGCGCCTTTGCGGGATTGAGGCTCCTGATCTCGACCGGCGAGCCGCTGCCGGTCGATCTCTGCCGCAGCTGGTTCGCCCGCTGCCCGAAGGTGTCGCTGATCAACGCCTATGGCGCATCAGAATGTTCCGACGACGTCTCGCTGCATCGCCTGACCAAAGCGCCGGCGGCGGCGACGAGCAACGTCCCGGTCGGCGCGCCGCTGCCCAACACCCAGCTCCATGTGCTCGATCAAAACCTCCAGCCGCTGCCGGTCGGCGTGATCGGAGAGCTTTGCATCGGCGGCGCCGGCGTCGGCCGCGGCTACATCAACGATCCCGCGCAGAGCCGGCAGCGCTTCCTGCCCGATCCGTTCTCGCGCCAGGAAGGCGCGCGGCTGTACCGGACCGGCGACCTCGCACGCCGCCGCGCCGACGGCACCATCGAATGCCTCGGCCGCGCCGACCATCAGGTCAAGGTCCGGGGCTACCGTATCGAGCTCAAGGAGATCGAGAACGCGCTTGCCGACCATCCTGCGGTGCGCGCCGGAATCGTCGAGCCGCGCCGCGAGGCGAGCGGCGATGTCAGGCTGATCGCCCATATCGTCGCAAGGGCCGGCAGCCAGAGCAGCGCCAGCGCGCTGCGCGACTTCCTGAAGAGCCGGTTGCCGGGCCATGCCATCCCGTCCGCATTCCTGTTCCTGGACCAGATACCGCTCAATGCCCATGGCAAGATCGACCGGTCGGCGCTGCTGGCGCCCGCGCAGCAGGACATCTCCCCACCGGACGCCGCCGTGCCGGCGCGGCACTTCACCGAAAAAGTGCTCTCGGACATCTGGGTCGACCTGCTGAAGGTCGAGAGCCTCGGCGTGACCGATAATTTCTTCGATCTCGGCGGCCATTCGCTGCTGGCGGGCCAGGCGATGGCGCGCGTCGCCCGTGCGCTCGGCGTGTCCTTACCGATCAAGACCATCTTCGAGGCTCCGACGATCGAAGAACTCGCCCGGCGGGTTGACGAGGCCGTGGCAGCAAAGCCGCGCAAGCCGGCAACAGGCATGTTGCGGCCTGCTGAAAGCGGGCTCCCAACGCTCTCGATCGCACAGGACCAGATGATGCGGATCGAGCAGAACCTGCCGGGCCTGCCGCTGTTCAACCTGCCCTTTGCCTTCCGCCTCCAGGGCCCGCTCGATCCGACCACCCTCGCGCAGGCGTTCGGCGACATCGTGCGCCGCCACGAATCACTGCGGACCGGGTTCGGCCGGAGCGGCGAAGAGCCCGTCAGCCGCATCGCGACACCCGGTGAACTCGGACCGGCCCTCACGATCGAGGTCATCGGCGACGGACGTCCCCACGACAACAAGCGGCGCAAAGCCCTCGAACTCAGGAAGATCGATCTCCTGATCGAGCAGGAGACCTACGCCCCGTTCGACACTGCGCGGCCGCCGCTGTTGCGGGCGCGGCTGTTGCGGCTCCATGCCGACGATCATGTGCTGCTGCTGACGCTGCATCATGCCATTGCCGACGGCTGGTCGATCGGCGTGCTGTTCGAGGAGCTGTCCAACCGCTATGCGGCGCTGGCCGGACGTCCGTCCGTGCCGCTGCCGAAATTGCCGCTCGCCTTTTCGGACGTCGCCCGCTGGCAGCGCTGGTGGTGCGGCACCGACGCCGCCCGCCGCCAGGCCGCCGACTGGACGGAGAATCTGCGCGGCGCGGCCCCCGTCTTCGACGGCGAAGCAAGCCCCGGCGCGTCCACCGGGCATCACCCCGTCAGCCTCGAGCGCGAGCTGATCGGCCGGCTCACGGCGTTCGCCGGCCGGCATAACAGCACGCTGTTCATGTGCCTTCTCACCGGCCTGAAAGCCCTGTTGCTGGCGCAGAGCGGCCGCAGCGACATTTCGGTCGCCACCGCCATGGCCAATCGCGCCCAGCCGGATACCGACCGGGTCGTCGGTCCGTTCGAGAACACGGTGATCGTCCGTACCCGAATCACGCCGGAGCTGTCGTTCGCGCAAGCCCTGGCCCGGGTACGCCAGAGCGTGCTCGACGCGCATGCGCGCCAGGAGCTGCCGTTCAACATCCTTGCCGACCATCTGGAGCAGGAGGGGATCGAACCGGCCTCGCTGCTGCAGGTCTATTTCACCCTGCAAAATCCGCTGCGCCAGCCGCTCGATCTGGCTGACGTCACGATCGAATCGATCGGCAACGTCGCGCGCGAAGGCCAGCCGGTGCTGCCGATCGACCAGACCTGGCTGTCGCTGATGCTCAAGGAGCGCCCCACCGGAATCACCGGCTCATGCAATTACAAGGGCGAGCTGCTTGATGGCCGCAGGGTCCGTGAGTGGATGGCGAATCTCGTCGCGCTGCTGGATGCGGCCGTCGCCCACCCCAACACGCCGCTCGGCCGATTACTCGCTCGCAGGGCGGCATGACCGGCTGTACGGGACGGGAGAACACAGGTTCACTCGCCAAAGCTGTGAATGACCAAGTTGCATCTTGATTATTTGGCGCCAGCGCGCAAGATTATTCCCTCGATTTGATTTGGACGATTATTTTCAACCGGGGGAGTATGTTATGGGTTTCATCAAATTTACCAAGGGTACCTCGTTGAGCGACAAGGACCGCAAGGCCCTGCAAAAGCTGCTGGGCGCCGAGAAGAAGAAGCTCCAGTCCGCGCTCAAGGATGTCGACGCCAGCCTTTCGATGCTGGGCGGAGCGAAGAAAGCCAAGAAGAAGAAGAAGTAAGGATCGTCGGCCGGGACGCCGCACGAATCCTCAGGCTTCATTTTCCGGATATGGGCCGCTCGCTTGTCGAGTTGGGGTCTCGCACAAGCTTGCGCCTGTAAACCGGCCTGCAAATCGACAAGAAATTGCCCGGGTGGACCGTTAGAAGCGGTCCGCTCAGTTGATTCTTGCTCAGTTGATTCTTCCGTCAGGGCCGGAGACTTGGCCTCCGCCTGACGCCATGGGCCTTATTGATGGCAGACGACAGAATTGAACTGTTTGTCGGACTGATCGAGACCATTGACGCTCCGGGCGCAGTCGATGCGTGCCGGCGCCTGCTCTCGGTCGACGAACGGATCCGCGCCGATCGCTTCATGTTCGAGCGGCATCGGCGGCAGTATATCTTCGCGCACGCGATGCTGCGCCTGGCGCTGTCGCAGGCCGCGCCGGACGTCGCACCCACCGATTGGTCCTTCGGGGCCGGTCGCTACGGGCGGCCGTTTGTCGCGGCGCCCGCGACCTCGACCGCGCTGCATTTCAGCCTGTCCCATGCCGATGGCTGCGTTGCCTGCGTCGTGTCCGGGCATGAGACCGTCGGCGTCGACGTCGAAACCGTGTCACGGCGTGTCGCGCCCCTGTCCACTGCGCTTCGCTTCTTTGCGCCGGAGGAGGTCGAAACGTTGCGCGGACTGCCGGAGCCCGCCGCGATCGAGCGCTTTTTCGACTATTGGACGCTCAAGGAGGCCTATCTGAAGGCAAGGGGGTTTGGGCTCAATCTGCCGCTCGACGCTTTCGCGATGCAGGTGTCCCGGGAGGCCATCGAGATCAGCTTCAAGCCCGATATCGCCGACGATCCGCATGCATGGCGCTTCTCGCTGTGCTCGCCGTCGCCCTCGCATCGCCTCGCGATCGCCGACGGCTCCCGCGCGGACGGCGGCCTTCCCATCACCCGCAATTCCTGGCCGTTCCAGGAAGCGGCTGAATGACGCCCCCGCGGCTGCGCGTCTTTCCCGCGATCTCGCGCAACCGCGATCCCAAGAAATATGTCGGCGAGCTGATGCGGGTGGCACAGTTCGCCGACCGTAACGGCTTCGAAGGCATCCTGCTGTTCGAAGGCAACGACGTGTTCGTCGAGCCCTGGGCGATGGCCCAACACATCATGGGTGAGACCGCGCGAAGCTCGCCGCTGATCGCGGTCAATCCGGTCTACATGCACCCGTTCACCGCGGCAAAATTCGTCTCGTCCTTTGCGCAGCTCCACGGCCGCAAGGTCTATCTCAACATGATCACGGGGACCGCGGTCAGCGATTTGCAGGGGCTGGGCGACGAGCAGTCGCATGCCGACCGCTACGTCCGGCTCGGCGAATTCGTCGCGCTGATGCGCCAATTGCTGGAAAGCCCTCGCCCGGTGAATTTCGAGGGCCGGTTCTACCGCGCGAGCAATCTGCAACTTCGCCCGCGCCTGCCGGCGGAGCTGATGCCGGAATTCCTGGTCGCGGGCCAGTCGGAGGCCGCGCAGCGCGTGGCGAAGGAGACCGGCTGCATCAAGATGCAGATGCTGCCGCCCGATCTCGATCGCGGCCTCGATGCGCCCGGAATGAACTTTGGCATCTTCGCCCGCGAGGGACGCGACGAGGCACGGCAGGCGGCAACGGCGCGTTTCCGTGACAATGCCGATGACCGCGAGCTGCTCGCGCTCACCGTGGAGAACAGCGATTCCGTGTGGAAGCGGCGGCTGTATGAAGGCCAGAGCGGCGAGCTCGCTGACAATGGCTACTGGCTGCTGCCGTACCTCACCTTCCAGGCCGACTGCCCCTATCTCGTCGGCAACTACATCGAGATCGGCGCAAAGCTGAAGGATTTTGCGGCGAAGGGCCTGACCACGATCATGCTCGACATGGTCGCCGACGAGGCCGAGATGCAGCACGTCCGCAAGGCGCTCGCGGCGAGCGGGATGTTCTAGGACGTCACGCCGAGCGGACTGAGCCGTGCCAACGGCTCGCTGCCCTCCGGCCGTCGCAAAAGCTGCATGACATGACGCTTCAGGCGTACGAACTCGGGTTCGGTCACGAGATCGTGGCTGCGTGGCCGCGCGAAAGGCAGCACGACATCCTCGATCACCCGGCCGGGTCTTGCGCTCATCACGACGATACGATCGGCGAGGAACAATGCCTCGTCGATGTCGTGGGTGACGAAGACGGTTGTGGTCGGGATCTTGCTCCAGATGTCGAGCAGGACCTCCTGCATCATGCCGCGCGTCTGCGCGTCGAGCGCGCTGAAGGGCTCGTCCATCAGCAGCACCCGCGGCTGGTTGATCAGGACCCTCGCAATTTCCACGCGCTGCTGCATACCGCCCGACAATTGCGTCGGATAGAACGCCTCGAAGCCGGAAAGGCCGACCAGCTTCAGGATCGCGTCGGCGGCGCGGTCGCGCTCCCTCCTCGCGAGACCCCGCATCTTCGGGCCGAAGGCGACATTGTCACGCACCCGCTTCCAGGGAAACAGCGTGTGCTGCTGAAACACCATGCCCCGGTCCGGGCTCGGACTCTGGACCTGCTGGCCGTCGACCGTGAGACGTCCAGCCGTGATCGGCAAATGCCCGGCCAGCGCGCCGAGCAGCGTGGATTTGCCGCAGCCGGAGGGACCGAGGACGCAGACGAGCTCGCCCGGCGCAATCGCGACATCGAGACCGCTGACCGCTTCGAATGCATCACCGCCCGCTCCGAGCGAGATCGAGACATCGGCGAAGTCGATCCGACCGACGCTCTTCGTGCCGATATCCGCGACCCGAATGTTCATCGCGCCACCTTCGGGCTCCGCCAGGGCATCAGAAGCCGCCCGGCCGTCGTCAGCAGCCAGCTGGATCCCATGCCGAGCAGACCGATGATCAGCATGCCGACGATGATGTCGGCGTAGTTCTGGAGCGTGTAGGCTTCCCAGGTGTAATAGCCGATGCCGAACTGGCCTGAGATCATCTCCGCGGTGACGAGGCAGAACCACGAGGTGCCCATGCCGATTGCAAGCCCGGTGACGATGCTGGGCGCGGCGTCCGGCAGCACGACCTCCCTCAGGATCGCCAACTCCCCCGCGCCGAGGCTGCGGGCGGAGGCAACCAGCCGGCGGTCGACATTCGCGACACCGTGGACGGTGTTCAGCACGATCGGAAACAAGGCACCGATGAAGGTGATGTAGATCATCGAGAGTTCGGACGACGGAAAGATCAGGATCGACAGCGGTATCCATGCCACCGCCGGTATCGGCCGCAGCAATTCCAGCGGCGGCAGCAAAAGATCGCTCGCGGCGCGTGACCGGCCGATGGCAAAACCAAGGATCACGCCGATCACGACCGCCGCCCCGTAGCCCGCGAACACCCGCCAGAGGCTACTGGTGATATGTGCCGTCAATTTCGGCGAACGAAACAGGGCGAGCGCGGATTGAACGACCTCGACCGGCGGCGGCACGTTGCGGAAGGTCACGATCCCCAGATTGAGATGCGTGGTCGAAGCGACCTGCCAAAGGGCAATGCAGGCCAGGATCGAAAGGCCGCGGACCATCCAGCGGATGCCCGCAGGCCGCGCCTTGATAGCGGTGGCCATCGCCTCACCGGCTCGCGACGAGGGACTCGCGCGCGGCCGCGAAGTCGAGCACCGCGCCACCGTTCTTCTTCGACCAGCCCTCGGCCGCCTGCTTGAGCAGGAACGCGCTCAGCTCGCCCTTGGATGACCGCACGAACCAGGCCTGGTTTGCGAACAGCTTGATGCCGCTCTCGCGATCCTGAGCGTAGACGACGCGGATGGTCTTGCCGTCCTTCTCGAGGCCGGCGAGCGCCTTCAGCGCGTTCTCGGGCGAGGCATAGTGGCGTACATGAGCCTCGTCCTTGACCCAGATCTGCGCGACGCGGCTGTAGTCGTTGATCTCGGCGCCCGTCGCAGCGTCCTTGGCGCGAAGCGGAAGCTGCGCATAGTTCTTCAGTTCGGAGTCGTAATCGCGCCCCGCCTGCGCCGCCGCGATACGGATGAACTTGTCGGTGACGAACTGGTTGATATCGAGATCGCTGTCCGCGCGCTTGAGCAGCTTCAGCGTCTTGATCGAGGTTGCGACCGCCTGGCGGTACTCCGGCTTCCAGGTCACATCGCGGGTCTGGAGACCGAGCGGTCCGTGAAAGAGGTAATCGACCTCCGCCTCGATGCCGGTCACCTTCGCGATCAGCTCGCTGTACTTCTCCGGCTCTTCAGCGATCAGGCGATCCGCTTCCAGCGCTGCGCGCAGATAGGCGACGACGATCTCGGGATATTTCTCGGCGTATTCCGCGTCGACCAACCCACCGTGGAATGTCGGGGCATTGGCCTGCGCGCCGTCAAAGATCTTGCGCGCGAAGCCGCGCCACGGAAACAGTTCGGCGAACGGAACGAAGTCGGCATGCGCCTCGACCTTGCCTGCCTGCAAGGCCGGCCCCGCAACCTCCGGCGCCTGCGTGATGATGTTGACGTCGGTCTCGGGATTCCAGCCCTTGGCCTCGATCGCGCGGAGCAGCATGCCGTGCGAGGTCGAGGCGAAGGGAACCGAGATGGTCTTGCCTTTGAGCTCATCGAGCGATTGCACCGGCGAGCTCGACGGCACCACGATGCCGTTGCCGCTGCCCTTGGTGCTGCCGGACAGCACGCTGATGAAGAGGCTGCGGCGTCCGGCCTTCTGGAACGCCACGCCGTTCAGCGAGCCCGGAAAGTCAGCCATCGCGCCGAAATCGAGCTTGCCTGCGACCATCTCGTTGGTGAGCGGCGCGCCGCTCGTAAAATTCTTCCACTGGATGTCGTAGGTGACATCCTTGTACTTGCCATCATGGGGCAAAAATTTCTCAAGCAGCTTGAGCTCGCGGATGAGCAGTCCGCCGGTCGCGCAATTGATCGTCGTGTCCTGCGTCCCGACCGCCACACGGATCGTCTCCGCCTGGGCCGGCGCGAACATCGCAACGGTGATGGCCACAATGGCCACACTGAATCTCAAAGAGCTGAATTCGATCATCGAACTGTCCTCGGGAGGCCGGGCGCGTGCCGGCGACAACGCTGGCCGGCACTATCGAAGGCGCGGCGCAACGCTTGAAGCAATTACTTGCATCGCTGTCGCAGGACGTTCGCGCCATGATTCCGTCGCGCAACGACGCAAAGGATTTTCTCAGGACGGAGCCATGGACAGAGGAATCATTCCACTGCCGATCGCCGCGCGTATCAAGCTTTGCTAAGTGATTTGGAACGATCGCAAAGAGATGGACATCGCACCATCGCCGCACTTACCTATTCGCAGGCCCCTGGAGAGCTGACGGATTGCGATGACCATACTCAAGGAAGCTGCCGCGATCGAGCCTGCCGCTTTCGCCGACCGGCCTCATGCAGGCGTTCCGTTCGACTGGATCGACCACAAGAAGACGCGGCGGGTCCGCAGCACACGTGCAAGGCCCGCAAGCTCGGCGCTGTTCATGAGCGAGACGATCGACGGGCTGAATGCCGGCGCGCATTTCCTCGACCGTTTGTCCGCGTCGGAGCAGGCGCGCGTGCACGCGGCCGGCCGCATCATCTCGGTGCCGCAGGGCGAAATGGTATTCAGCCAGGGCGATGGCCACGACGGCATCTTCATCATCCGCCGCGGACAGGTGCGGGTCTATTACACCGCGCCGTCGGGACGCGAGATCACGCTCGCCTATTGGACGCCGGGACATTTCATCGGAGGCCCCGAGATATCCGGCGGTGGCATTCACATGTGGTCGGGCATCGCCATCGAGGCCTGCGAGATCACGACACTCTCCGGGCCGGCGCTCGAGAAGCTGTTGACCGGCATGCCGAGCTTCGCGCTGGCGCTGATCGACGGCCTCATCGCCAAGGGCAAATGCTACTCCTCGATGGCGCAGATCCTCGGCACGCGCTCGGTGATCGAGCGGCTGGCGCAGTTCCTGCTCACGCTGTCGGAGTTGCACGGCACGGCCGACGGCGACACCATCATCATCAACCGCAAGATCACCCATGACCAGATCGCGGCCATGGTGGGCTCGACCCGGCAATGGGTGACGATGATGCTGAAGCGTTTCCAGAACCGCCGCATCATCGCCATCGACGGCAGCACCATCCAGATCAGGCGGATCGACCTGCTGGAGCAGATCCTTTTCAAGGACTGAGGTTCGCCTCTCCAGCGCCAGCGCTTTGGGCGTTGAAGCACCCTCAGCGTCATGGCCGGGCTTGTCCCGGCCATCCACGTCTCACCCCTCGGCGCAAAGAACGTGGATGCCCGGGACAAGCCCGGGCATGACGACCTACGCGGGGAGAGGTGAAGCTCACCGCGCCTCTTCGAATCCCGCCAGCACCGAGGTCAGGTTCGCGCCCAGAATATCCGAGAGATAGCCGCCCTCCTGCACGAACACGGTCGGCAGGCCCATCTTCGCGATCGCCTGGCCGATGCGGCGGAAGCCCGGCGTGGTGACGGCGAGGCCCTTCAGTGGATCATGCTCGGAGGCATCTAAGCCGAGTGCGATGACGAGGGCGCCGGGGGCAAAGGATTCGATCGCCCTGCGCGCGACATCCATCGCCTGGATGTAGCCGTCGTCGCCGGTGCCGATGGCCAGGGGGACGTTGAGATTGGCGCCGAGGCCGGGTCCTTCGCCGCGCTCATGCGCGTAGCCCCACACATAAGGATAGTACGCGATGGGGTCGGCGTGGATCGACACCGTGTAGACGTCAGGGCGTGCGTAGAAGATTCCTTGCGTACCGTTGCCGTGGTGGACGTCGACGTCCAGGATCACGACGCGCTCGTGCTTCAGACGCAGATGCGCCGCGGCGATCGCGCTGTTATTGAGGAAACAGAAGCCGCCGGCCATGTCGCGGTAGGCGTGATGGCCGGGCGGACGGCAGAGTGCATAGGTCGCATCCTCGCCGTCCATCACCATCTGCGCTGCCGTGACCGCAACATCGGTGGCAGCGCAGGCCGCGGCCCAGGTGCCGGGACCGATCGGCGCCGCGGTATCGGCGGTGTGCCAGCCAAGCTTGCCGACGATGTGGGTCGGATAGGTCGCGGCATGGCGCACGGGATGGATGTTGCCGATCATCTCCGGGCCGGAATCGCCGAGCGCGGTCCAGGCGTCCCAGGCTTCGCTGAGGAACGACAGATATTCCGGGCTGTGAATCCGCGCACGCGGCCCCTGTCCGAATGTCGTCGGTTCGACCAGTTGATGCTTGCCGTCCTTCAACCCCTTGAGCAGGCGATCGGCGCGCTCGGGCTGCTCTGTGGTGCGCTTGACGACACCGCGAACCAGGAAGAATTGCGGATCGTGGCTGCGATGCAGTTCGGTATGGACGGCTTTCACTCAAACACTCCGTGGTCGCGTTGACGGTGCCCACAGATGTCTAAATGCCTGCGGCGGCCAGATGCAAGCAAGAAGAATGCCGCCGCTTTGGTGCTGCTCTGCGCCGGAGGCAGACCGCCCGTGATGCTCTAGCAGCGCCCGCGCTGGAGGCAGTGCTCGCGGCCCTGCTGGTCGGTGCGGAAGGACTCGACGAAGCCGCCCTGACGCTGGGTGACGAAGACGGTCTTGCCGTCGCTGCCGCCGAAGGCGAGATTGGTCGGCTCCTTGCCCTTCAGCGCAATCTCCCGCTCGACAGCACCATTGGGCTTCATCAGCGCGATGGTGCCCTTGAGGATGCGCGCGACATAGAGACGGCCGGCGACGTCGGTGCGCAGGCCGTCGACGGTGTCGGGCTGGAAGGCTTTGACGAGTTTTGCGCCGGTGAGCTCGTTACCGCGGACGGTGTAGGACCAGATTTCGCCGCTGCTGGATTCCCCGACATAGAGCGTCTTGCCGTCAGGGCTGAGGTCGATGCCGTTGGTGGTGCCCATCGCGCGCGGCGCGGGCATCACCTGCCCCTGCACCGTGCCGTCCGCAGATTTGGCGATGCGCCAGATGTGGCCTTCCCTGCCCTTCCAGTTCGGATCGCTCGCATAGATCGTGCCGTCGCGCGCGACCGTGATGTCGTTGGGCTGGTTCATCTCGTCGGAATGAAACCAGACGACGGGCTCGCTCGCGCCCTTCGGGACAGCGAAGATGTTGTGCTTCTTGTAGTCGGCAATGAACATGGTGCCGTCACGCGCAAAGCGGATGGCGTTGCCGACGCTGCCCGCGGGCAGTGCCGTAAACTGCTCCGAAGCCGCGCCGCCCACCGGCAGCTTGCCGATGGTGCCGGGCTTGCCAAAGTTGACCACGAAGAGATTGCCGTCGAGATCGGCCGCCGGCCCTTCGATGCCGAAGGTGTATTCGCCCGACGGCGTCACCTGCACGCTTTCGAACAGCTTTGTTTCAGCATGGGCCGGCGATGCCGCGATGACGAGAAGGAGGCTACTGCACAGGCACCAGAAATTCCTGCCGAATGTAATAGCCATCGTCGTCGCTGCACTCGCCATTCAGATAGGGATCGGCAGGCCGGAAGAATCGGCTGAAGCCGGGTTTGTCTACAGCGCTCCTTTGTGTCACGACAACGACCTTGGCGGCCGGTATTTCGCCGCATTCCTTATTGGTCTTGCCAAAGAACTTGCGCTGCGGCGGGCCGGACTTGATCTGCATCCGCGTGCCCGGAACCATTTTCGCAACCAGCAGGTCCGCGGTATCGAGCACGCGCGTGTAGCCAGGTTCGGTCCTGGGCAGGCTTTCGCCGCCCGGCGGCATCAGCTTTTCGGCGCCGATACCGCGCAGCCGCGTGCGCAGCTTGCCGGAGCCTGGATCGCCCGGATAGATCCAGCCGTCCTGCGACAGCATGAAGCGTAGCACCGTCGCGTCCTTTTCCGCATCCGATTGCCCTGCCTTCAGGCCGAAATCCGAATGGCAGCCGACGCAGTGCTTTTCGACGAGCCCCTTACGCAGCGTGGTGAGCCGGATGCTGTTCTGCGCGTCTTTTGCGACGAAGGCGGCAAGCTGATCGATCAGCGCCTGGCTGCGCATGTCGCAAGGCAACGGCGGCGGATCGCCAGCAGCGCGATCGATGCGGATTACCGTCTGGTTCTTGTCCTCGACCAGCCAGATTGCGCCGTCCTCCGCGACCGTCATGCCGACGGGCGCTCCTTGCGGCCGCGCGCCGTTGACGCGGTGCCAGCCTGCGATCAGCTCGTCGAACGGCGCGGCGGCGACGTCGCCGGCGTCGGTCTGAAAGCTGTGGGTCGGATCTGCCGCGCAACTGACGTGGTAACGCACCGGCGCCGGGGCGGGCTTCGGGAAGCCATGGTCGTCGACGTCATAGACGAGGACGCGGCTGCCGGTCGGGCGATAGCCGTGCAGGCCGACCAGCAGCTTGCCTTCCAGTTCCGGGAATTTCGCGCCGTGATAATAGAGCATCGCGAGCGGCGCGCCGTGCGGCGGCATCAGCGAGAACGGCGCCTTGTAGAGCGCATTGGCCGTGCAGAGCGATTTGTAGACCCCGGATTGCAGCACGAGCTTGAATTCGGGGCTCGGCGTCGACAGGTCGTAGCAATAGGGCCAGCCATAGTGCCTGCCCTGCTCGATCGCGTTGATCTCCTCGTTCGGCTTGAAGATGTCGGGCAGGTCGCGCCCGTTCTCGCCTTGCAGGAAGGCGTAGCCGGCATCGGGAAAATTCGGATGCAGCGCCAGCGCCATCGAATTGCGCAGGCCGCGCGCGTAGACGGTGTGCGGCGGGTCGGGATCGGCCGGCTTCAGCGCCGGGAAGGTGCCGCCCGCGGGCGGTGTGAACAGCCAGATCGAGGCCATCGCGGACGCGCCCTCGGCCGCCGCGCATGGCCTTGTGATCGGCGCCGGCGTGATGCAGTCGTCGCTGTGCGAGCCGACATTGACGAACAGCCGCCCGTTCCTGTCAAAGACGAACTGCTTGAGCGGATGCGCGCTCTCGTCGAGCCTGGTGCCGTCGGGCAATGTGATCCGGCGGCCGGGCATGTGCCGGATGATGGTCTCGACCGTGCTGCGGGGATTGTCGGCGAGCGGATCGAACCGGAAGATCGTCTCCGCGGTCGAGGCGTACAACTTCTTGTCCGGGCCAATGACGAGGCCGAACGGATATTCGATGGCGGTCAGCAACTCCTTGAACCGCTGCCCCTGGGGCGCGCGGGGATCGAGCAGCAGCAGCCGTCCATCGGTGTGGCCCCAGCCGCCCATGTCGGCGACCACGAACAGGTCACGGCCCGGCACCTGCATGATCGAGCGCGGAAATTTCAGGCGATCCTCTTCGCTGGCGACGAGGCCGGCGCAGAATCCCGCCTTCATGTCGATCTGGATTCTGGGAAAGGCGAGATCGCCGCTGCCACAGGTTTCCGTGCCGATCGCGTAGCCGCTTTTCCTCACCGGCTCGGAGGAGGCTCCCGGGGCAAGACCGAACAGCGCTCCGGCGACGATCGCCGCAAGCAGGCTTCGGCGTTCATGCCAGAATGTGAGCTGGTTCACGGCGGTCCCCCGGACTTTCGGTCCAAAGTTGTTCCATGCCATGGGAACGCCGTCCAGTTGATCATCACCCCCCTGTGATCAAACCCGCTCGGGCCTTCGCAGCGACCAATCTCCGTAGATTCCCTTACCGGGCTCGCCCCGAATGTTTCGCAAAGGCCTCGGGTGGTATCGATTTGCCATCCCAGTCGCTCCCGACAGGAGACGCATATGGTCCAGGTCTATTTTCACTGCTCCAACACCGAAGGCACGCTGATCGATCGCAGCGGCACCGCGGTGGCCAGCCTGACCGAGGCGCGTGACCGTGCGGCCCAGATCATGCACTCGATGATCTACACCCCGGGTGCCGAAGACTGGCGCGACTGGGTGATCCATGTCAGCGGCTCCGACGGCGAGGAGATCTTCGACCTTCCCTTCACCGCCATGCTCGGCAAGCCGCATTGAGGTGATGTCGTGCTGTTCGCTTCATTAACCCTGCTCTGCCAGCCCCTCAACCTCGTCGCCACCAAGTGGCAGAAGCTGGTGCGGATCGCAGGCAACCCCTACCGCCCCGAGCTGCACTACATGCGCGGGCCTGGCCCGAAATGGCACGCCAAATATCGGGCCAGCCGGCTGGATCGCAGGCTCTGAGCGCCGCGGCTCTTTTCCTGCTAACGATCTCTCGTCATGCCCGGGCTCGTCCCGGGCATCCACGTCTTGGCCACCACGAAAGAACGTGGATGGCCGGGACAGGCCCGGCCATGACGACCAGCGAGCACAGGTCACTTCACTTCCCCGTAAACTTCGCCTTGCGCTTCTCGACGAAGGCGGTGCGGCCTTCGATGGCGTCGGCGCTCTTGCGGATCGTGGCCTGAACCTCGATCTCGCGGCGGAACTGCGCCTCGTAAGCCGCATGCTCGCTCTCCTCGACAAGCGCACGCGTTGCGACCAAAGCGCGCGTCGGGCCGTCCGCCAGACGGCGCGCCAGGGCCAGCGCCTCGTCCATCAGCTTCGCATCGTCGACGACCTGCCGCACCAAGCCGATCTCCTGCGCGCGTTCGGCCGTCAGGGGCTCGTTCAGCAACATCAGCTCGAGCGCGCGCTGCCGGCCGACCAGCCGCGGCAGCAGCCAGGTCGAACCGAGGTCAGGCACCAGGGCGATCCGGCTGAACACCTGGATGAAGCTCGCCGACCGCGCCGCAACAATCATGTCGCCGGCCATCGCAAGGCTGAAGCCGCCGCCGGCCGCGACGCCGTTGACGGCGACCACGACAGGCACGCGGCATTCGCGCAACGCCTTGAACGCCGGCCAGTAGAACCGCATCACGCCGGCGGCGATGTCCTCGCCCAGCGCTTCCGATGCCTTCAAATTCTGTCCTGAGCAAAATCCGCGCCCCGCGCCGGTGAGGATCAGTGCGCGAATGCCCTCATCCCCAGTCATCTCGGCGACGGCGGCAGCGAGCGCGCCGAGCAGGTCCGGCGTCATCGCGTTCAGACTCGCCGGCTCGTCGAGCGTCAAGATCCCAACCGCGCCATCCCGCGCCTGTTTCACACCTGCCATGCCGCTTCTCCCTTTGGATTTTCTCGTTGGCGGCAATGTGCCATCCTTCGCGCGCCCCGCCAATGCTGCAGCTTCCGCGTGAAGCCAGAACAACCGAATCCAGAGATCAAGACGACATCATGCCTCATCAGTTCAGCCTCGCCCAAGCCGTCCGCAAACCCGCCGTCACATCCAAGGGCGGCATTGTCGCTTCGCAATCGCGGCGGGCGGCCGAAGTGGGCGCGCAAGTGCTGGCGGCAGGGGGCGACTGCGTGGACGCGATCGTCGCGACCACCTTTGCGCTGAACGTGCTGGAGCCCTGGAACAGCGGCATCGGCGGCGGCGGCGCGATGGTGTTGTACCGTGCCAAGGAAAATCGCACCGAGGTGATCGACTACGGCATGTGCGCGCCACAGAGCCTGCGCACCACCGACTACCCGCTCAGCGGCGAAGGCGCGGCCTCCGATCTGTTTCCGTGGCCGCGGGTCAAGGACGATCGCAACATCCACGGCCCCGGCTCGGTCGCCGTGCCCGGCGTCGTCGCCGGCATGGAGGAGGCGCATCGCCGCTACGCCAAGATGCCGTGGAAAGACCTGGTCGCACCGGCTGCCGCGCTCGCCGGCGAAGGCCTGCTGGTCGATTGGTGGACCACGCTGACGATCGCGGCATCGGCAGCCGATCTCAGGCGCTATCCCGCGAGCGCGGCCGCGTTCCTGAAGGATGGCCTGCCGCCGAGCGCGCCGTGGGGCATCAAGTCCGAGACGCGGCTGCCACTGGCCACGTTGAAGGCGACGTTGTCACACCTCGCCGCTGCCGGTCCGCGCGATTTCTACCAGGGCGACCTCGCCAAAAGCATCGCATCCGACATCAAGGCCGACGGCGGCTCGCTGTCGGTGGAGGATCTCGCCGCGTTTCGCGCCCATCTGCGCGAGCCGCTGGCGATCCCCTATCGCGACGGCAAGGTGTATGCGACGCCGGAGCTCACGGCCGGACCGACAATGGCGCATGCGCTGCGGCTGTTGCAGCAGAGTCTGAAGCCGGGAAGCGCACCCGACGCGACCACCTACAGCGAATATGCGCTCGCCTTGCAAGCGGCCTTCCGCGAGCGGCTCAAGGACATGGGCGATGCCGACGGCAAGCGCTCGCTCGGCGCCGAATATCTGGCGCCCGCCTGCACAACGCATTTCTCCGTGGTCGACCGCCACGGCAATATCGCAGCGGTCACACAGACCCTGCTCTCATCCTTCGGCTCGAAATACGTGACGCCGCACACCGGCATCGCCATGAACAACGGCATCATGTGGTTCGACCCGACGCCGGGCACCACCAACTCGCTCGCACCAGGCAAGCGCTGCCTCTGCAACTACACGCCCGTCATCGCCGAAACGAAGGACGGCAAGCGTCTCGCGGTCGGCGCCTCCGGCGGCCGCCGCATCCTGCCGTCGGTGATGCAGCTCGTGTCCTTTGCGATGGATTTCGGCATGGACCTCGATACAGCCATCCACCAGCCGCGGATCGACGCCAGCGAAGGCGCGGTCGTGATCGGCGACATCAGACTGCCGGCGGACGTACGCAAGACACTTGCCGCACGCTTCGATTATGAAGAGACGCAAGTGCAGGCCGTGCCGCAGAAGTTCGCCTGCCCCAGCGTGGTGATGCGCGAGGGCGATACGAATTCGGGCGCGGTCGAGATCTTCCAGCCCTGGGCCGACGCTGTCGCCGAATCCTGAGCGTCACGACTCCTCCGCATTTGCACGCGACACCGCGATCGATGTTCGTTCGTCGAACGGACAGATGCGTGCCTAACAGGAGAGATTTCGGATGAAGAAACTTGCGCTCGCCGCAACACTGATCATCGCGGCCGGCTTCACCATGCCAAACGCCGCATTCGCCAGGGGCGGCCACGGACATGGTCATGGCCATGGTCACGGCCATCATGGCGGATACCATGGACATCGCCATGCCACTCCTCCCGGATGGCATCACGGGCGCAAGGTCGGCTGGCGCGGCAGGGGCTGCCCGCCCGGCCTGTGGAAACAGGGCCGCTGCTGACGCCCTATCTGCAAGTCATGCAAGGCGTCGCTCCTGACGGGGCGGCGCCTTCTTCTTCAAACGCCCAGCCGATCCCGCACCCGGCCCGCGATCACAGCAGTCGTAACCCCCAAGGGCCAGAACGCGTGCATCGGGATCGGCTTGATGCCTGTGACCGGCATGTCGATCTCGGCCTTGGCACCGCCGATCAGCCGGCGCGCGAGCTGCGCGCCCATCGCGGTCGAGAGCGCGACGCCGCGGCCGTTGCAACCGAGCGAGATCAGGACGCTCTCCGTCGGCTCGTGCACATGGGGATAATGATCCTTGGTGATGGCGAGCCGGCTGTTCCAGCCGTGCGTCCAGGCGGCGCCCTTGAGCTGCGGCCATAGCCGCTCGGCATAACGCATGAGATAGGCGACGTCGTTGGGCGACTTGATCCAGCGCATCGGGCCGCGGCCGCCCATCAGCAGGCGGTTGTGCTGATCGATGCGGTAATAGACCGTGATGTGGCCGCTCTCGTAGAGCACCGGCCGTGTCGGCATGATCGAGCGGGCGACCGCGTCGGAGAGCGGCGCGGTGGCGGCAATCGAGGAGAATACCGGCACGATGGTACGGCGGAGCGCCGGCCAGAGATCGTCGGTGAAGCCGTTGGTGGCGAGCAGGACCTTGTCGGCATGCACCACCGCGTGCGGCGTCTCGATGCGCCAGCGCGCGCCGTCGCGACGGAGCGACAGCGCCGGCGTCTCGCCATGGACCTTCGCGCCCGCGGAGATCGCAGCGCGCGCAAGACCGCGGGCGTAGCTGAGCGGATGGAGATCACCGCCGCGCGTGTCCAGCATCGCGCCGATGTAGCGGTCCGTGCCGGTCATCTCGCGCAACTGCTCGCGGTTCAGATATTGCACCGGCATGCCGCGGCGGATGCATTGCTCCGCCGTCTTCTCGATCGCGGCGGCGCTGGCCTCGTTGTAGGCCGCGCGCAGCGTGCCATTCTGCCGCGCTTCGCAAGGGATCTGGTAGCGGCGGATCAGGTCGTGCGTGAAATTGGTCGTGCCGTAGGAGAAGTCGATCATGCGGCGGCCGAGCTCGGCGCCGAAATCGGCCTCGATCTGATCGGGGTCGTGCTTCAGGCCTGGATTGGTGTGGCCGCCATTGTTACCCGACGCGCCCCAGCCCGGCTCCTGCGCCTCGAGCACCAGAGCCTCGACACCTTGCTCCGCCAGATGCAAAGCCGTGGACAGCCCGGTGTAGCCGCCACCGACGATAGCAACGGAGACGGTCTTGTCGACATCGAGCGGCGGCGTGGCAACCGGCGCGACGGCGGTGTCGGCATAGAGCGAGGGCGGCAGAGGCAGGCGCGTCGTCATGACAAGGACCGATCAGAGCGGATGTAGCACGCGGCGCAAAAAGTCCTGCGTGCGCGGGTGCTGGGGTTGATTGAGGACGGCCGTCGCCGCGCCCTGCTCGACGATGACGCCGCCGTCGATGAACAGCACGCGGTCGGCGACGTCGCGGGCAAAGCCCATCTCGTGGGTGACGACGACCATGGTCATGCCGTCATCGGCGAGCTTGCGCATCACGCCGAGCACGTCACCGACCAGTTCGGGATCGAGCGCCGAGGTCGGCTCGTCGAACAGGATCGCCTTTGGCTGCATCGCGAGTGCGCGCGCGATGGCGACGCGCTGCTGCTGGCCGCCGGAGAGCTGCGGCGGATGCGCATCGGCCTTTTCGGCGAGGCCCACCTGACCGAGCAGCGCGCGGCCGCGCTCGAGCACCTGCGCACGCGGCTCCTTCTTTACAAAGAGCGGGCCTTCGACGACGTTCTCCAGCACGGTCCGATGCGGGAACAGGTTGAAGCGCTGGAACACCATCGAGACCTGGGTGCGGACCTTCACGATGGAGGACGCATCGCGATCGACCTTCAGTCCCTCGACGTTGATCTCGCCGCGGTCGTAGCTTTCCAGCCCGTTGATACAGCGCAGGATCGTCGACTTGCCGGAGCCCGAAGGGCCAATGATGCAGACCACCTCGCCCTTCTGGACGGAGGCCGTGATGCCCTTGAGCACCTCGTTCTGGCCAAAGCTCTTGTGGACGTCGGTGAGCTCGATCATTTCTTGCCCGCCCGCTTCTCGAAGTGACGGACCAGCAGGATCAGCGGGATGCTCATGGTGAGATACATCAGCGCCACCAGCGTGAACACGTTGGTGTTCTTGAAGGTCGAGGACGCGATCAGCTTGCCTTGAAGGGCGAGCTCGGCGACCGTGATGGTCGAGGCCTGCGACGAATCCTTCAGCATCATGATCATGACGTTGCCGTAGGGCGGCAGCACGATGCGCACCGCCTGGGGCAACACCACGCGGCGCATGGTCAGCCACCAGCCCATGCCGATCGACTGCGCCGCCTCGATCTGGCCCTTGTCGATCGCCTCGATGCCCGCGCGGAAATTCTCGGCCTGGTAGGCCGAATAGGCGATGCCGAGCCCGAGGATCGCGGCCTGCAAGGCCGACAGCGTGACGCCGAGATCCGGCATCACGAAGTAGAGATAGAACAACAGCACGATGATCGGGATGCCGCGGATCACGTTGATCAGGCTGGCGCTGAGCATCGACAGCACCTTGATGCCGGAGACCCGCATCATCGCCCAGATCAGACCCAGCACCGTCGAGAGCAGCAGCGAGCCGATGGTGACGACGATCGTCAGCGCGACGCCGCTCATCAGGATCGGGAAGAATTCGACGGCGTCGTGCCAGAAGCCTTTCATCGGTTAGCCTTACCAGCCTCTGTCGATCAACCCTGCGCCTTCTGACCCCACTTCTCGAGGATCTTGTCGATGGTGCCGTTGGCCTTCAGCTTCGCCAGCGAGGCGTTGATCTTGCCGAGCAGCGCGGCCTCGCCCTTGCGGACGCCGATGCCGACCGAACCGACCGTGACGGGCTTGTAGCCGTCGACGAGACGCACCTCGGGGAAACCGCCCTGCTTCAGATTGTAGGCGAGGATCGGATAGTCGGCGTAGCCGGCCTTGAGGCGACCGGTGTTGACGTCGCGCAGGATGTCCGGGATGTTGTCGTAGGCCTTGACGTCGGCGAACAGGCCGGACTTCTTCAGCGCATCGACGAAGGCGGTGCCGACCTGGGCGCCGACCGTCTCGCCCTTCAGATCATCCTGCGTGGCATAGGCCTTGGTGTCGCTCTTCGGGACCACCAGGCCTTCGCCGTAGGTGTAGATCGGATCGGAGAAGTCGACGACCTCCTTGCGCGGCGCGGTGATGAACATCGCCGCCGCAATCATGTCGATCTTGCCCGATGTGAGCGACGGGATCAGCGCCGAGAACGCCATCGGCTCGATCTGCACGCTGAGGCCGGCGTCCTTGCCGATCTCGGTGACGATGTCGACCATGATGCCCTGGATGGTGTTGGTCTTGGTGTCGAGGAAGGTGAAGGGAATGCCTGTCGGCGTCGAGCCGACCTTCAACGCCTGCTGCGCCGAAGCCGGCATCACCGCTGCAATCGCGAGCGCCGCGACCGCGGCCAGACCAAAACGCTTCATCGCATCCCCCTTTGGGCTTGGCCGATGTCGGCGCTCGCGCATGTCGTGATCAGACGTTGCGGGCCAAGCCGTTTCGGCCTATTTTCACCAATATGAAAATTTGGTCACACTTTCGCGGGCGATGCAAGCGATTTTCATGCACATGAAGGAAGCGGTTTGACGTGAGCGGTGGCAAAAGAATGCGCAAACCGGCCGCCGCAAAGCCGGCGAAGGTGAAAGCCAAGGCTACCACCAAGCCGGCCGAGCCCGCGATGGATGTCGCGGTCGGCCGCCGTATCCGCGATCTCAGGC
The DNA here is from genome assembly GCF_052076025.1 of Bradyrhizobium sp. 956_D2_N1_4. NCBI lineage: Bacteria > Pseudomonadati > Pseudomonadota > Alphaproteobacteria > Hyphomicrobiales > Nitrobacteraceae > Bradyrhizobium > Bradyrhizobium sp. 956_D2_N1_4. The sequence goes on along the minus strand of NZ_CP197237.1, from coordinate 257,060 downwards.
GTGTCAGACAATTCTCGCTCGAGACCGTCGCGGCGCGCACCGACCTGTCGATCGGCTTCCTCAGCCAGATCGAGCGCGGCCTGTCGTCGCCATCGCTGCGCGTGCTGGCAACGCTCTCCGACGTGCTCGGCGTCGGCATGGCCGCTTTGTTCGGTGCGAGCCCAAGTCCCGACGGCGCCTCCGGCCAGGTGGTGACGCGCGGGCTTCAGCGGCCGGAACTGAAACTCTGGCGCAGCGGAATTTCGAAGCAATTGCTGAGCGCTGCGGACAGCGACAACCGGCTCAACCTGTTCCTGGTGCATATCGATCCCGGCGGCTCCGCGGGCGACGAACTCTATACCCATGACGGCGAGGAAGCCGGCCTCGTGCTCGAAGGCGAGATGATGCTGACGGTGGACAGCGAGACGTGGTCGCTGAAGACGGGCGACAGTTTTCGGTTCGCGAGCCGAAGGCCGCACCGGTTTTCCAATCCGGCACAGGATGCGAAGGCTGTGGTGCTGTGGGTGAATTGCGTGACAGGGGCGGGGTAGCTTCTTTTCGCGCCGCGAGCGCAATTCCAGTCCTGTCATCCTGAGGCGCTCGCGCAGCGAGCCTCGAAGGATGCACGGCTCCGATAGAGCCGGGCCGTCGCCCTTCGAGGCTCGCTGAAGAAGCGGCCACCTCAGGGTGACGGAGAGGGAGTGAGTGAGCGATGCCTCTCCACCGTCATTGCGAGCGCAGCGAAGCAATCCAGGCTGCCACCGCGGAAAGATACTGGATTGCTTCGCTGCGCTCGCAATGACGAGCAGATGGAGTCTTAGCCGAACCGATACTTGTACCGGTCCACCGTCAGCGCGCTCACATCGACCTCCGGCTTCTTGCCCGACAGCATGTCCGCGAGCACGCGGCCGGAGCCGCAGGACATGGTCCAGCCGAGCGTGCCATGGCCGGTGTTGAGGTGGAGGTTGCCGTATTGCGTCGGGCCGATCACCGGCGGGCCGTCCGGCGTCATCGGACGCAGGCCGCTCCAGAACGTCGCCTTGGAGAGATCGCCGCCGCGCGGGAACAGATCGGTCAGCGAGTGATCGAGCGTGGCGCGGCGGGCGTCGTAGAGCTGGCTCGAATAGCCGGAGATCTCGGCGGTGCCGCCGACGCGGATGCGATTGCCGAGGCGGGTGATCGCGACCTTGTAGCTCTCGTCCATCACAGTCGATTCCGGCGCGCCGGAGGCGTCCTTGATCGGCACCGTGATCGAATAGCCCTTCACCGGATAGACCGGCAATGAGATGCCAAGCGGTGCAACGAGCCGCGACGACCAGCTTCCGAGCGCGAGAACGTAGGCATCGGCCTGCAACGTGCCCGCACTGGTCACGACACCACTGACGCGCGCGCCATCCGTGACGATGCGGTCGATGCCGGTGTTGAACATGAAGCGAACGCCGAGCGCTTCGGCATGCTTGGCCAGCGCCTGCGTGAACATGTGGCAGTCGCCGGTCTCGTCCTGCGGCAAGCGAAGCCCGCCGGCGAACTTCTCCTTCACGGCGGCGAGCGCCGGCTCGACCGCGATGCAGCCCTCCCGGCTCAACACCTCGAAAGGAACGCCATACTGCTTGAGCACGGCGATGTCCTCACCGGTGCCATCGAGCTGCGCCTGGTGACGGAACAGCTGCAGCGTGCCCTGTGAACGCTCGTCATACTGGATGCCGATGTCGCGGCGCAGGTCGCGCAGGCAATCGCGGCTGTATTCCGCGATCGGGATCATCCGGCTCTTGTTGACCGCGTAACGCGCGCTGGTGCAGTTGCGCAGCATCTTGGACAGCCAGACCCACATCACAGGGTCGAGCTTCGGCCGGATCACCAGCGGGCCATGCTTCATCAGCAGCCATTTGATCGCCTTCACCGGCACCCCGGGGCCGGCCCAGGGCGACGAATAGCCGGGCGACACCTCGCCCGCGTTGGCGAAAGAGGTCTCCAGCGCCGGCTCGGGCTGACGGTCGACGACCGTCACCTCATGTCCGGCACGCGCAAGGTAGTAGGCAGAGGTGACACCGATGACACCGCTGCCGAGGATCAGAACTTTCACGCTTCGTCAAACTCCCGCGGCATCACGCTCGCCGCTGCAAGAACAAACTCCGCAACGGCGAGAGCAATTATCAGGCCACCCGCTTGATGGCGTCGCCGAGGATCGAGACCATATCGTCGATATGGCTCTTCTCGACGATGAGGGGCGGCGACAGCGCGAAGCTATCGCCGCTCATGCGGAAGTACAGACCGCGATTGAAGCAATCGACCATGACGTCGTAACCACGCGCGCCGACCGCACCGTCACGCGACGACAGCTCGACAGCGCCCATCAGGCCGCAATTGCGGATGTCGACGACGTTCGGCAGGCCCTTCAGCGAATGCAGCGCATCGCCCCAGTACCCGGCGATCGACGCACCGCGCGTGAGCAGACCCTCGTCCTTGTAGATGTCGAGCGTCGCGATGCCGGCGGCACAGGCGGTCGGATGCGCGGAATAGGTGTAGCCGTGGAACAGCTCCATCTGGTTCTCCGGGCCGACCATCAGGCCGTCGTGAACCTTGCGGCTCGCGAACACCGCGCCGCAGGGAATGGTGCCGTTGGTGATGCCCTTGGCCGTCGTCATCAGGTCCGGCGTGACGCCGAAGAAGTCGGCGGCGAACGGCGTGCCGAGGCGGCCGAAGCCGGTGATGACCTCGTCGAAGATGAGCAGGATGCCGTGCTTGTCGCAGATCTCGCGCAGACGCTTAAGATAGCCCTTCGGCGGCGGCAGCACCGCGGTCGAGCCCGGCACCGGCTCTACGATGACGGCGGCGATCGTCTCGGCGCCATGCAGGCCGACCAGACGCTCGAGATCGTCGGCGAGCTCGGCGCCATGCTCAGGCTGGTCCTTGGCGAAGGCGTTGCGGGTGAGATCGTGGGTGTGGCGGATGTGGTCGACGCCCGGCAGGTGGGTCGCAAACGCGCGGCGATTGGCGACCATGCCGCCGACCGACATGCCGCCGAAGCCGACGCCGTGATAGCCGCGCTCGCGGCCGATCAGACGGGTGCGGCTCGCCTGGCCGTTGGCGCGGTGATAGGCGAGCGCGATCTTCAGCGCAGTGTCGACCGACTCGGAGCCGGAGTTGGTGAAGAAGATGCGGTCGAGGCCCTTCGGCGCGATCTCGGCGAGACGCTCGGCGAAGTCGAATGCCAGCGGATGGCCCATCTGGAACGACGGCGCGAAGTCCAGCGTCATCAGCTGGCGCTCGACCGCGGCGGCGATCTGCTTGCGGCCGTGGCCGGCATTGACGCACCAGAGGCCGGCGGAGCCGTCGATCACCTTGCGGCCGTCGACGGTGGTGTAGTGCATGCCCTCGGCCGAGGAGAACAGGCGCGGCGCCTTCTTGAACTGACGGTTGGCCGTGAACGGCATCCAGAACGAGTCGGTCTTGATAGTGTTCGGAATCTGATGAAGGGTCACGGGCCACGCTCCTTTGCTGACCGGATAGCAGAGGCACGGCTTCGGAAGCGCAACAAGTCCTTTTCTGGTCACCTGCAAGCCATTGATTTCACTGGGGCTGCCGGTCCATATTTGCGCGATCCGCAACACCTGCAACAGGGACCAGGGGCATGAGCGTCGACATCGGTGGACGGCTGCGATTCATCCGGGCGCACCACAAGCTGTCGCAGCGCGAGCTCGCCAAGCGCGCCGGGGTCACCAATTCGACGATCTCGCTGATCGAATCCAACCAGATGAACCCGTCGGTCGGCGCGCTCAAGCGCATCCTCGACGGCATCCCGATGGGGCTCGCCGAGTTCTTCGCGCTGGAGCCGGAGTCGCGGCGCAAGATCTTCTACCGTGCGGAGGAGCTGACCGAGGTCGGCAAGAAGCCGATCTCGTATCGCCAGATCGGCGACAATCTGTTCGGCCGCAGCCTGCAGATCCTGAAGGAGCGCTACGAGCCCGGCAGCGACACCGGGCGCGTTCACCTCGTCCATGACGGCGAGGAAGGCGGCATCGTGATCTCGGGCAAGCTCGAAGTCACCGTCGAGGACGAGCGCCGCATCCTCAATCCCGGCGATGCCTACTACTTCGAGAGCCGTCGCCCGCATCGCTTCCGCTGCGTCGGCGGCAAGCCGTGCGAAGTGATCTCGGCCTGCACGCCGCCGACGTTTTGAGGCGCATCGACATTATCCGGAATCTTACGGAGTGCCCCGGTGTCTTACGGAGCTTGAGGCATCTCAAATTCCGCGCGTCGATCCTCTATATGTTGCGAACCCAAGCCGAGGAAACATTCCGGCGCCGCTTCATAACTGGGCTCGAAGATGAAGATCACGCTCGCCAATGCAGAGGCTGCGCTCGATGAAGTGCAGCGCGACACCGACAAGCTCCATTCGCAGGAGCTGCGTAAGGCTATTGCCGACTACATCGAGACGCAGCGAGAAGCGCTGAAGGCGCTCCGCAAGAAACTGCATTAGCAGGACGCGGCGGAACGAGAAGATCTCGTCCCGCCTTTTTGCCTCAACGCTGGGTCAGCAACTCCTCGATCTTGATCGGGAAACGACGCACCCGCACGCCGGTCGCATGCCACACCGCGTTGGCGACCGCGCCGGCGCTGCCGGTAATGCCGATCTCCCCGACGCCCTTGATGCCGAGCGCATTCACATGCGGATCGTGCTCCTCGACCGTGATCACGTCGAGCGGCGGCACGTCCGCATTCACGGGGATGTGGTACTCGCCGAGATTGGCATTCATGATCCGGCCGCTGCGGCGGTCGGTGATGGCTTCCTCATGCAGCGCGAAGGACATGCCCCAGATCATGCCGCCGAACAGCTGGCTCTTCACCAGGTGCGGATTGACGATGCGCCCAGCCGCGAAAGCGCCGACCATGCGGGTGACACGGACCTGGCCGAGTTCGGGATCGACCTTCACCTCCGCGAACACCGCGCCATGGGCGTGCATCGCATACTCCTCCATCGCCGCAGGATTTGGCGCACCGGTGCCGCGGGCCTCGATCTCGGCAACGCCCGCACGGGCGAGGATCTCGACGTAGCTCTCGCCGCGGCTCTCGTCGTCGCGCCGGATCAGCCTGCCGTCGCGCGCGATCACGCCGGCATTGCCGGCACCGAACAGCGGCGAGCGCTCGTCACTGGTGGCGAGATCGGCGAGCTTTGCGACCACGGCCGCACCGGCGCTATGGATCGCAGCACCCGCGGTCGCGGTGTGCGCCGAACCACCGGCAATGCCGGCGTCGGGCAAGTCGGATGAACCAGCCTTGAACTCGACACGGTCGATGTCGAGCCCGAGTTCGTCGGCCGCGATCTGGGCGAGTGCCGTCCAGGCGCCCTGCCCCATGTCATGCGCGCCGATTTCCATCGCGCCGGAGCCGTCGCGGCGGATGACCGCGCGCGCTTCGGCCTGGAACATCAGCGCTGGGAAAGTCGCCGTGCCCATGCCCCAGCCGACGAGAAGGCCGGCATCATCACGCATCTGCCGGGGCTGGAGCGAACGCTTCGACCAGCCGAAGCGCGCCGCGCCCTGCTCGTAGCAAGCACGCAGCGCCTTGGACGAAAACGGCTTGCCAGTGATCGGCTCGACCTCGGCGTAGTTCTTCAGGCGGAAAGCCAGCGGATCGATGCCGCACGCCCAGGCCATTTCGTCGATCGCGCGTTCGAGCGCGATCGAGCCGGTGGCCTCGCCGGGCGCACGCATGAACAGCGGTGTACCGGTGTTGACGCGCACGGCGTCATGCGAGGTGCGGATTGATGGGCTGGCATAGAGTGTATGCGAGGCGTCCGCCGCGGGCTCGTAGAAATCGTCGAACGTGCTCGACACGGTCCGGGCGTGATGATCGAGCGCAGTCAGGCGCCCTTCGCCGTCCGTGCCAATGCGCAGCCGCTGACGCGTCGGTGCACGGTGACCGACCGGGCCGTACATCTGCTCACGGCGCAGTACCAGCTTGACCGGCTTGCCGACCAGCTTTGCGGCCATGATGCCGAGGACCGGCGGACCGGCCATCAGCCCCTTCGAGCCAAAGCCACCGCCGAGGAACGGGCTGCGGATGTGGATCTTGTCATGCGCGATGCCGAACAACTCTGCCACGCGCGCAAGCGACAGCATCAGACCCTGGGTCGGCATGTCGATCTGCAAATTGTCGCCATTCCATGCGGCCACTATCGCATGCGGCTCCATCGCGTTGTGATATTGCGGCGGCGTTTCGTAAAGCGCGTCGATCTGCTTCTCGGCCGCGGCAAGGCCGGCCTCGACATCGCCGAGGTGATTTTCGGTGGGGTTGCCGACGCCGACGACCGGCGGCACGTAACTCTCGCCGGCATCGAGACCGACCAGCGCAGGCAGCGTCTCGTAGCGCGGCGCCAGCAGCACCGCGCCTTCAGTCGCGGCCTCCAGCGTCTCGGCGATCACGACGGCGATGGGCTGGTTGGCGTAGCGGACCTCATTGCTCTGCAAGACCTCCATCCGGAACACGAACGGATTGGTTTTGATTTCAGGGTCGATCGCAAGCTGTGGCTTGTGGTCTGGTGTCATGACGTCGACGACGCCGGGATGGCGTTTTGCGGCGGCGACATCGAGCGAGGTGACGCGGCCATGCGCGATGCTGGCGACCGCCATCACGGCAAGCAGCATGCCGGGCGGATGATTGTCGGCGGCGTAGGTCGCCTGCCCCTTGACCTTGAGGACGCCGTCGCGGCGGGTCAGCGGCTGACCGATGTTCGAGCCGTGGCGCAGATGGGCGGGAGAGCTGGACAGATTAAGCTCAGGCATGGATGGCTCCGGACGTCGAGGCAAAGGGAGAGGCCGGCAGCGCGGGGATGCGCGCGGGCGTACCGGCGGCGGCAAGGGTCAGCGCGCGCACGACGATGCGGCGTGCGAGCTCGATCTTGAAGGCGTTGTCGCCGGACGGCTTTGCGTCGGTAAGCGCGCGCCAGGCGGCTTCCTGAAAAGCGTCGCTCGTCGGCGCGACGCCCTTGAGCACATCTTCCGCGGCGCGGGCACGCCAGGGCTTTGCGGCGACGCCGCCGAGCGCCAGCCGCGCCTCCGCGATCTTGCCGTTCTCGATCCGCAACGCAGCCGCGGTCGAGACCACGGCGAACGCGTAAGACGTGCGCTCGCGAACTTTCAGATAGCGCGCATGTGCGGCAAAGCTGCGTGCGGCAGGCGGCAGGCGCACCGCGACGATGAGGTCGCCGGGTTCGAGCGCCGTTTCACGCTCGGGCGTATTGCCCGGCAGGCGATGTAGCGCGTCGAGCGCGATCTCGCGGCGGCCGTTCCTGCCCTCGATCTCGACGACGGCATCGAGCGCGACCAGAGGTACACAGAAGTCCGACGGATGCGTGGCGATACAGCTCTCGCTCCAGCCGAGCACGGCATGCGTGCGGTTCTCGCCCTCGCGCGCGTCGCAGCCAGAGCCCGCCTCGCGCTTGTTGCAGCGGCTGGCGGTGTCGTAGAAATAGGCGCAGCGCGTCCGCTGCAGCAGATTGCCGCCGACGGTCGCGGCATTGCGCAGTTGCGCGGACGCACCGGAGAGCAGCGCCTCAGCAACGGCCGGGTAGGACTTCGCGAAGTTTGCGTCATGCGCGAGATCGGCGTTGCTCACCAGCGCGCCGATGCGCAACGATCCGTCGGCGAGAGTCTCGATCTGATCGAGTCCGTCGAGATGCGTGACATCGACCAGCCGATCCGGTCGGCTGACGCCGCCCTTCATCAGATCGAGCAGATTGGTGCCGGCGGCGAGATAGGCAGTGCCCGGCTTAGCGGCCGCCGCAACGGCCTCGGCCACTGTGGCCGGCCTGATATAATCGAACGGTTTCATGCGGAGCGCCTCTGATTGGATTCGTCCGTGCCGGCCTGGGCTTCCAGCACGGCATCGACGATGCCGGCATAAGCGCCGCAGCGGCAGAGATTGCCGCTCATGCATTCGCGGATGCGCTCGGGATCGTTGCCGGCCTGCGCCTCTTGCATCATGCCGATCGCGCTCATGATCTGGCCGGGCGTGCAGAAGCCGCACTGAAAGCCGTCATGTGCGATGAAGGCCGCCTGCACGGGATGAAGCTGGTCGCCGCGCGCGACGCCTTCGATGGTGAGGATGTCGGCGCCGTCATGGCTGATGGCCAGAGCAAGACAGGAGTTGATGCGCTTGCCGTCGACGAGAATGGTGCAGGCGCCGCACTGGCCGCGATCGCATCCCTTCTTGGTTCCGGTCAGATGGAGGCGCTCACGCAGGAGATCGAGCAGCGTGACGCGCGTATCGTCGAGGACGAAGTCGCGCCGCGCACCGTTCACGGTGAGGCTGATGGAGTGGTTCATACAAGGCTCCGATCAGATATGGACATGAGTCATCGGCCAGCGCGCCACCTCCGTGGCCGCTGTCGATATGCGTTGGCCAGGCGGAACCCAGCCAACATCTCAAGGAAGATACGGAGGCACCCTCCGCTTAACAAGGGTCGCCGAAAAATATTTGGAATTCGTCAAAAGCCCATGCGCAGACAACGCGATGCAGCCTTGCAAGGGTTCATTGCGAGGGTTCAATCTAACCAATTCGTGATCTACATTACCGTCATGGACGACCAGACCGACCAGATTCGGAAGCCCCGCGCCGATGCCGTGCGCAATCGCGAGCGCGTGCTCGAGGCGGCGAAAATCGTGTTCAACGCGGGCGGTCCCGAGGCAAGCCTGGAAGCCGTCGCAAAACGCGCCGGGGTCGGTATCGGCACGCTCTATCGGCATTTTCCAACTCGCGAGGATTTGTTCGAGGCGGTGTACCGGCGCGAGGTCGAGCAGCTCAGCGAGCTCGCTGAGCAATTGAAGAACGCCAAGGACCCGGTCGACGCGCTGCGGCGCTGGCTGCGCTCCAATGTCGAATTCGTTGCCACAAAAAAGGGCATGTCGGCCGCGCTGGCGCTGACGTTCCAGAGCTCGTCGGAACTCGCGGCGTTCTCGATGGACCGGCTCACCAAGGCGATCGGCTCGCTGCTCGACCGCGCGGTCGCGGCCGGCCAGATGCGCGGCGATGTCAGCCCGGAGGATCTGCTCAGGGCACTCGTTGGCATGTGTTACATGCACGACCAGCCGGGCTGGCAATCCTCGGTGCTGCGCATGCTCGACGTGTTCGTGGACGGGCTGCGGGTGCAGCCGGCCGGCAAGTCCGGCACCAAGGCCAAGGCGCGTGCCGCCAAGCCCGCAAAGCCCGCGGTGAAACGGAAGCGATAGCACGCCGTATTTCGCTGAGGGCGTGCTAGGATTGGCATCGCCGGGATTTCAACGCGGAGCCTGTCATGCGCATCGCCACCTTGCTCGTCGCCCTTATGATTATCCTTGGTGCCGCTCCAGCATGCGCCGCCGACGTTACTGCGGCACAGGGCGTGATCCGCGCCCAGGAGCAGGCTTTCGCGCGCGACGATGCGGCCGCGGCCTATTCCCACGCCGCGCCGGCGATCAGGGAAATCTTCCCCGCCCCTGACATCTTCATGTCCATGGTGCAAAACGGCTACGCGCCGGTCTACCGGCACAAGAGCTTTGAGTTTGGCGAGAGCAGGAGCGAAGGCAACTGGATCTCCCAGCACGTCCACATCATCGACGCCAACGGCGAAGCCTGGGAAGCGCTCTACACACTCGAGCAGCAGGCGGACGGCAGCTACAAGATCACCGGTTGCTCGCTGCTGAAGGTGGGACGAGAAGTCTAGGTCGCAAAACCCGGTCCCGTCTTGACCGCGTTCATTCGCGACCGGATCAGCAGCGTCAGCACGATGCCGACATTGAGGGCATTCCACGCCACGCCGTTCGCGAACGCCGCAGCGTAGGAGCCCGTCGCGTCGAAGATGACGCCCGACACCCAGCCGCCGAAGGACATGCCGAACACCGAGGCGAAGATCACGATGCCGACGCGGGTTGCCGCCTCGCTCGCCGGCATCGCCTCGCGCACGATGATGGCGTAGCTCGGCACGATGCCGCCCTGAAACAGGCCGAACATCGCGGAGATCAGATAGAGCGAAGTCAGGCTGTCGAAAAACAGATAGAACACCAGCGCAAAGCCCTGCGCCAGCGATCCGACCAGCAGCGTGCGGATGCCGCCGATCTTGTCGGCAAGGTAACCCGAGCCGATGCGGCTGACGATGCCGCAGGCCATCATCAGCGACAGCATCTCGGCGCCACGCGCCACGCCGTAACCGAGATCGCCGCAATAGGCGACGATGTGCACCTGCGGCATCGCCATGGCGACGCAGCAGGAGATGCTGGCGATCGAGAGCAGCACGGTCAGCGTGTTGGTCGAAAGCTTGAGATCGACCTGCGGCGGCCGCGCATTGGCGTGATTGCGGACCTTGTCGTCGCCCATCTGTGCGCGCAGGACCAGCACCAGGATCGTCATCAAAACCACGCAAACGAGGGCGATGCCGATATGCGTGGTGCGCCAGCCGATCGTCTGCATGCCCTCGCTGATGAGCGGCGGCCACATCGTGCCCGCGACGTAATTGCCGCTCGCGACGATGGTCACGGCAAGTCCGCGATAGCGCTCGAACCAGTGCGAGGCCTCCGCCATCAGAGGCGCGAAGGTCGCCGAGGTGCCGAGCCCGATCAGGAAATAGGCCGCGACGAACTGCCAGAGCTGGGTCGAGAGCCCCGCCAGCACGTTGGCAACGCCAATGAAAGCGATGCTGATCGCCATCGCCGGCACGATGCCGAACTTGTCGGTGATCTTGCCGGCGATCACGCCGCCGAGGCCGAAGCCGAACATCATCAGCGTGAAGGCCAGCGACACCGCTGCTCGCGTGGCGGCGAACTCGGTCTGCACGACGGGAATCACCACGACGACCGCCCACATGCCGACGCCGCCGATCGAACCGATCAGCAGCGCAAGCAACAGCCGCACCCAAGCCTGACGCGAATCAGGGGTGAATGAGGCCGGTCTCTGTCCTGGAAGATTTGGCGCGTGCACAGGCCGGACCATGTTCGCTGACCGCCTTGGGGTCAAGCATCGTGCCGCGATATTGGGCATGCGCGGTGCACTGCGGTAAGAAGATGCTTGGCGAAGCCGCGCTTTGCCATTAGTTTGCAATCTGCGTGTGCAACATTGCCGCGCGAGGAGCCTATCGGCGGAATGCTGTTGCGATTGACGCGATCGATGCGGATCAGGGTGGGGCGGATCATCGCCCTCGCCTATCTGTTCTGCGTGCTCGCGCCGGCAGCAGCCCTCGCCTGGGGCAGCGGCCCGGCGCCGTGCCTCGACGACGCGCTCCTCGCCGATCTCGTGCCGGTGCATCACGAGATGCAGGCCGGCCACGTGCATGACGGTGTGTCGCATGACCACGCAGGCCTGCACGCGCATCACCAGGCTGCCGCACAGGATGCGCCAGCCCAACATCACCATGACGGCAAGGCTGGCCCGTGCTGCGCGATGATGTGCGTGAGCGCCCTGCCGGCCGACCTGCCCGGCATCGCCAAGCCGCTGCAGCCGATTTCCGCCTGCGCGCCCGAGATCGTGGTCAGCCTGCACAGCGCGGCGCCGCCTCAGCGCTACCGCCCTCCCATCGCCTGATCTGACGCGACGACGTCAGGACCGCACGCGCATCCGCGCGCGCGAACCTGTGGTCTCTACGACAGATCAGGGATGACTCATGCTTACGCTTTCCGGGGCGAAGTTCGCCGCCGCATCCGCGGCGCGTGGACGACACTTTCGATTCAATTGGCCGCTGCTGGCCGCAATCGCATTGATATTGTCCGGCTGCATGCCGGCAACTGTGCCCGTGGCCGGCGCCGATCCTGCCGATCCGGCGGCGAAGGTCGCGCGCGTCGGCTATCGATCGACGATTGCGCCCTATACCAGCCTGCGGCCCGCGACGCCGGGGCCATGGCGCGACCGCAACGACGCTGTCGCACCGCAGCCGAAGCAAGACCGGTAGGGGCGCGCCATGACGCATCATTTTGCGCGGGGCCTGCTCGTGCTCACTGCGCTGGGACTCTCCGGCTGCATGGCATTCTCGCCGGACGGAGGCATGACGACGGTCTCGGAGCTCACCAGCCAGACCATCAACAAGGACGTCGCCTTCGTGCGAACGGCCGAAGGCGCGGAGGCCGTCAACGCGACCGTCCGCCGCTTGCTGGCACGCACGCTGACCACTGAGACGGCCGTGCAGATCGCGCTGCTCAACAACAAGGGATTGCAAGCGACCTATAACGAGCTGGCGCTGGCCGAGACCGAGTTGGTCGAGCAGAGCCTGCCGCCCAATCCTGTGTTCTCGATCTCGCGCATCGCAGGCAATGGCGCGAGCGAGATAGAGCGTCAGGTAGTTGGCGACATCCTCGCGCTGGCCACCCTGCCGTTCCGCTCCGACATCGCCCGCGACCGTTTCCGTCAGGCGCAATTGCGCGCGGCGTTGGCGACGCTGCGGCTGGCCGCGGATGTCCGGCGCGCCTATGTCCGCGCAGTCGCCGGCAACGAAATGGTGGCGCTGCTCACCGACGCGAAGGCGACGGCGGAATCGACGGCGCAGCTCGCGGTCAAACTCGGCGACACCGGTTCGATCAACAAGCTCGACCAGGCCCGCGAGCAGGTGTTTTATGCCGAGACCACGGCCGACCTCGCCACCGCGCGGCAGGCGGCAACGAGCGCGCGCGAAAGGCTCGCGCGCCTGATGGGGCTGTGGGACGGCGGCCTCGACTTCCGTCTGCCCGATCAACTGCCGCCGCTGCCGCGCCGGCCGCAGGCACTGCCCTCGATCGAGGCCGATGCGGTGGCCCATCGCATCGATCTTCAGATCGCGCGGCTGGAGCTGACGGCGCTGGCAAAGTCACTCAACCTCACCGAGGCGACGCGCTTCGTCACGCTGCTCGACCTCGCCGGTATCTCCCGCCGCACCCAGGATCCCGAGGGCCCGCCGTTCCGCGAACGTGGTTTTGACGTGCAGTTCCAGATCCCGATCTTCGACGGCGGCGAGGTGCGGGTGCGGCAAGCGGCGGAGACCTACAATCTCGCCTTCAACCGCCTGACCGAGCGCGCCGTCAACGTTCGCTCCGAGGCGCGCGATGCTTATCGCGCCTATCGCTCCAGCTACGACATCGCCAGCCATTATCAGCGCGAGATCCTGCCCCTGCGCAAGATCATCACCGAGGAGATGCAGCTGCGCTTCTCCAGCATGCAGGTCGATATTTTCGCGCTGCTCACCGAAGCGCGGCAGCGCCTGGCGTCGCTGCGCGGCGCGATCGATGCCAAGCAAAAACTCTTCCTCGCCCAGTCCGACCTCCAGACTGCCGTCAACGGCGGCGGCGCACCTGCGTCGGGCGGCGACACTTCAACCACCATCGCCGCGGCAGCGCCTGCCGATGGCGGTCACTGAGATGGAGGCCAACATGTATTCCCGCCGAGGATTTTTGGGCACCGCCGCGCTTGCCAGCGCGTCAGCCGTCAGCGGCCGTGTGCAGGCCGCGTCCATTCCGGAAGCGCCTCACATGGACAAGGTGGTGATGCAGCCGCCGCTGCATCCGATCAGCGGCCCGGACTACCGCCCCGTGGTCACGCTGAACGGCTGGTCACTGCCGTTCCGCATGAACGGCGACTGGAAGGAATTCCATCTCGTCGCCGAACCCGTGGTGCGCGAGTTCGCCGAAGGCATGAAAGTGAATCTGTGGGGCTATAACGGCCAGTCACCGGGCCCGACCATCGAGGCGGTCGAAGGCGACAAGATTCGTGTCTTCGTCACCAACAGGCTGCCCGAATACACCACCGTGCACTGGCACGGCATGATCATTCCCAGCGGCATGGACGGTGTCGGCGGACTGACGCAGCCGCACATCCAGCCGGGAAAAACCTTCGTCTACGAGTTCGAGATGAAGAAGAGCGGGACCTTCATGTACCACCCGCATTCCGACGAGATGGTGCAGATGGCGATGGGCATGATGGGCATGGTCGTCGTGCATCCGCGCGATCAAAGCTTCCGGCCCGTCGACCGCGACTTCGTCTTCGTGATGAGCACCTATCGCGTCGATCCCGGCACATACCTGCCGCAGGTCAACGAGATGACCGACTTCAACATGTGGACCTGGAATTCGCGGGTGTTTCCCGGCATCGATCCCTTGCCGGTCAGGCTCGGCGACAAGGTGCGCGTGCGCATCGGCAATCTCAGCATGACCAACCATCCGATCCATCTGCACGGCCACAGCTTTGCGGTGACCTGCACCGATGGCGGCTGGATTCCGGAGAGCGCGCAATATCTGGAGACGACCACCGATGTACCCGTGGGCGCGGTGCGGGTGTTCGACGTGCTCGCCGACAATCCCGGCGACTGGGCGTTCCACTGCCACAAGTCGCACCACACCATGAACGCGATGGGGCACGAGGTGCGCAATCTGATTGGCGTGTCGCGCAAGGACCTCGCCAGGGCCGTCGGCAAGCTCGCGCCCGATGCCATGGCGATGGGTTCGACCGGCATGGCCATGGGCAACATGGAGATGCCCGCGCCCGACAACACGCTGCCGATGATGACCGGCACCGGTCAGTTCGGGCCGATCGAGATGGGCGGCATGTTCACGGTGATGAAGATCCGCGACGACCTCGCGCGCGACGATTACCGCGATCCCGGCCCCTACCAATTCCCGCAAGGCACCGTCGCCTACGAGGTCACGCCGCCGTCCGCCGAGCCGGCGCGGCAGCAAGGCGCGCCGATGAAGAACATGAAGATGTGAGCGTTTCGATGAACCACCAACTGGAGAACAAGATGAAGAAGACGATCAAACTCGGACTTGCGCTGGCTGCGCTTTCGACCGCACCGGCGTTTGCCCACGACCAGCACGGGCACGGGACCTTTTCGGCCGGCGAGCCCGGCGATCCCAGGAAGCCCGCGCGCACGATCGAGATCCTGCTGAACGAGATGGACTACGCGCCCGCCAGGATCGAGGTCAAACGCGGCGAGCAGATTCGTTTCGTGCTGCGCAATGTCGGCAAGGAGGACCATGAATTCCTGCTCGCCACGACGAAGGAGAATCTCGCGCATGCCGTGGAGATGAAGAAGCATCCGCACATGGAGCACGACGATCCCAACGGTGTCCGGCTCGCACCGAACAAGACGGCCGAGATCCTCTGGAAGTTCAGCAAGGCCGGCACGTTCGAATTCTCCTGCCTGATTCCCGACCACCGCGACTACGGCATGGTCGGCCACGTCACCGTGAAGTAACAAGGAAGACTCCCATGAACCGCACCATCCGTATCGCCGCAGCGCTGGCGCTGACCGTCGGCCTTGCCGCCGAAGCCTTCGCGGCCCAGGGCGCCGCGATCAGCGGCGAGGTCAAGAAGATCGACGAAGGCGCCGGCAAGATCACGCTCAAGCACGGACCGGCGAAAAGCCTCGGCATGGATGAGCCCATGACCATGGTCTATCGCGTCAAGGACCCCGCTTTGCTCAAGCAGGTGAAGGTCGGCGACAAGGTGACCTTCGAGGCCGAGGAGGCGGCCTCGGGGTATACGGTAACGACGATGCAGAAGGCGCAGTAGGGCTACGTCCTCCGCAGCTGATTTCGGCGCCAAACGCTTCCACAACGTCATGGCCGGGCTCGTCCCGGCCATCCACGGCTTGGGCGCGACATGAAGAACGTGGGGATCCCCGGGCCTTCGCCGCGCCGAAGCGGCTTGGGCCGCGCAGGCGGGACAAGCCCGGGCATGACGACTTCGTCCCTGCCAGGTGCCCGAAACACCCCGGTCTGACCTCCTGCCGCACCCTCCGTTAACCCTTTGCTAACCATACACCCGGCAAGAATTGCCGAGTGAAGTCGAGTGTCGTCAGCCGCGTAGAACGGGAGGTTCCCCGTGGACGCCAGTGCGGTGCCTCACTTTCGAAACGGCGGCCCTTCGGCCGCCGCGCAGACATTTGGGGCGCGCGGACGGCAGTCGCGCGGGGGAGCAGCTACCATGGTCGACGTCACCGCGGGACAGGGCGTAGGCAGCACGAACGCCGGCTTCCCGACCCTTACCGAGATCGGCAACATCCTCAAGCGCGGCGATATCGCGCTGGCGCTCGGCGTCCTCACCATCCTGGTGGTGCTGATCCTGCCGCTGCCCGCGATCGTGCTCGACCTGTTCCTGGCGATCTCGATCACGCTCTCGATCCTGATCCTGATGACGTCGCTGTTCATCCAGGCGCCGCTGGAATTCTCCGCCTTCCCGACCGTCCTCCTGATCTCGACGATGCTGCGCCTGTCGCTGAACATGGCCTCGACCCGCCTGATCCTGTCGCACGGGCACGAGGGCACGGATGCCGCCGGTCACGTCATCGAAGCCTTCGGCAGCTTCGTGATGGGCGGCAATTTCGTCATCGGTATCATCGTCTTCGCCATCCTGATCATCGTCAACTTCGTCGTCATCACCAAGGGTTCGGGCCGTATCGCCGAAGTCGCCGCCCGCTTCCACCTCGACGCCATGCCCGGCAAGCAGATGGCGATCGACGCCGATCTCTCCGCCGGCCTGATCGACGAGAAGGTCGCCAAGCAGCGGCGCAAGGATCTGGAGGACGAGAGCGGCTTCTTCGGCGCCATGGACGGTGCCTCCAAATTCGTTCGCGGCGATGCCATCGCGGGCCTTTTGATCGTCTTCATCAACATCGTCGGCGGCATGATCATCGGTGTCGCGCAGCAAGGCCTCTCCTTCGCCGATGCCGGGCGCAGCTACACGCTGCTGACCGTCGGTGACGGCCTCGTCACCCAGGTGCCGGCGCTGATCGTTTCGACCGCGGCCGGCCTGCTCGTCTCCAAGGCCGGCGTGTCCGGCGCCGCCGACAAGGCGCTGATGAAACAGTTCTCCGGCTATCCGCAGGCGCTGGCGATGTCCGCGGCGGTCATGCTGGTGCTGGCGGCGCTGCCGGGCATTCCGACCATCCCCTTCCTGGCGCTCGGCGGCGGCGCCGGTGCGCTCGCCTGGCACGCCCGCAACCGCAACCGGGCGACTGCCAGGGCTGACGAAGTTGCAAAGACCGCACCCGCTCCGGGAACGCCGGGTTCACCTGGCGCCGCTGCGGCCGAAGAGCCGATCTCCGCCGCGCTCAAGATCGACGATCTCAAGATCGAGCTCGGCTATGCGCTACTGCCGCTGGTCAACGGCCCTGATGGCACCGACCGCCTCACCGAGCAGATCAAGGCGCTGCGCCGCTCGCTCGCGATCGAGATGGGCTTTGTGATGCCCGCCGTGCGCATCCTCGATAACGTCCAGCTCGAAGCCAACACCTACATCATCAAGATCAAGGAAGTGGACGCCGGCACCGGCAAGATCTGGCCGAACCAGTTCATGGTCATGGACCCCGGCGGCAGCCAGGTGCAGGTGCCCGGCATCCATACCACCGAGCCGACCTTCGGCCTGCCCGCAACCTGGGTCGATGCCAGCCTCAAAGAAGAAGCCTCGCTCAAGGGCTACACCGTCGTCGACGCCGCGACCGTGCTCTCGACCCACCTCACCGAGCTGCTCAAGGCCAACATGTCGGACCTGCTCTCCTACGGCGAGGTGCAGAAGCTGCTCAAGGAGCTGCCGAAGGAGCAGGGCGAGCTGGTCAAGGACATCGTGCCGGGCCAGGTCACGGTCTCCGGCATCCAGCGCGTGCTGCAGCTGCTGCTCGCCGAGCGCATCTCGATCCGCGACCTCTCGACCATCCTGGAAGGCATCGCCGACTCGCTCGCCTTCTCGCGCAATCCCGCGACCATGGTCGAGCATGTCCGCGCCCGCCTCGCGCGGCAGATCTGCGCGCAAAACACCTCCTACAGCGGTTATCTGCCGCTGATCGCGCTGTCAGCGCGGTGGGAACAGGCCTTCGCCGAATCCATCATCGGCCAGGGCGAGGAACGCAGCCTCGCGATGCAGCCCTCGAAGCTGTCGGAATTCATGACCGGCGTGCGCGAGGCCTTCGAGCGCGCCGCGCGCGAAGGCGAGGCGCCGGTGCTGGTCACGTCTGCGGCAATTCGTCCCTTCGTACGCTCCCTCGTCGAGCGGTTCCGGGCCCAGACGACGGTGCTGTCGCAGGCTGAAATCCACCCCAGGGCGAGATTGAAAACGGTCGGAAGCATCTGATTTGCCTTAAGAAGCCGTATGTTTTTCGGCCACAGGCAAATGGTTTTTGAGTTCCTGGCGCCTTGTCGACCAAATGCAAACAAGGCGCCTCGCAAGCACATTACACCTTTGAAATAATTATATAATCGAACGATTGAGGGGTCGCTTTCGATCGCGATCTTTCACGTCCTGTCACGCTCTTGTGATCGCCCCTTGGGAACGAATCCCCCCAATACTAGGTTGTTGGGGACCGGAAGCATGAACCTCCCCCAACAGGGTAGCGACTACTTCGGGTAGATGGCGGCAGGAGCCTTCCATGAACCACTCGATTTACAGCGCCGATCGCTCGACCCACTTGAAAATCGTGGTCGTAGCCCTCGTCGCCGGCATCGCGGTGGCAGGCTTCGGCATCACGGCGGCGCGCACGGGTTCGGACGAAGGTCTGACCCAGACCGCCCGCGTCATCAAGGCCGGCAAGCCGGTTGTTATCACCAGCTCGAACGCATCCCTCGTTCGATAAGGAGATTTGACGAGTTTTGTGAATTCACGCGGCTCTTTACCAGCCCCCCAAAGTCGCCACGTGGATATGTAGACGACCCCAACCCCAAGTCGACTACGGAAAGCGCCCGCCCCCCACGGGCGCTTTCTCATGTCTGGGGTACCTCGTCATTGCGAGCGTAGCGAAGCAATCCAGACTGTCGCCGCGGTAAGATTCTGGATTGCTTCGCTACGCTCGCAATGACGGAGCAATTGGCACAGCCGCGATCCTCCAACCAGCCCCGATCAAATTCTACCGCGCCCCATAAGTCGGCGGCGGCGCCTGGACCGTCGGTGCTGCCGCAGCGAAGAGCTCGGCCTTGCTACCGGTGAGCGGCGGGTAGATGCGCTTGCAGTTGATGGTCTGCTTGGTCGCCTTTGCGGCCGCGCCAGTGGTGCGAACCTCGCGATCCCACCCTTCGGTATAGAGCGCGCCCCAGCCGCCGAGGTCGAGCACGGTCACGTACCAATCGATGCGCAGCGGCAGCATCGGCAGGCCCGCCAGATCGGCTACGACGTTGTGACCGGCGAAGCGGCCCATGGGACGGGCGAACTGGCAGGACATCACCGTCGGGTGCAGTCCATCGACCACGCTCGAGGCGACGTCGCCGGCGGCGAACACGCCCGGCACATCGGCCACCCGCATGAAAGGATCGACCAGCAGGCGGCCGAGGCGATCGCGCGCGCCCGCGAAGCTCTCGGCCAGCCGGCTCGCGCGCATCCCGGCGCACCAGATCACGGTTTGCGCCGGGATGAACTCGCCCGAGCTCAGGTGCATGCCGGCGGCCTCGACGGACACGACGCGCACGCCAAGCCGCGTCTCGACGTCGAGCGAGGCCAATGCCGTCTCGATGACGGGACGCGCATGCGCGCCGATGGTGGCGCCGACCGCAGGGTTGGGATCGACCAGGACGATGCGGCGGCTGCCGGTGATGCCGACGCGCGCCAGCCTGTCCGGCATCTCGGCCGCCACCTCGATGCCGGTGAATCCGGCGCCGACCACCACGACAGTCGAGCGCCCCGGCGAGGGCGCGCTGTGTCCGAGCGAGACGAGATGATTTTCGAGGATGAGCGCGGCGGCATAGGTATCGACATCGAAAGCATGCTCGGCAAGGCCGGGGATGGCGGGACGCATCACTTCGCTGCCGAGCGCCAGCACCAGGCGGTCGTAGCTCAGCGTCTCCTCGCCCCCGCTCGTGACGAGCGAAATCTCGCGCCGTGCCGGGTCGATGGCTTCGACCTCGCCAATGCCATGAGTGACGCCGATCGGATCGAGCAGTTGCGGCAACGGCAGTGCGACCTCGCTGAGGTCGGCCTCGTAATTGCGCACGCGGATGTTGTGATAGGGATTGCGATCGACGACACGGATCTCGATGTCACGGCCGGCCGCGCCGATCTCGTCGCGCCTGCGCGCGGCGCCGATGGCCGCCCATAGACCCGCAAACCCCGCGCCGAGCACGACGATACGCGCCATGTCCGTTTACTGCTTTGTCCAAGAATTCCGGCGGCCTGCCCGCGCAGGCAGATATAGCTCATTCGACCGGATCGACCAACTGCGGCGGCGCCGCTCCGCTGCATAAAATCGCGGCTCAGGCCTCGCGCAGCTCCGACGGCGTCGCGCCAAAACGCTTGCGGAAGGCGCGGTTGAAATAGGACAGGTCGGAGAAGCCCGAGGAATGCGCGATGTCGCTGATCTTGCGCGCCCTCGCGCGGGGATCGCCGAGCAGCTTGCGCGCCAGCACCAGGCGCTGCTCCAGCACGAATTCGGTGAAGGTCGTGCCGGCCTGCTCGAACAAGCGTTGCGCCTGGCGCGGGCTGAGCCCTGAGCGCGTCGCGATCTCGGACAGACAGAGATCGTTGCGGCCGAGCGCGGCCATCACGTCGGCACGCATGAGATCGAGACGGGCCGCCGCATGTCCGCGACCGCGCGCGAGGCTTGCATGCTCCGCATCGGTGCCGAGCAGCAGGCCGACGAGATCGATCACGTGCTGCGCGGTCAGGCGCTGGCCGACGGCGTCGAGATGCGGCGCGTGGTTGGCGGCGAGTGCGTGGTAGCGGAAGATCGTCTCGGCCACCGCGCCGTCCGAGAGCACTTGCGACAGCTTGTCCTCGGCACGCGGATTGATGTCGAGCAGCGCGCGGCGCGGCATGCGGATGCTGGTGAAGCGATCTTCCTGGGTGTGGCCGACGGTGCCGGTGACGCCCATGTCGACAAGCACCATCTGCGCAGGCGCAAGTTCAACGGTGTGGCCGTTCTGCCCGACGCGGACTAGACCCGCATGCGCGGCGATCAGGACCAGATCGTCGCTGCCGTCGGCCAGATGGCTCTGCGTGCGCGAGTATTGCGCGGAGGCACCTTCGGGAATGGCCAACGCGATATTGTCGACCACGCTGACCTGGAGCCGGCAATCGATGTTGTCGCCATGGCTCGGCCCGACGTCGAGGCCGCAGGGACCGAAGGCCCGCTCGCGCCAATGTTCGAAGGCCGGACCATGCGGAAGGCCCGCATATTGGTGGACGAAGATGCCCGGCGTCTTAGCTGCGTCCATCTGACTTCTAGCCCCTTTTCCGGCGCCATGATGTGCGGCGCCGACTGCAAATTCCGGGCATTTGACGCCGTGGATTGCGGGGAGGTTCAACGCGGGAGTGGATTCGGCGGGACTTGTCGGGGTGCGACGGCTGGACGGACCTTGGCGACGGTCGAGCGCCGTGTGCGCTCCATCCGGGCTACGGCGCCACGACACCTACTTCTTCGCGGGCGCCTGCGGCTGAGACGGCGGCACGGTCTCGATCAGCTTGCCGGAAAACACCGGAGCCGAGGTCGGCTGGCCGTTGGGCGAGCCGCCGGCCTGCTCGACGGTGACGGCGTAGGTCGCACCGTTGACGACCTCGGGATCGAAGGAGCCGAGCACCGGGCGCGCGGTGAAATCGCCCGCGCCAATCACGCCAAGCGAGCGCGGACGCGGCAGCTTGTCGGAGATCAGCCAGAGCTCGAAGCTCTTGCCGGCCTCCGGAGTCGCGCCCACCTTGCGCACGGTGAAATTCCGCGTCGCGCCGTCGACGGTGAGGATGAAGGCGGGACCGCCGCCCTGGCCCTGCAACAGCGCGACATACTGCGCAGCAGCCGTGAGCGGCGCCGCCGGCGTCTTCACTTCCACCGTCTGGATGCGCGGCGCCGGGCGCAAGCCGCCCGGCAGCGCATCGGGCTGGAAGATCTGAAGCGACAGCGTCACCAGCAGTGCAGCCGCAAGCGCGCCCACCGCGGAGGCGATCGTGCGCCAGCGTTTCACGCGGCCCTCGAGCCGGATGACATTGCTGTTGTCGGCAACCGGCGCCGGCGGCGCGCGCGCGACGTCAGGATCGGGTGCATGGACCTGCGGCATGAATATCGGCGCGATGTCGGGAAGCGCATCGGGTGCCGGCCGCGCCGTCCCGGGCTGCTCTGCTTCGGAAGGCTGCAGCTCCGGTTGCGGCACGGCGTCCGGCGCCAGCTCAGGCGGTGCAGCTTCGATCGAGGAGGACTCGGGCACAGGTGGCGGCGGCGGCGAAGCTTCCGGCGCAGGCGTCTCCTGCGCAAAGTCCGTCCGCGCAAGCTCGGACCGGATGTTCTCCCACACGATCGGACGCGGCTCGACCGAGCCGACCATCTGGTTGAGGACGCCGAGCCGGTAAGCCCAGGCCTGCACGACATCGGCGAACGCCTTGTCCACGGCCATCATGGTCTCGACCTGCGCGCGCTCACTGGCGTCGAGCGTACCGAGCGCATATTCCGCGGCGAGCGCGATATGGTCCTCCGTGTAGGCCATCACTTCCAGTCCAGAACCACCCTCACAATGCAAGTCCTCATAGTCCGAGGCACTCGCGGATATCCAACATGCTGCGCCGGAGCCACGTCTTCACCGTGTTGACGGGCGCGGCGAATTTTTCCGCCAATTGCTCGCGGCTCCAGCCGTTGTAATAGGCGAGAAGCACGAGCCTCTGACGATCCGGCTCGAGCCGGCCGATGCATTCCAGGAGCCGCTTCAACTCCTCGGTCATCTCCCTCCGCGCCAGCGGATCGGGGCTGTCGGCAGCGACTTCCATCGCCTGCGGCTCTTCCTCGATGGAGACTTCCGTCTTCTTGCGCACGATGTCGATGGCGCGGTTGCGCGCGATCGATGCCATCCATGTGATCGGCGACGACAAGGCCGGATTGAACTGGCCCGCGCCGTTCCAGATCTTGACGTAGGTCTCCTGAATGACCTCCTCTGCGAGATCCTGTCGACGCAAGATACGGAGCACGACGCCATAGAGTTTCGCGCGCGTGGCGACGTAGAGGCGCTCGAACGCGGCCTGATCGCCCCTGGCGACCTCCCCAATCAGCCCGACCAGCTCTGCTGGCGTCAGCATTCAGCCCCCCACGCACGGCCTGTCGCGTTCGGCGCAGGCCCTGGCACTCCGCTACCATAGCGCGCGGCAAAGCCCATCACCAAGGGGCGGCGCGCCACACTGTGGATAGCAAACGCGAAACCCGGACCTTGCGGGTCCGGGTTCGACGAATTCTCGGCTGTTGGACCGCTGGCTGCGCCGTCAGGCGACGGCGCCGATGCGGGCGCGCATCAGGCCGATGCTGTCGAGGTCGGCCTGCTCGCGGGCGTTTTCTTCGGCGCGCTCGCGGGCCTGGTCACGCTCGTCGAGGAGCTCGACCTTCTTCAGTTCCTCGAAGGCTTCGGCCAGCGCGGCCTTGGCTTCGTCGAGCTGGCCCTTCAGTTCGTCGGCCGAGCGGGTCAGGTTCTCGCGGCGCTGAATCGCGGCCTTGGCATAGGTCGGATAAGCGAAGTGCGAGGGATCGTTGATCCCGGCACGCTCCTGCTCGGTCGTGATCTCGCGTTCAAGATCGGTCGACATCCGCTGGAAGTCGGCGATCATGGTCTCGATCTGGGTGACCCGGCGGCGCTTCTCGTCGACCTGAAATTTCTTCAGGCGGATGAGGGTATCACGTGACTTCATCGACTCATACTCCCCAGAAGTCCCCTGGCTGCACGTGGGACGTCACCGGTCTCCCCACAGGCCCTGATAGGGCCAAGACCGGCTCTGCTACTCTGTGAGAGCGGATGATGACCTGACAAAGTTAGCGTTCCGTTTCCAAATCACCGAGGATTTGCGCCAACTGGCGGTAGCCGTCCGCCAGTGATGCATTTTCGTCCTTGCGCTGGCGCAGGAACGCCTCCAGCGGCTCGTGCAGCCGGATCGCCTCGTCCACCTCGGGGCTGGAGCCGGCCCGGTAGGCCCCGAGCCGGATCAATTCCTCCATGTCGGCATAGGTCGCCATCACCTGGCGGGCCCGCTGGATGGTCGGCCAGAACTGCGGATCGGCCGATTTCGGCATGGTGCGGGAGACGGATTTGAGGATGTTGATGGCGGGGTAACGGCCGCGCTCGGCGATCGAGCGCTGCATCACGATATGGCCGTCGAGGATGCCGCGGACGGCATCCGCGATCGGCTCGTTATGGTCGTCGCCGTCGACCAGCACCGTGAAGATCGCGGTGATCGCGCCCTCACCGAGGCCCGGCCCCGCGCGCTCCAGAAGCTTCGGCAACTCGGTGAACACGGTCGGCGTATAGCCCTTGGCGGTCGGCGGCTCGCCGGCGGACAGGCCGATCTCGCGCTGGGCCATGGCGAAGCGCGTGACCGAGTCCATCAGGCAGAGCACGTCCTTCTCTTCATCGCGAAAGTATTCGGCGACCGCGAGCGTCAGATAGGCGGCCTGGCGCCGCATCAGCGCCGGCTCGTCCGAGGTTGCGACCACCACGACAGAGCGCGCCAGGCCCTCCTCGCCGAGGTCGTCCTGCAGGAATTCCTGGACCTCGCGGCCGCGTTCGCCGATCAGCCCGATGACGCTGACCGCGGCATCGACGTTGCGCGCGAGCATCGACAGCAGCACCGATTTGCCGACGCCGGACCCTGCGAAAATGCCCATGCGCTGGCCGCGGCAGCAGGTGAGGAACGTGTTCATCGCGCGCACGCCGAGATCGAGCGGGGCGCCGACGCGCTTGCGCGAATGCGCCGGCGGCGGCGAATTGCGGTATGGCATCGGCGCCGGGCCCTGCGGCAATGGCCCCTTGCCATCGATCGGCTCGCCCAGCGCGTTGACGACGCGGCCGAGCCAGGCCGACGACGGACGCACTTGATTGGCGGCATTGGCGATGACGGCCTTGCAGCCGCGGCGCACCCCGTCCAGGCCGGCGAACGGCATCACGACAGCGTTGTTGCCGGAGAAGCCGATCACCTCGCAGGGAATGGAACGGTTCGCGCCGGTCTCGATCACGAGCCGCGCACCGACCGACATCGCGTGAATGGGTCCGGCCACTTCGACCATCAGGCCGCGAACGCCGACCACGCGGCCATAGATGTTGACGCCGTCGATGTCGCCGATCTGTTCGGCAAGAGCCTTCATCAGGGGCGCGCCTTTAATAAGAGGACCTTCATAAGGTGATCGCCTCCGATCCCGGGCTTCATGGCGAAAGACTTAAGTTTCGCCATATTTCTGAACGGCGCTTAACTTCGTGTTTACCCGCATCGTTAATCATTGCGTCACTGTCTTTGTGACTGAGCGTGACTCCCCTTCAGAAGAAGGCTGAGTCGCGGGAGTCGGTTAGGCCCGTCTCTTAAAGTGGAACTTGAACGGTACGGGGTGACGAAAGCTGCTTCGCGCGCAAGACCTTAGGGCGATTCGACAAAAATTGCACCGGGGGGACTTGCGTTCCAGAATCAGAGTTTGTTAACCATCTGTTGTCAGGATCCGAATCAGTTGTTCAAAGGCGTTTTGTTGAGTGCCGCGAATGCGGCCGACCTGACGCCCAGGAGCGGCGACTATGGGGAACTGGCATGCGCGTTTTGCTGATTGAAGATGACAGCGCCGTCGCGCAGTCGATCGAGCTGATGCTGAAGTCTGAGAGCTTCAACGTCTACACGACCGATTTGGGGGAAGAAGGCGTCGATCTCGGTAAGTTATACGATTACGACATTATTCTTCTCGACCTCAATCTGCCCGACATGTCCGGTTACGACGTGCTCAAGCAGCTTCGGGTCTCCAAGATCAAGACACCGATTCTGATCCTCTCCGGCCTCGCCGGCATCGAGGACAAGGTCAAGGGTCTCGGCGTCGGCGCCGACGACTACATGACCAAGCCCTTCCACAAGGACGAGCTGGTAGCCCGGATCCACGCGATCGTGCGCCGCTCCAAGGGTCACGCCCAGTCGGTCATCCAGACCGGCGACCTCGTCGTCAACCTCGACACCAAGACGGTGGAAGTCGGCGGCCAGCGCGTGCATCTGACCGGCAAGGAATACCAGATGCTGGAGCTCCTCTCGCTCCGCAAGGGTACGACGCTCACCAAGGAAATGTTCCTCAACCACCTCTATGGCGGCATGGACGAGCCCGAGCTGAAGATCATCGACGTCTTCATCTGCAAGCTCCGCAAGAAGCTCGCCAACGCTTCCGAGGGCCGCAACTTCATCGAGACCGTGTGGGGCCGCGGCTACGTGCTGCGCGAGCCGCACGAGCACGAAGAGCGCATTCCCGCCTGATCACTAAGTTTACGTCGCGAGCCCCCGGGGCTCGCTCCTCCCAGCCTGGACCCCGCCGCAAATGGCGGGGTTTTGTTTTTTGGGGACGCCAACGCGGCCTCATCGTCCTTGCGCCATTGAACCGCTATCCTCCCCCCGCCGACGAATGGTCGCTGCACGATGGGGGAACGATGATCCTGCAATCACTGGCCGGCCTGCCCGCCTTCCTGGTTTATTTCTGCACCGGCCTGATCGCGATCGTGGCGTATCTGTTCGTCTACACCCGCATCACCCCGCACAACGAGTTCCAGCTCATCCGCGACAACGAGCCGGCCGCCGCGATCGCGCTCGGCCTCAGCCTGCTCGGCTTCGTGGCGCCATTGGTCAGCGCGATCGCGCATTCGGCCAATGTGCTGGACTGCCTGATCTGGGCGGTCATCGCGTTGATCGTGCAGATCATCGTGCTCTTTCTGGTGAAGGTCCCGGTGCCGAACCTGTCGGCGCGGATTGCCGCAGGCGAGCTTGCGCCGGCGATCTGGCTCGGGCTGTCTTCGCTCGCGGCGGGCCTGTTGAACGCCGCCTGCATGATCTACTGACATGGCCAAACCCTCCAAAAAGGAGTTCGGCAAGCGCCGGCCGGCGCCCGTGGCGCCGCCATCGGGTCCGCCTGTGAAGCGCTCCGGCCATGTCGCGCTGCTGGTGATGGGCACGATCGCGGTCGGCACCACCGCCTACACGCTGATGCCGCGGCAGCACTGCGAACCCTCGCCCGGAGCCGTGCCGGGCCAGACGACCACGACGTGCAGCAGTAGCAGCAGTTCATCGGGCGGAAGCGACGGCAGCAGCTCGCGCTGGTCGTCGCGATCGAGCTTCTTCAGCAGCGATTCCTCGAGCCATTCCTCATCGGGAACCTCTTCGGACTCAGGCTCCAGCAGCGTGAGCCGTGGCGGCTTCGGCTCGTTCGGCCATGGCTTCTCGGGCGGCGGCTAGCGCATGATCCGGAAAAGCGGCCACCGATTTTCCCTCGCGACAAACGCGGAACGCGTTTGCGCGGAGATCATGCGCAGGAAATAACATGCGACGCATCGTCTGCCCCGAGCGCGACGACTGGCGGCAGACCGCCGAACAATGCGGCTTCGCCTTCCACACCATCGACGGCGAACGCTATTGGGACGAGAGTGCCTATTACGCCTTCACGCTCGACGAGATCGAGTGCGGCATCGAGACGCCGACAGCCGAGATCGACGCGATGTGCCTGGAGCTTGCCGGCCGCGTGATCGGTGACGAGCGCTATCTGCGACGCTTGAAGATTCCGGAGGCGTTCTGGAGCTTGATCGCCGAGAGCTGGAAGCGCGACGATCGCAGCCTCTATGGCCGGCTCGATCTGAAGTTCGACGGACAGTCGCCTGCAAAGCTGCTCGAATACAACGCGGATACGCCGACCTCGATCTTCGAGGCTGCGGTGTTTCAATGGACCTGGCTCGAACAGGCGATCGAACGCCGCATCATTCCGGCGCGCGCCGACCAGTTCAACTCCATCCACGAGCGGCTGATCGCGGCGTGGAAGGAGATTGCCGCAGGCCGCCATGTCCATCTCACCGGCACCACCGGCAACGAGGAAGACGCCGGCACGCTCGCTTATCTCGAGGACACCGCGCGCCAGGCGGGGCTCTCGACCAGGATGCTCGACATCGAGGAGATCGGCTGGCGCGACGAGCCTGGCGGCTTCGTCGATCTCGACGACGGCGACATCGCGTTCGCCTTCAAGCTCTATCCCTGGGAATGGATGTTCCACGACGCCTTCGGCGCCAAGCTGATGAGCGCGCCGACACGCTGGATCGAGCCGCCGTGGAAGGCGGTGCTCTCCAACAAGGGCATTTTGCCGCTGCTCTGGGAGATGTTTCCGAACCATCCCAATCTGCTGCCGGCCTTCTTCGAGGACGACGCGCGGGCAGCCGAGCTCGGCAGTTCCTACGTCCGCAAGCCGCTGTTGTCGCGCGAAGGCGCCAATGTCACGCTGGTGTCCGGAGGCATGCCGCTCGACGAGCAGGCAGGACCTTACGGCGCAGAAGGCTTCGTGCGGCAGGCATTGTCACCGCTGCCGAATTTCTCAGGCTTCTACGTTGTGGTGGGAAGCTGGCTGGTGAACCACGAGCCGTGCGGCCTGTCGATCCGCGAGGACGAGAGCCCGATCACGGGAAACCGCTCGCGGCTTCTGCCGCACGCGATTTTGTGAAATGCGCTCGCGACCTCATCGGAACGGGACGCGAGCGCAGAGACTTGCGTGCTTACTCAGGGTGTCTTGACGATGAATCTCCCGTCGTAGAGGCCCGCGCCCTTGAAGCCGGCTTGCGCACTTTCGAAGCCGCCCGTGCCCGTCGCGTTTGCATACGCCCCGGTGCCCGACAGGATTGTGTATTCGCCTTTCGCCCGACCATCCTTGATCGCGCCGGCGTAGCGCGCCGTGATCGAGGATCCGTCGTCGAAGGTGTAGGTGCTGTAGCCGTAGATGGGTCCTGAGCCCTTGATCAGGTCGGCGGAGTGGACGAAGTCCTTCACCGCAACGCGGCCGTCCTTGAAGAAGGCAACGCCAAACATTTTGCCAGACATGACCGTCTGACCTTCGACGTTCGCGACCTCGGTGACCTTTAAGTCCATCGGCTTGGTGACAAGCTTGAATTCGAGGACCTGCTCGCCAGCGAGAGCAGTGGCGGGCAACGAAAGCGCCGCCAACAAGAAATACGAGGCACAAGACATTCGCATGGTATGTCCTCCTCAGTACAATTCATGATGGAATGGAATCCCGCCTCGGTTCGGCGGGACCATCGCCAGCATAGCACAACCGTCAGATGCTGATCAGGGCCGCGATTGCATTGCATCGCGGCACGAGCTCTATTGCGCGGTAGTCGAGTAATCCGCAATGCTCAAACGCGTGTGAAGCGTCACGCACTCTGACGGAACGATATCCGCCAGTTGTTGCCGATCATTCGCGACGACGGCGTTCAGTGAGATTGCCTGTCGTTCGGCGAATCACCTCGCCGCGGCGACCTTCAGCGGCTGCGGCATCAATCCGCCCATCGGACGGCCGGAGCGCGCGGGGTTGAGCTGATAGAGACCGCGGCGCTCGGTGATCGGGCGGAACGCGTCGGTGATGCCGACGACGGATTCGGCGGCGCCAAGCAGCAGCGTGCCGTCGGCTTCCAGTCCCTTCGCCATGCGCTCGAAGATCACGGCCTTGGTGTCCTGGTCGAAATAGATCAGCACGTTGCGGCAGAAGATCACGTCGAACGTGCCGAGATGGGAGAAGTCCTGCAACAGATTGAGCTGGCGGAACTGCACCATCGCGCGAATGTCGGCATTGAGCTGCCAGAGCTCGCCGACTTGCGTGAAGTATTTCATCAGGTGCTGGATCGGCAGGCCGCGCTGCACCTCGAACTGGCTGTAGATGCCAGCCCTGGATTTCTCCAGCACCTCCTGCGACAGATCGGTGGCGACGATCTCGATGCGCCAGCCGGCGAAGGCCGCGCCCATCTCCTTCACGCACATCGCGATCGAATAGGGCTCCTGCCCGGTCGACGAGGCCGCCGACCAGATGCGGAGCGACCTGCGCGCCGCGCGCGCCTGGAGCAGGCCCGGCAGGATGGTTTCGCGCAGATGATCGAACGGGATCTTGTCGCGGTAGAAGAAGGTCTCGTTGGTGGTCATCGCTTCGACCACGTCGGTCGCAAGCCGGCCGTCGCCGTTCCTGATCTTCAACACGAGATCGGGAATGCCGGGCAAGCTCGCCTTGCGGGCAAGCGGCAGCAGCCGGCTCTCGACGAGATACTGCTTGTCGGCGGAGAGATCGAGGCCGGAGCGCTCTTTCAGGAACTTGCGCAGATATTCGTAGTCGACCGGCGTCACGAGCGGTCTCCCGCGAACAGGCGGTTGACCTTGGCGCCGATCTGGTTGAGCGGCAGGATCGCCGCGCAGATGCCGGCATTGGCCGCCGCGCCCGGCATGCCCCAGACCACACTGGAGGCTTCGTCCTGCGCGATCACGTTGCCGCCGGCGGCGACGATGTCCTTGCCGCCGCGCATGCCGTCCGAGCCCATGCCCGTCAGGATCACCGAGAGGATGTTACCGTGCCAGATGTCGATGGCGGAGGTGAACAACGGATCGACCGCGGGCTTGCAGAAATTGACGGCAGGACCGTCGTCGAGCGCGATCGCCGCGTCCGCGCCACTGCGCACGACACGCATGTGCTTGCCGCCGGGCGCGAGGTAGATCCGTCCCGGCTTCACCGGCTCGCCGTCGACCGCCTCGGCCGCCGGCTTGCGGCTCGCGCGCGCCAGGTGCTCGGCGAGAATGGTGGTGAAGGTCGGCGGCATGTGCTGGGTGATCAGCACGGGGAAGCGGTCGATCACCGGGCCGAGCTCGGTGACGAGCGCCATCAGCGCCTGCGGACCGCCGGTCGAGGAGCCGATCAGCAGCACCTTCGGTGCGTGGGCCGAGAACGGGCGCGTGGACAGCGCCCCCGACGACGGCGCATGCAGAGCCGGTACGGGCGCGGCGGGCCGCACGACAGCCGGTGCACGTGCAGCCGGCGCCGGGGTCGCGGGCGCCAGCGGCGGGCTCGCGACTGCGGGCCTGCGGCGCAGCCGCGCGCCGAGGTGACGGATCTTCTGGATCAAATCGTGATGAAAGATGTCCGCGGCCGACGCTTCGCGCGTCGACTCCGGCTTCGGAATGTAGTCCGCCGCACCGAGCGACAGCGCCTTGAAGCTGATCTCCGCGTTACGGCGGGTCAGCGTCGAGGCCATGATGATGACGAGATCGCGCTTCTTCGCCAGCAGTTGCGGCAGCGCCGAGATGCCGTCGAGCTCGGGCATTTCGATGTCGAGCACCGCAACGTCGGGATTGATGCGTTCGAGCTGGTTGACCGCCTCGAGCCCGGTGCGCAGCGAGGCCGCGACCTCCATGTCATGCTCGGCACCGATCCAGCGCGAGATCAGACCGCGTATGACGACCGAGTCGTCGACGACCATCACCCGCAGCGGCCCGGCGTCGCGCGACGGACCCGTGGTCGAATTACCTGCGAACGCAACACTCATTACTCACCAACTCAGACTGAAACGGTTCAGTTGAAACAATCGCCGAAGGATCCGTTCAGCCTCCGGATGTTCGCTCAGATAAGTCCGACTTCCTGAAATTTCGCCGTCACGATGTCCTTGTCGAAGGGCTTCATGATGTATTCGTTGGCGCCGGCGTGCAGCGCACGGGCGATGTGCGCGACGTCGTTCTCGGTGGTGCAGAACACCACCTTGGGCTGGTCACCGCCGGGCATCCGCCGGAGATGGCCAAGGAATTCGTAGCCGTCCATGACCGGCATGTTCCAGTCGAGCAGCACGGCATCGGGCAAGCCGCGCTTGCAGGCCTCCAGTGCCTTCTCACCGTCCTCGGCTTCGAGAATCTGGAAGTCGAGGCCCTCCAGGATCCGGCGCGCAACCTTGCGGATGACGCTGGAATCATCAACGACGAGACAAGTGCGCATGTGAACCTCTGCTTCCTACCCCCTTGTGGGGGTACTTCCATTGCGAGTCCGTCGGCGGCGATGCCGCCGTATCAGGCCGCCATCATCTCGGGCGCGAGCTCGAGGACGCGATCGACGTCGAGGACGACCATGAGCTGGCCGTCGAGGCGGTGGACGCCGCCGGCGAGCTTGGCCATGCGGGGATCGAGGTTGACGGGGTTCTCTTCCATGCCGGCCTCGGCAAGCCGCAGCACCTCGCCGATCTGGTCGATCAGGAGGCCGTAGGATTCACCGCGCAGGTCGACGCCGACCGCCATCGGGGCCTTGCCGTCCTCGGGCTTGGGCAGGCCGAGCCGGGCGCGCATGTCGACCACGGTGACGATGCGGCCGCGCAGGTTCAGCACCCCCGCGATCTCGCGCGAGGACAAGGGAACGCGGGTGACGCGCTCGGGCATGAACACGTCCTGGACCCGGGAGATCGGCAGGCCGAACAGCTGGCCGCCGATCATCGCGGTGACGTATTCGACCATGGCGCCTTCGCCGATCTGCGTCTTCTTGTTGCTCATAGCGGTATCTCCTGATCCCCAGTGCCGTTACGCCGCTGCCCGGCTCAGCTCGGAGGCGCCGGCGGCGCCCGCGGTCTGTTCCTTCAGCGCCGCGATCAGACCGGGACGGTCGAACTTGGCGACATAGTCGTGGAAGCCGGCCTGACGGCCGCGCTCGATCGCCGCCGGCGACACCAGCGCGGACAGGCCGATGATCGGCATCGCGCCCAGATTGGTGTCGGAGCGGATCACTTCGGCGAACTCGAACCCGTTCATGTCGGGCATCTCGATGTCGGTCAGGACCACGTCGAAGCTCTGCGCACGCAGCGCAGCCAGGCCCTCCTGCGCGGTCGGCGCGGTGCGGACGCGGTAGCCGGCCGCCTTCAGCACGGGTGCCAGCATGTTGCGGAAGAACGCCGAGTCGTCGACCAGCAACACCGACTGCGAGTGCTGCGACGGCTTCATCTCCTTGCGGGTGAACCAGTCGGCGAACGCCATCGGCAGGAAGTGGCCGACGTCGATCACTTCGGTGGCCTGGCCCTTGATCACGGCCGAGCCGAGGATGCCGGAGGCGGAGCCGCCGACCTCGATGTTGAGCCGTTCCTCGACGATGTCGATGATCTCGTCGACGACGAGGCCCATGGAGCGGCCGTCGTCCGCAAACACCAGGATCGGCTGGGCGCCCTGGCTGGCGATGGTGACGCTCTCCATGGCGACGAGCGGCATCAGCTGCTCGCGGTACTGCACCATGTAGCGGCCGTTGCTGAACTCGATCTTGTCGGCCGGCAGCTCCTCCAGGCGGGTGACGAGCCCGAGCGGGACCGCCTTGGGCTGGCTGGAGCCAGCGCGGAAGACGAGCAGCGAGGTGGTCTGCTCGCCCGATCCGATGTGATGCGCGCCGTTCTCGTCGCCCATGTCATGGGCCGAGGAGCCGGCAGCACCCAGCGCCTTGGCAATGCCGTTGGGATCGATGATCATGATGACAGCGCCATCGCCCAGAATGGTGTTGCCGGAGAACATGTCGATGTGACGCAACTTCGTCGACATCGGCTTCACGACGATCTCTTCGGTGTGGAACACGCCGTCGACGACGATGCCAAAGGTCTGGCTGCCGACTTGCGTGACCACGATAAAGCCGTTCTCGGGATCGCTGGCGGCGCCGTCGTCGATCTTCAAGAGCTTCTTGAGGTGGATCAGCGGCAAGAGCTTGTTGCGCAACCTGAGGACAGCGGTGTCCTTGATGCGCTCGATGCGGTGCTCGCTGTTGGCCCGCGCACGGACGAGCTCGACCACCGAGAGCTGCGGGATCGCGAAGCGGTCGCCGGCGGCTTCGACGATCAGCGCCGAGACGATGGCCAAGGTCAGCGGGATCTTGATGGTGACGGAGGAACCCTCGCCGGCCACCGACTTGATGTCGATGGTGCCGCCGATCTGGTCGATATTGGTGCGCACCACGTCCATGCCGACGCCGCGGCCGGAGACCGAGGTGATGGCGGCCGCGGTGGAGAAGCCGGGCGCGAAGATGAACTTGTGGATCTGGGCTTCGCTCATCTTCTCGAGCTCGGCCTCGGTGACGAGACCGGAGGAGATCGCCTTGGCCTTGATCCTCTCGGTGTTGAGGCCTCTTCCGTTGTCGGCGATGCAGATGATGATGTGGCCGCCCTCGTGATAGGCGGACAGGCGGATGGTGCCCTGCTCGCCCTTACCGGACGCGAGCCGCTCGGCGGGGGTCTCCAGGCCGTGGTCGGCGGA
This sequence comes from Bradyrhizobium sp. 956_D2_N1_4, assembly GCF_052076025.1. Lineage (NCBI taxonomy): Bacteria > Pseudomonadati > Pseudomonadota > Alphaproteobacteria > Hyphomicrobiales > Nitrobacteraceae > Bradyrhizobium > Bradyrhizobium sp. 956_D2_N1_4. Next base: position 223,151 of record NZ_CP197237.1, on the reverse strand, counting down.
GTTGCGCACCATGTGGGTGAGCGGGTCCTTGATCAAATCGAGCACCTGGCGGTCGAGCTCGGTGTCGGCGCCGTGCATCTCCAGCTCGATCTGCTTGCCGAGTTCGCTCGACAGGTCCCGGACGATGCGGGGCAGCTTCTGCCAGGCATTGCCGATCGGCTGCATGCGCGTCTTCATGACGCCTTCCTGCAGCTCGGCGGTGACGTTGGACAGGCGCTGCAACGGCACCTTGAACTCGGTGTCCTCGTTGCGGCGGGAGATCTCCAGCAGCTGGTTGCGGGTCAGGACCAGCTCGGAGACCATGGTCATCAGATGCTCCAGCGTATCCACGTTGACGCGGATCGACTGGTTGGCGATGCGGTCGCCCTCGGCGGCGCCCTCGTCGGCCATCGACTTCTTCGGCGCGACCTTTTCCTTGGCCGGCTTCGCAGCTTCCTTGGCGGCGGGCGCCGGAGCTTCAGCAGCCGGCGCGGGCTCGGCCTTGACGACGGGGGCCGGCGCTTCGATCGCGGTCTCGCGGAAGGCGCGCTCGAGCTCGTCGAGCGAGACTTCGCCCGGACGCAACGGGCGCTCCAGGGTCTGATCGATCAGCGAGCCCTGCGTCATCTCCTTTGCGGGCGCAGGCGCAGCAGCAACAGGGGCTTCAGGCGCCAGTGGCGGAGATTCGGCGACAGGAGCAGCGGCCCCAGCGGCCATTGCCGCCATGCCCTGCTCGACCATCGCTTCCAGCTTGTCGATGAGATCGCGGTCGGTGCCCTCGGGCTCGGCTTCGGTCGCCTCGAGGCCGGCAAGGATCTCCTTGATGCGGTCGATCGAGGACAGGATCACCGTGACGGCCTGTCCCGTCACCGGCATGCCGTCGCGGAATTTGCCCATCAGCGTCTCGCCGGCATGTGCCAGCGCTTCAAGCCGCGGCAGTCCGAGGAAACCGCACGTGCCCTTGATGGTGTGGACCAGGCGGAAGATGTTATCCAGGATCTTGGCGTTGTTCGGCTCCTGCTCGAACTTCACCAACTGATTGTCGACGGTGTCCAGGCTCTCGCTGGTCTCCGTCAAAAACTCCCGCAACAGATCATCCATGAAAACAGGCCTTCATACAGGGAGGGCGCGCACGACTTGTGATGCGCCATTTCGGAATGGGGCCAGCTTCACCGCAAAGCGTTTAATAATGGTTGAGTATGTGCAAAAGAACGGAACCAACAAAGAGATAAGGCGCTCCGGACAAGCCGAAGCGCCTCGTAAAGATTCGATTAACGTTTGAGGGCCGCGGCGCGCCTACGACGCGGTGATGGTGATGGCTTCGCCCTCGTGCGCGAGCCGCACGGTGAGCCCGCAAGCCTCTGCCAACAGCCGCGTATAATAAGGCTGGATCGCGTGCGCATCCGCGGCCGGGCCGCGCTCCCCGCTCAGGAGTTCGGAGATGTTCTGCGGCAGGCGCGCATTATGACCGGTCGCGGTGACCCGGAAGCTCATGGTCTCGCCGTCACCGATCGGATCGATCGTCAGCATGCCGCCGCGCGGGATCGTGTGCTGGGAAACAACCAGCATATTGAGCAGCAGCTTGACGCGATTCTTCGGCAGCAAGAGCCGCGGCAGATTCCACGTGATCGAGCACTTGCCGTCCTCGATATGGCCGCGCGCCATGGTCTGGGCGTCGCCGAGGTCGATCTGCGCGCCGGACGAGCCGGCCGCGCCGAAGGCCAGGCGACAGAACTGGAGGCGGGCGGAGGCGGTTTTCGCGCTCTTGCGGATCAAATCGAGCGCGAACTCGCGATCCTCGGGCTTGGGATCGTCGTCGAGCACTTCGAGCCCATTGACGATGGCGCCGACAGGGCTGATGAGATCGTGGCAGACCCGCGAGCACAGGAGCGCGGCGAGTTCGAGCGCATCTGGAGCGGTAGCGGTACCGGGTGACGAAGCGTCAGACATAAAGGGTTCCTGGAATTGCACGGCGCGGACGCGGCGAATCACGCATGCTTGACGAATGCCGCAGGTTCTAACATTCGCAAGCCCGTGGCAGCTAGCTTGCGATCGGCTCGAAGCGGCCCTAAAGCCGCAGCGAATCAGTCGAGTAGGATGGAATTGCCGATGAATGAGGCATGCAGGTGAAGCGGATCATCGACGGCCCGGCCGCCTCCCACCTGATGGAGCCGCTCACTGCGCTGGTGGTGAAGGCGGGCGAAGCGATTCTCGCGGTCAACCGCGCAGCGATGCGGGTCGACGGCAAGCAGGACGGCTCGCCGGTCACCGAGGCCGATCTCGCCGCCGACCGCATCATCGCCGACGGCCTGGCGCAGCTTGCGGGCGACGTGCCGACGCTGTCGGAAGAGCGGACCCAGCTCGCCTCGCCGCCATTCCGCGACAGCTTCTTCCTGATCGACCCGCTCGACGGCACCAAGGAGTTCGTCGCCGGCCGCGACGAGTTCACCGTCAACCTCGCCCTTGTGACCGAAGGCGTGCCGTTGCTGGGCATCGTAGCCGCGCCCGCGCTCGGTCTGCTCTGGCGCGGCATCGTCGGCCGCGGCGCCGAGCGCGTCAGTTTTGACGGCACGAGCATCGGTGCTGCCGAACCGGTCCGCACCCGCACGCTGCCGACGCAGGGCGAGCCCTGGATCGCGGCGGTGAGCCGTTCCCATGGCGACCTCAGAAGCGAGGCGTTCATCGACGGCCGGCCCAATGCGGTCAGGAAGACGGTCGGCTCGGCGGTGAAATTCGGCCGGATCGCGGAGGGCAGCGCCGACATCTATCCCCGCTTCGGACCCACTTGCGAATGGGATGTCGGGGCGGGCTGCGCGGTCGTAACGGCGGCCGGCGGCAAGGTCACCGACGGCAAGGGTGGCGAGCTCCGATTCGGCCAGCGCGGCGACACCGGCTTCATTATCCCGGAATTCATCGCCTGGGGCGATCCGCAGGCGGCGGACCGCTACTGACTGAGCTGTTCCTGGAGCGCCGGCCAGCGCTTGCGCACCTCATAGAGGAAGCGCTCCGGGTCGGCGGCGAAGGCATCGCGGTTGGCCTCCCGGCTGAACAGATAGAGCCGCTGCGCCGAAATCACGTAGAAGCGGGGATTGGCGGCGACGGCGACGCCGCGGGCGATGTCGGCCGGATCGTAGCCGCCGAACTGCGGTCCATAGATCTCGGGATGGGCCAGGAAGGACGCCCGGTTGCCCTCGTTGCGGAAACGCCAGACCGCGCCCCAGAGGTTCGCCTCGAACTCGGCCGTCCCCTGCACGGCCGCGCCATCGACGAAATAGGATACTGGGTCGAACCCCTCGATCGCCACGCCGCTGAAGCGGTTGACGACGATCCGCTCGGTGGTGGCGGCCTCGGCCGGCAAACCTGCGCAAGCGATCCAAATGCCGGCCAGCAGGCAGACCAGAAAGCGGATCAAGGCGATTCCGGGGCGCAAAGGGCTATCTTCCTGCCGTTGTGCCGTCATAGTTGCTGCGGATAACATCCGAGTCGAGGGGACATCCGGCGCAACCTAGAGCCGTGCCTGTTGGCGTCAGGTTAAGGAAGCGGCGGGATTCGATACCAGGGGTTCTTTTATGACTTTCGCATCACGCCTTGCTGCGGTCGCGCTTGCCGCGCTGGTCGGCTGGATCGTCCCGGCCTCCGCCCAGCAGCCGCCGCCGCCCAATTTGCCGCCGCCGCAGCGGAGCCCGTCACCCAGCACCTATGGGCCGGACGAGCTCGTGACCGCCGGCCACCGCTTCTTCGGCAACGTCTCGCGCGGGCTCGCCTCGATCATCGAGAAGGCCGTCAGCCAGTGGGGCCTGCCCAACGGCTATATCCTGGGTGAGGAAGGGTCCGGCGCCTTCGTTGCCGGCCTGCGCTACGGCGAAGGCACGCTCTACACCAAGAACGCCGGCGACCTGCGCGTCTATTGGCAGGGCCCCTCGCTCGGCTTCGACTGGGGCGGCGACGGCGCGCGCACCATGACGCTGGTCTATAACCTGCCCGCCACCAACGCGATCTACCAGCGCTTCGCCGGCATCGACGGCTCGGCCTATATCATCGGCGGCTTCGGCATGACGGCGCTCACCGCCAACAACATCGTGCTGGTGCCGATCCGCTCGGGCCTTGGGCTGCGGCTGGGCGCCAATATCGGCTATTTGAAATTCACCCCGCGCGCGACCTGGAACCCGTTCTAAAGCGCGATCGCGCTTTAGATTGTTGTTCGAGCATGATCTTTCCGGAAAACCGTTGCGCACTTTGCGCTGACGCGGCCCTTCGGGTCCGGATCATGCTCTAGGGCTCCCTCCTCCGGTCCGATTCCGGATTCACGTTAACAACAGGGCGGGGCTGGCTTTTTGCCGGCCCGCCATGCATTGTCTTTGGTAAATTTTTCCTTGCTTTCGGAGTTCTGGCCCCATGGTCGAACCGATCATGTACCTGGCGATCGGCTTCCTGCTCTCGATGCTGTGCGGGCTTGCCATCGTGCCGCTGGTGCATAACCGCGCGGTCCGCCTGACCACGCGCCGGCTCGAGGCCGCGACGCCTCTGTCGATGGCCGAGATCCAGGCCGACAAGGACCAGCTCCGGGCCGAATTCGCCATGTCGGCGCGGCGGCTCGAGATGAGCGTCGACCAGCTCAAGAACAAGACCACGAGCCAGCTCGCCGAGCTCGGCAAGAAGAGCGACGCTATCAACCGCATGAAGATCGAGCTCGGCGAGAAGAACGCCACGATCTTCGCGCTGGAGGCGCGCGAGAAGGCGGTGAAGGAACAGCTCCGCGCCACCGAAGAGGAATTCAGCGCCAAGACCGAGGCCCTGCGCGCCGCCGAGAATGCGCTGACCGACAAGCAGGGCGAGCTCGCAAAAATTAATTCCGAGCTGTCCGACCGCTCGATGATGGCGGAGAGCCGGCAGGTCGAGCTGGTCGCGGTGCGCGCGCAGATAGAGAACTTGAAGAATCGCGTCGGCGACGCCGAGAAGGAATTTGCCGCCACGCAGGCGCGGCTGACGCAGGAGCGGACCGAATCCGAGACCGCCTCCCGCGAGCTCGGCGATGCGCGCGGCCGTGTCGAGAATCTGAGCCAGCGCGTCACCGAGCTCGATCGCCAGCTGATCGTGCAGGTGAAAGAGGCCGAGATGCTGTCGGGCCGCGTCGCCGATCTCGAAGGCCGCCTCGCCACGCAGGGCAAGCTGCTCGCCGAGCGCGACTACGAGAACAACCAGCTCCGCCAGGCCAACGAGGGCAATGATCGCATCATCAAGGAGCTGCGCGTCGAGATCGCCGGCTTGAGCGGCGGCAAGTCGTCGGCGGCGTTCGAATCGCTCCGCGCGGAAAAGACCGCGCTGGAGGAGCAGCTGCGCACCGCGCGCGACGAGCGCGCCAAGCTCCAGCGCGACATCAATGCGATCCAGCAGCAGGCGGAGAGTTCCTGGGCGACCGAGCGCATGGAGAATGCGCTGCTGCGCGAGCGCATCAACGACATCGCAGCTGAAGTTGCAAAACTCGCGATGCAGCTCGAAGGCCCGAACTCGCCGATCGAGGCGCTGCTGGCGGCCGAGGCCGGCCAGCCCCCGAAACCGGCGCCGCGCCCGGCCAATGACGCCGCTGGCAATGGCGCGGCCGCAATCACCCTGCCCGAGGGCGGCGGAACGCTCGCCGAGCGCATCCGCGCGCTGCAGGCCCACGCCTCCCGCGCCCGCCAGCAGGGCGCATAAGCGGCCCAAACCACGGTTTCGCCTGCGATTGCGTGATTGACGGAAGGTTTTCCGGCTTCGAGGCGCCTGGAAACTTGACACCTTTGGCCCGCACTTCTAAATCGCGGGCTCCGATGTGCCGGCCGGCCGAAAGTCCGGCCGTCGGCATGATGGTCCCGGGCGCATAGCTCAGCGGGAGAGCGTTCCCTTCACACGGGAGAGGTCCAAGGTTCGATCCCTTGTGCGCCCACCATCCATCTTCCTGAACCCTCTGCCGGTTGCGAACGATCACCCAGGCCTGACGGCTGTCGGGGCCGTCTGATCAAAAATGTCGAAAACAACCCCATGCACAGTAGCCGGCATCAGTCGGATCAATGGGTTGCGCATTTTCCGAATTTCGATTGACGCGTCGGGCAAAACACCGGCATGATGGCATCATCCAAGGAGAGGCCCGCACCACCGAGCGACTAGCCCGCCTTGACACGCGAGAGGTCCATGGTTCGATCCCATGTGCGCCCACCATTGATCCTAGATTTCAAGAGTCGCTGAAAGCTCCCTTGCGAGGCGTGCGAACGTCCGCTTTGCCAAAAGCGGTCATTCACCCGAGGTCGGCTTTTGACCCAAAGCGGACATGCCGACCTCGGTCATCGCAATAAGCTGGGTTGGAGCTATCCTATTCACAGAACCTCGAGGACTATCATCTTTCGGTGGTCTTTGCGGGACAGGCGACTGGGACGTACATCGATATCGGCGCAGGGGCATCCGGTAGCTGAACTGTGCTTCGGAAGCTGGTAGCGGCGCAACCGCGCTTCAGACCCGTCCGTTGACCGGCAGCAGCGCGCCGGTAACGGCGCTGGCGGCGTCACTCGCCAGGAAGAGGATGACATCGGCGAGTTCCTTTGGCGCGACCCATTTGGAAGAATCGGCCTTCGGCATGCTGGCGCGGTTTGCCGCGGTATCGATGATCGAGGGCAGCACCGCATTGACGGTGATCTTGCCTTTCAACTCGGCAGCTAGTGACTCCGTCAGCTTATGCACGCCGGCCTTCGACGCCGCATAAGGACCCATGCCGGGGCCGGCCTGCAGTGCGCCCGTCGCACCGATATTGACGATGCGGGCCGCCCGCGAGTTGAGAAGATGCGGGATCGCTGCGCGCGAAGCATTCAGCGCGGTCTCGACATTGAGAGCATGCATGCGCTGCCAAACCTTGGGATCGCCGTCGGCAATGGTCTCGAAGGCAAATCCGCCAGCAATATTGATTAGCGCGTCGATCGCGCCAAAATGCGCGGCGGCGGCATCGATCGCCTCTTTCGCCTGTGCCGCATCGGTCAGGTCGATGCGGCCGAATTCGATCCGCTGGGCTGTTGCGGCGAACTGCGACTCAGCATGATCGATACCGGCGACTCGCGCGCCGCGCGAAAGGGCTTCCTCGGTGACCACCTTGCCAAGCGCGCCCAGCGCGCCGGTGATGATAAAGACGTTACCCTTCATGGCGGTCTCCGTGCGAATGAGAATGAATCGACGCCGCAATCACTATGGTCAGCAGAGCTTCAAAATGTGCGCCGCCCTGGCTGAGATCGACCGCGACGATACCGGGATAAAATGCCGACGACGCCCGGCATCCGCCCAGGCTTGCGGCGCATATCATTGGCGCCGATCTGCCACAGTCACGCATCACGTCTTCCACTTGATCATCGTCCGCAGGATGCTCATTGGGCGGCCGGCGTAGGGCGGCTGAAATAGCATTTGGATCGGCGAGAGAGGACCTTGATAGAAGACCGGGCGCAATTTTGAAAAGGTGTTGAACCCCTCGCGCGCGTGGTAATGGCCCATACCGCTCGCACCGATCCCACCGAATGGCAGGTCGTGCTGGCCGACGTGCAGGAGAGCTTCATTGACCGATACGCCACCCGACATCACCCGCGAGATGTAGAAGTCGCGCAGCTCGGCATCGGAGGTGAATGGATAGATTGCCAACGGTCGGTCGTGACTATTGATATAGTCGGCGACCTCCTGCCGATCTGTATAGGTCTTGATCGGCAGGATCGGGCCAAAGATCTCGCGCTGCATGACAATCATGTCGTCCGTCGGATTTAGCACGAGATGCGGTGGAAATTTGCGCTGCTTCGTGTCCGGAATCTGCCGTTCCGCAAGATTGACCAGGACTGCACCCTTTGTACGGGCATCCTCCAGGGTCGCCTGCAGCCGCGTGAACGACGGTTCATCGATGATCGACGTGTAGTCTTGACCGTTGATGTCCGGGAAGCGCTCGGCAAACAGCTTGCGGCAATGATGGACGAACTCGTCCTCACTCCCTTTGGGCAGAAACATGTAGTCGACATTCGTACAGATCTGACCGGCATTGAACATCTTCACCCAGAGAATGCGCTCTGCCGCTGTCTTGACCGGGAAGTCAGGCCCAACAATTGCAGGTGCCTTGCCGCCCAATTCAAGCGTGACAGGGGTGAGGTTGCGGGCCGCGTTTGCCATGACTGCGCGACCAGTCGCGCCGGATCCCGTGAACAGCAGATGGTCGAAGGGCAATGACGAGAATGCGGGTCCTCGTCCGCCGCCATCCTCGAAAAAGGCAAGCTTCTCGAGCGGGAAATACTTTGGCGAGACACGGATCAGGACCTCGGCGAGCGCTCTTGAATTTTCCGACATCTTGACCATCGCACGATTGCCGGCGGCCAGAATTGCGGCGAGCGGGCAGAAGCTGAGGTTAAGCGGGAAATTCCAGGGAACGATGACCCCGACGACGCCGAGCGGCTGTGGGATGACGCGGTTGCGCGCGAGCGGGTAGGTCATGAAGTCGACGTGCCTGCGCTGCGGTTTCATCCACTTTTTCAGGTTCTTTCTGGCGTCGGCGATTGTTTCCAGGACAACGAAATATTCGGCGAACAGGGTCTCGAATTCAGACCGGTTGCCGTAGTCGGCGTTGATCGCTGCGACCAGCTCGTCCTTGTTGTCCTTCAGGAGTTGCCCGAGGGCCTTCAGGTCAGCAATGCGCTGATCGTAGGATGGCTCGGGCGCCGCCAAATAGGCCGCCCGCTGCGCGGCGAAGCAGGACTGCAGTTCGGCGGGAATGTCGACGGAACGGAAATTGACAGGCACGTTCATGATGTTCGCTTTCTCTGGGTTTCGCGTGTCCTCCAGGTGGATAACCAGGGCACGCGCTGACCGTGACCGTGTCAACTCCAAGTCAGTGCATGCTTGCGCTCGCATGGACGGAGCCCGGCCTCTCATCCATGATCCGCTTGATGGCGCGAGCGCAGCAGCCGCACTGGGCGCAGCATCCGAGGCAGGCATACACCTCGCTCATGCGGGGCCGTCGCGCTTCTTTTATGACCACTGAGCGCACCTGGTGGTCGCTGAACACATTGCAAGAACAGACGATCATCGCCTTCTCCTAACCAATACCAATGAGTCGGATGAAGACCGCCACAAGCGCGGTGCTCCAGCCGCAAGCACGATGGTTTCCGCTCGGCTCATCTCGGTGTGGCCAAGAGGCCGCTCGCGGACCAGATGGTTACCCATTCCAGCTCCTTCCGAGGCATCGCGAACGCTTGCTGCGGCGCCTCGACGCTACCCGCGTTCAGGTGGCCTTCTGCTTAGCTTCGGTCTGCAGGTCTGCTTCGGTGAAGCCACGGCCGCCGGGGCGGAGCGCCGAATGTTCGCGCTTTGAGTGGACGAGCGGGTAGAACATCTGCGTCGTCCAGCGCTCCGGGCCAAACAGGATGTCGTCCTGCAGGCCGACCTTGGCGGGATATTTGCGTGTGATATGCGCCGTGCCGAACAGCACGTCCCAGAAGAACAGCAGGTTGCCGAAGTTGCCCTTGTAGTGGCCAATGCCATCTTCGTTGGTGAGCGCATGGTGCGCCTGGTGCGTGGCCGGCGTGGAGATGGTGCGCTCCAGCACCCACATCAGCGGATGCAGCGCGCGGATGCGGTACAGCGGCGCATCCCACGCCCAAGCGCAGTGCGCGCCCAGGATGACCGCCAACTTGATCACCAGGTACGCCGCATAGACTGGGCCGAAACCCAGGTACACCGCCACGCCGCCGATCCACAGGCCCGGCATCATCAGGTAGTAAAAGAAGTTGTTGCGGTAGGTAATGCGCACGCTCATGTAGGCCGCGCTGTGATGCGCGCGGTGCAGCGGCCACAGCAACGGCGTGTGCGAGGCGCGGTGCCAGAGGTACTGCGTGAGGTCATCGCCGATGAGCAGCAGTCCGGCCATCGCCCACCATGGCAGGTTGGCCCAGGCGTCGTGCTGCGTCGGCATGAGCCAGCTGCACAACGCGTTGCTGCCCAGCAGTGCGATAGGCTGGGTGATGGCGATCAGGCTGACGAACATCAGCACTTCAAGCCAGGCGTCGTTGGCTGTCGCGTTGCCGCGCACGGTGGCTTGATACCGCCGGGTGACGAACTCCATGGCGGCAAAGCCTAGGATGCAGGCGCCAATTAAGAGGTACTGCAATTGCGAGCTCATATGGGACGTCTCCTGCCGCTCTCATGTTTTGAATTGTGGAACGGTCTAAGGGGTGTCGCCATATTGCGTCCAATGCATAATATTCATCGTCTTGATGCATGGAGAGCAATGCCGTGAATCTGCGCCGCCTGAATCACGTTGTCGCCCTTGCCGACACTCTGCACTTCGCCCGCGCCGCCGCAGCCGCCCACCTGAGCCAGCCGGCCTTCAGCCGCAGCATCCAGGCCATTGAGAACGACCTGGGTATCCGCCTGTTCGACCGCGACGTTGGTGATGTCCGCCCCACCCGTGCCGGGGAATTCGTCATTGAGCGGGCGCGCAAGCTGCTGTTCGAGGCGCGTTGCCTGCAGCGCGACGTGGATCTTTACCGCGACAGCCAGCTCGGCGACACGGCCTTCGGCGTCGGGCCGCTGCTAACGGCCACCCTGATGCCACGCGCGCTTGTGGCGTTGCGCCGCCAGCACCCGCAGGTGGCGCTGCGCATGGAGGTCGGCAACTGGGCGCAGTTGCTGGAGAGCTTGCGTACCGAAAGCATCGAGTTCTTTGCCGCCGATGTCCGTGACATGCCTGGGGATGCCGCGCTGGACATCCAGTTGATCGGGGGGCAGCAGGCCGGCCTGTATGTGCGGGCAGGACATCCGCTGGCCGGGCGCGAGCACATGCTGCAGGACGTCTGGGCGTACGGTCTCGCCGCACCGAAGTTGCTGAGCCCCTCAAAGGTGGAGCTCGCCGCCCTGCTGGGCCTGCCTGCGGGCCAGGAGGCCGCCATTGCGCTCGAGTGCGACAACTACGGCCTGCTCAAGACGGTCGCGCTCACCACGGATACTGTTCTGGGTGCGACGAACGCGGCGGTACGGGGGGAGCTGGAATCCGGCGCGCTTGTCCGGCTTGTCGTACATGGCTGGCAGTCGCCGCCGTCAAGCACGGGCATCGTGTGTTTGCGAGGGAGAACCTCGTCGCCGGCAGCCAAGGCAACCGTAGCAGCGATTGTGCGGGCAGCGGCCGAGATCAACGTCTAGGCGCCTTGTCGCACTCGACGCATCGTCCGGTGCGGATTACCGGCCTGTCCATATGACGACTGTTTCGAAGTGATCGACCAGACGCCGGAGTCTGCTTGTGGCCCTTAGCCGACCTCGCTAATTTCCCAAATGTCCGCTTTGCCCTCGCAAGCAGAATCAGGCAGCCGACCGACATGGGCCAGATTCGGACATCGCAGCACAATGGGCATCTTGATCAACTCGAAAAACCGCTGCAGCAGGTCGCGACGACCACGATAGCAGTCGGGGCTCGCTCTGGCCGGCAACCTCGATCATGCGAACGTTAGGGACCGAGCGGCGTGAGGGCGCTGCGCAGTGGCGCGCTGGAAATCTGCATCAAACCCGCAAATGGCTGACCCAGCTCCAGGACCAGGTAGATCGCCCCGGCGGCCGACAGTGCAAAAACGAACAGCGAGCCGAAAACGGTTGCGCTGGGCTTGGCAAACAGGCCGAAGCTTCCAAAGATGATGGTGAGCCAGAAAATCAGCACCACCAGGAACGGCATAGGGATCGAGTTGTTCGTCTGTGCGAACAGCAACAGGCGGGTTTGCGCAATGTCGGTGGCGATCTGTATGGCCCTGGCTTGCAGGGAGCGCTGGGAATCGTTCTGCGGCGAAAGCTCCTGAAGCTTCGCAAAGAATGCTTCGCTTACGGCGCTGGCCTCGAAGGGGTTCGCCTTGGCAACCTCGGAACTTTTCTCGCGCCACATTCGATCGGCTAAAACAACGATGGCGCGCCGCAACAGATTGCGTTCGTCATTCGCCTCCGGTCCGTACTGCGCCAGCAGATTGTCGAGCAGGACAACATTACTCGTCATCTGCGTGACTTGAGTGCTCTGCGTGTCGTAGGAGCCCTTCGCCGAGGCGATCAGCAGACCGAGGACAAGCGCGGCTATCGTCCCGATGAGGCCCGTGCCCAGCCTGACCACATCCTTGTCATCCGTGCTCAAGTGATGCCCAGGAAGGAACATACCGAGCAGGGCACCGCCTGAGATGCATAGAAACGTGATGCACGATAGCGCGATTGCATTCATGATTCACCACTGTGTTGCGAGGCGTGTCGTGACTTAGCGCTGTGTCGCCTTCGCCGCGGAGGCAACTGCGGGTCCCTTGGCGATCAATGTGCGTCGGTCGTGAATCAAGCTCTCCAGCCGGTGGGCTGCCACGTTCAATGTGGCATCATCCACCGCGCTCTCGTCTCCAGCAGCGGATTTGGCGAGCTCCGCCTTTAGAATGCGGTCGATTTCGTCTTCGATATCCGAAAGTTCAGCCTCTGTATCGACTTTCCGAATCCGGCGCGCCAGGGCGTAGAGAGAATCGAGCGGGCCTTCGGCTGCGCGGCTGCCGAGGCCCAGGAATTTCCACGCCGCCGCAAGCATGGTGGCAGCGCCACCCAGTACCATCGGCGTCAAATAGATCCAGTTGCCGTACTCATCCATGAAGCTTTGCGTGGTGCTGTTGTAGACGGCTGCGGCGCCAGGGTGCAGCGGAAGGTAGGCATCCTGGTCGGTGCTGGGCGCGGTGATCTGCGCGAAAATCGGCTGCTCACGCAGAAGATTCCTGCGCGCGCTCATGATCGCCTCCGTGAGGTCGGTTACCAGATCAGTGCCAAGCTTCTTTTGCGCAACCAGATATAGCGAGGTCCTCAGAGTCGTCAGGTCATCTTCCGGGACCGGCGGCGATCCCCGCAGTGTGCCCTTCGGGACGTCGAAGCTTTCAAAAGCGCGCTCATTCTCTGCAATTGCCCCCGCGGACTCGATTGGGATCAGTACCGGGGTCTTTTTACGGTCAAGCTGAAAAAATCCGCGAACGAGCGAGAGGTATTTTTCGGCGAGCGGGATCACGACAAGCAGGGCGCTGACTTGCTTTGACTGAATGGCTTGCCGGACATCCGTCAAAGCAAGGTTCTTGAAGACAACTTTTGCGCCCGCCAGATCGTATCCCTTGGTCAACACATCGACAATTTTGGCGTTCACTGCTCCGCCGACCACGCCGACCGTGCGTCCCTTCAGGTTGGCAATGCTGTCGATGGACGATCCCGGCGGCGCGATGATCAGTACGACCATATGGCTGACGACGACGACGGCTTGCGCCTGCGACAAGTCGCCAACATCGCCGCGAACCACAGCGAGATCGACCTTGCCCGCGGAGAAAGCGGCAGCGGCCTCAAGCGCGGTGCCGCTGTCGATGACCTTGAGCCGGACCGGCGCGTTCGCTGAAACGAACTCGCCTGCCATCGCTGACATTGCCTTGGCCGCCTCGCCGTCGACCGAACCGACCGCCACAGTCAGCGTTACCGGGCGGCTGTAGTACCGATAGGCAAGGAGACCCGCGCCTGCCGCAAAGGCGACGACGCCGACGAGCAGGAAAAAGCGAAGCCACAGCGGCAATTTCATCGACATCATGCTCGCCACCTGTGTGGGTTCGCCACGTCCCTGCCGCTGTATTTCTGCACACCTGCGATGCCCGCAAACGTCCGCGGCCAGAATAGCTGCCAGCCGCCGCTCTACGTGCTCGCTGCTACGGCAGATGAGGACGTTGATCTATATCAAGCTCACCCACCGCTGAAGGTCTACGGGAAACGGCCGGCAAATCGGGCTGTTTGCGCGCCCTATGCGGCGGCTCATTCCCTCTCCTCGATCAGGGGTGATCATCATGCAATCCTCTTGGCCTAACGAGCCCAGTCGTCGCCTGGTTCTAGGCGCACTCGCAGCAGTGCCCGCATTCTCCGTGCCACTCGTTGCCGGTGCCCAGACACAAACAACGCCCGCGCAAGCACCGCTTCCCGCAGCCGGTTTTTCATTCGCTGCGGTCGGCGATACCCGACCGATGATGTACCTCCCGTTGAAAGAGGGACAACCGGACCTCAGCAAGTTCTTCGTCGAGATGTTCGGATTGGTCATGCCGGAAAAGGTCGCCGAGGCCGTCGTAGCGAAGGATGTGAAGATGATCTTCGATCCGGTCACAAAGGACCTGGTCAAGGTCGTCATGCCGTTCGCATCCAAGACGGAAGTGATGACCCTGACGGTAGATAAGGGTTGGGTCACTGAGGCATCCGTTGAAGACGTGAAACTGCTTCCCGGAGTGCATCGAACCATGTTCCGGCTTCAGGGCGGCGAATGGGTGACGCGCGAAATTGTCAAGGACGTTCAATCCGGTCGCGCCAAATTCGTGGTCAATAGCGGTGACGCTGTGTGGTGGGGCAATCAGGGCTTGACCGTGAGTGACAGCCCATACTGGAAGCGCGTGAACGAAACAATGTTGAAGAAGCTACCCGCGCCGGATGACGAGATGCGCGCGGCCGGTCTGGATGGGCGCTTTTTCATGAGTGTGGGTAATCATGAGGTGTGGGCCGACCCAAAGATTGAGGGCGTACTTTCGGCTGTGCCGTATCTGAAAAAATTCGGCGTCACGCCGGAAAACCTCATCTACAAATTCGACTTCAAGGGCACCCGCTTCATCTATCTCTGGAGTGGCAAGTACGATTACCGTTCGCCGTCGCTGTGGGACGCTGATCGGCCAAAATATGCCGAGCAGATGACCCAGCTTCAAAAGTGGATGGACGAGGCGAAGGCCAACGGCATTCGGAAGGCGTTTATCGTCTTCCACTATCCCGTGTTTGCGCGGTCAGGCTTAGGCCCGATCCCGGCTCCCGATAACCCGCACAAGGTGATTGCGTCGTATGCCAAGGACATGGAGGTGATCGTGTTGAACGGGCACGTCCACACCACGGAAATCTACGATGTAGATGGGGTAAAGTATCTGATGTTGGGCGGTGGGGGCGCAGAACAAGACCCAATCCTGCCGGGGCGAACCAGCATCAAGGTGCCCGCCGACTATCCGCGGGACCTTTACTGGAAGGGCCAGCCTCCGCAAGAGGAGTACAACTACGTGCTGGTGGACGTTGAACCCGGCCAGAAGACTAAGTTCACCCTCAATCGCTTCCGGCCGTGGTCGGCGGAGCCATTCGGGACTGAGGAACTCTTCACGTGACAGCAAGCGGGCAATAGGCCGGGAGTGAGGTTCTGGCGACAGTACTCCTGATTATTCACGGCTTGGTCGCCGTTGCACTGCTTGGCGCGATTACGCACCAGACCTTGGCGACGTGGGCGACTGTGGGAACGCGCCCCAGTTCGTTTTTCGGCCGCTTTCGCTCCGTGCCATCGGCCCGGTTCGCCGACGCCGTCGTCGTCTTGTATGCCATCTCCATCCTGCTCGGTGGGATCATCTATCTGTATTTTCGCGTCGACATCAGGCCAGAGTTAGAGCGCGCCGGTCATTGGCCAGCCCTGGGCTTCTTCGACCTCAAGGAGCACTTCGCCGCTATCGGTTTTGCGTTGCTACCAGCCTACTGGGTTTGCTGGCGACGGCCGCGTGCCGACGAGCCTGCTCAGACGCGCACGATGCTCACCTCGATCCTCGCCTTTGTCATCTGGTGGGGCTTCCTAACTGGCCACGTCGTAAACAACATCAGGGGTTTCGGCGCATGACGTTATCGGCTGCGTTCCGCCGCTTTGCATTCGCGTTCGGGACGACATTTGGCTTCCTCTACGTGGTTGCACTCGCAAAGGACCTTGCTCTTTTCACCGTTTTCCCGTCGCTCGGCATCGTGCTGGCGGGCACGCATCATTCGCGAGACGTTGCTGACCCTGCGATGGGATTTCTAGCTCCAGCGATGTACTGGTACGGGTGGGCCGCGACGGCCGCGCTCGGGGCACTGATCGTCGCCCTCGTTGCTGCGTCGTTACCCGGACGTTCAGTGCGAAACTTCTGGTCGGGATGGGTGTGGGTAATTCCCATCCTCTCGATGATCGCTTGCGTCTATCTCACCCTGCCTTGGTTTAGGCTCTGACTTGGGTGCTTCCGCACATGGATCATGACCGACCAAGCTCAAAGCGGGCTCTCTGGTCGGAAAACCGCTTCGCGCTCTTCCGGATCAAGCTTCAAGCAGCCCGATCCGGCCGCAAGGCCGCGTAGAGACCGACGAGGGTTCCGATGGCGACCAGGCCTGCCGCCAGCAGCACCTGCAATTCCCCATCATCGGTGGCGCCTGCGGACGACACCAGCCTGGTCACGACGACGAACAGAATGCCCACGGAGGCTGCTGCACCCACACTGAGATAAGCGAGCTCTCGCGTCAGGTTCCGGCCGAGAAGTCCGAGTGCCGTGAAATACATCGCGCAAGCGTTGGGATGAACGAACAAGGCAACGCGCGCGTACGGACCATAGGAGTCGAGAAGGGACTCACATCGGCCCAGTGCCGCTTTTGAGGCAACCCGTTGCAACATCGGTCTGAAAAAGCGAGCCTGTCCGTAACTCAGAACGGCGCCCACGATGATGGCCGCCCACGCCACGATGAAAACGGAGACATCCGCAGGCTTCGGATTGAGCGCCACGGACATCAGGATGAGGGCGGTTCCGGGAAAATAGCCGAAATACGGAAAGACCGACTCCAGGAGCACGCAAGCGAACATGAAGACCGGAAACCATGCCGAACCGGTCGCATCCTGGACGATGGCGTTCAAGTCGAACAGGTTCGTCTTGTACAGGACGAGGTACATGCACATGGCCAATCCGGCCAGCGCGTAGAACGGCAACGCCCCCGACAAAAACCGTCTCATCCAGCCGCCGCGCTTTGTTTCGCGGACAGGGCGGAGACCTTCGATATCGGGACAAGACGACGGAAACGCATGGCTCATGTTTAGGCGAATGAGATTGCCCCTGTCGATAGCAATCCTCGCCCCAGCTGCGCGGGCCATTCGCCGCATTGAAAATGCTCGCTGATCGGGAAGACGCAGTCGATCACAGACCTAGTGTGACCTCAGCCCAGTGCATCGCGGTGCTGCCGCCCAGAAACTCGATCACGCGGGGCTCGATGGTCTCCGGCCGATCGTGGCCAATGACAGCGGTCGCTGCGATCATGTCGCAACGCTCGTTGTAGACGACCGACACCAGCGTTTTGCCGGGAGCGCCACGTGAGTTGAGCGTGTAGGCGCGGCTGCGACCGTTCATCGACGCAATCCTGATGGGATGGCCGGAACCGCGTGGAGAGACTTCGCCCAGGAGAACGGTATCGCCCATGCGATCGAGATCCTCGTCATCGGCGACGCCCGTCGTGCAATTGCAAAAACCTATCTTGGCACGCAGGTACAGCGTCACCTCGACACCGCAGTCGGAAGCCCTGCAGCGGAACGCCTTTCCCTTGCCCCATTGGTCGATCGAGAAGGGCCACGTCACCTCCTGCCACACCGGCGTGGCGGAATTCGCGGCGGCATGCCGTGGCACATGGAGCCACAAGAGCGATGCCGCCAGCGCGCTTCCCAGCGAGATTGCTGCGACGGCGATGGCGGCTGCCCTTCTCATCATTTCACCGTTCTCGTTCCGGGTCAGTTGCTGGCGAGATATTGCTTCGCCGCCGCGACCTCGGGGCGTTCCGAATCGGCACTGGCCGTCAGCGTTACGAGCTGCTGACAGTTCTGTCGTGCCGCTTCCCTGTCACCAAGGGCTTCGGCCGCCTTGGCCGCTCCCGCGAACGCGTGCAAGCGGTTCGGCTCCTTCGCCTTGGTTGCCTCGAATGCAGCAAGCGCCTCCTTGGCCATGCCGCGATCGAGCAGCATGAAGCCGTAAAGTTCGCGTGCCGGCGCCAGCGGTCCGGGCGTGATCACGTGCTTTTCCGTCTTGTCCTCGGCATCCGCCGCGGCACTCATCGCATTGAGCGCCTCGTCATACTTGCCCTCGGCGTAAAGCACCCAGGCGACGGCGACCTGACGCTGGATGTCGACGATTCCGGACCAATAACTGTCCTTGGCGTCCTGCAGCTTGTCGCGCAATTCTGCCAGCTTCTGGATGTCGGCCTTGGCGGCCTCCGGTTTGCCGGAGCGCGCCGCGCCGAGGGCCCGGGCGAAATGCGTTACCGCCATCGCAAAGTTGAGGTTGCTCGGCCTGACCGGCAGCTGCGAGGCCCCCTCCCAATCGCCACGGTCGATCGCATAACGCGCCGGCGAAGCCGCCAGCGCGTAGTCTGCCGCCGCGACCGTCGCCTTGAAGTCGGTCTCCTTGATCATGTCGTCGATGACGGCACGCGCCTGCTTGTCCTGGCCGAGCTGCAGGTAAGCATAGACCATGTAGTCCTGCGCATGCAGGTAGTTGCCGACCGACTTTTCGGCCATCGCGGCTTTCACGGAAGCGGTGTTGGAGTCGATCGATTCCTTCCAATAGCCGACGCGCGTGTAGATGTGGGAGGGCATGTGCTGGGCGTGCGGCGCGGCCGGTGCGATCTTGGCGTAACGATTGGCGGCATCGAGCCCTTTCTGCGCCAGCGCCGGGTAGTCGTAGAGATGGATCAGATAATGCGTCACGCCCGGATGCATCGGCAGCCGCCTGGAGATCGGCTCGAGAATCGCCGCGCCTTTAATTTGCTGCGCATAGGTCTTGTCGTTCAGATCCGCCGAGGTATTGAGCGTAATGGCGTAGGCGATCTGGGCTTCGTCGTCGTCTGGATATTTTGCCGCGACGCGCGCCTGCGCGTCACGCAGCATGCGCATCCGCTGGACGTGAGGAATCTTGTCGTAGTCGGCATACATCACCATCAGCGCATCGATGTAGTCGCGTTCGCGCTCGGTCGCGGCGCCGATCTCCTTGGCCTTCATGATCGCGGCGAGGCCTGGCGCGAGGTTCGGCTTTGGAATCGCATTGTGCGGATTGTCCATGTAGGTGAGCGCAATGCCCCAATAGGCCATGCTGCATGTCGGGTCAGCCTTGATGGCTTCTTCGAAGATCTCCTTGGCGTTGGCGTACCAGTAGGAATGCTGATAGCGCATCCCGCGATCGAAACGACGCTGGGCCACATCGTTGCAAGAGGTCTGGAAATGAACGCTGCCGAGCTGCTGATCTACATCGTCTTGCGCGACCAGAGCCTGTGGTCCTGATAGGCCGAAACCGGCTACGATGACGAGGAACAGGGACTTCCGCATGGATCCCTCCCTTTGCCTGATACGCAATGAATTGGTCTTGATACCCCCTCACTATATGACGTTCGCGGCTTTTGAACAGCGAAGTGAATCGCGGCAGCGCAACTGACCCAGCGGCGCCTCGAAGTTGGCGAAACCAATCCGAAGCCAGAGCCGTCGGAGTTCGATCCTTACGCGCGCATCATTCTGGCCTCGGATCGCGTCGCTACGCGATCGACAGAATCTCGATCTCTTGCGCGCCTGAACCCACGACATCGCCGACCGCCTTCCCGATCAGCGACTTCGCGACCGGCGCCACGAACGAGATCGTTCCGGCCTTTGGATCCGCTTCGTCCTCGCCGACGATGCGATAGGTCTGCACGCGGCCGTCGGTGCGGCTGAAGGTCACGGTGCTGCCGAAGGCGACGACATCGGTCGACGCCGGATCGGGAATGACCTGCGCCGTGCGCAGCCGTTCGGTCAGATAACGAGCGTCGCGCAAGGGCACCGCCGACTGTCGGCGCTTTTCGTTGACATCCTCGATGGCTTGCGCGGCTTCATAGGCCTCGCGCGCCTCGCGAAGCTGCGCCTGCAGCGCCTGCAAGCCGGCTTCCGTCACGAGGTTTGGATGCGGCGAGATCGGGCGATCCGGCAGCAGCGTCTCGGACGCAGTTTCGGCGCTTTCTTCCTTGGTAAAGGCGACGCTCAATTCAGAATCCTGTCGAACTGTTTCGGACACCCGCTCGCGCCTCGCCCCACAACGGGGAATCGCGCCGAACAGCAGCCGGTGATTGTCCCGGACTATATCTCAAGTTCGACGAAACGGCGCAGCTTGAAGACCAGGTCCGGTACGGCCTGGCGGAACCGCGTCGCGTTCTGGAACGTGGTCGAGAACGGCGCGAAGGTGATCATCGCATTCCAGTGCTTGTAACCGTAGACCGTGACGGAGGCGCCGGTCGCCGGAAAATTCTCCAGCTTGCGCAGCTCGCCAAGCACCAGATCGGCAATCGCCTCGGCAGGAAGCAACTTCTTGCCATCAGGCGTCGTCGTGATTTTCGCCGGCCGCTCGACCGGCTTCGCGGCAGCCGGCACGGCATCGGGCGCAGCGTCGGGTTCGGCCGGTGCAGGATCGGGGGTGGACGGCTCGATCAGGTCGAACCCGTTCGTCGGCGCTGTCGGCGGAACCTCGGTGAGCGGCGGCGGAGCACTGCTGTCTGCGCGCTTGTTGCCTCCCAGGATGCTGCTGATCATGGCCACAAGGCCAGCATCCTTCACGTCGTCGCTCATTTCTCCCCCCGGGCTTCGGCCTACTCTAGCACCGCTCTCGCGGACCGCCACTGGGGATGTATGGCCGGATTCCGCTTGGTTAAGGCGCTACGACAAGGCGTCACACCAAGGCCGTCACACGATGGCACCGGCGGCCCGACGTCCGATCACGTCGCCCGCCGTGAGACCCATCACCGCTTATCGAACGGAATGTACCGCTGGTACTGCCTGGGCACAGAGTTGCGGTAGCGCGCGGGCACGGTGCCGCTGTCGACCGAATGATCGATTTCCTGCTGCCGCGTCATCTTCTTCTTCGCCGGCTTCTTCGATGCGCTCTTCTTGGAGTCGGCCGGCTGGCTGGAGGTGTCGCTGGTCGCGGCCGGCGTTGTCGTCGTCGCTGCCGGCGCAGTGGTTGTCGCGGCAGGCGCTGCGGTTCCACCGGCGGCCGGCGCATTCTGGGCCAGCGCGAGCGGTATTTGCATGAAAAGCGCCAGCGCTGCTGTCGCAGCCAGCAAATATGACCTTTGCATTAGAACCTCCAAAATACCTGATCCGAATGAGACAAGCCTGGTTCTCCGGGATCGACGCGCGCAAGTCTGCTCACGATAGGCCCGGACCCCCACCGCGAACTGTGGCGTAGATCACATTGCTGGCCGCCGGCTGCGTCATGATGTGCCATGTCGCGAACGCACGGCATTCCGCCGACACCAAGATAGGCATGACATGCCTCAGACGAGCCCAGCTCGCTGACGTACCCGTCCACCCGCTCTCGAAGGAGATTGAAATGCGTCGCATCATCCTCACTCTCGCATCGTTCGCCGCCCTGGTCGCCGTAGCATCCCCGGCCGCCCAGGCACATCCTGCAAACGATCGATATTGCCTGCAGGGACGCATGTGGGGCTATCCCGGCAACTGCCAGTTCGCGAGCTATCAGCAGTGCCTCGCCACCGCCTCCGGCACGTCGGCCTCTTGTGGCATCAATCCGCGCTACGCGTTCTCGCAGCAGCGTGCCTACTGACGACGTCGCGGGGGGGGGGGGGGGCCCCCCCCCCCCCCCCCCCGGGGGGGGGGGGGGGGGGGGGGGGGGGGGGGGCCGCCCCCGCGGCACTGGTTGCCAAAGGCACGGACGCGACCTTCGCCAACAGGGTGCATCTCGCCATGCAGGCGAAGGGCTTTTTGACCAAGGACGAGAACGGCAAGGAATAGGGCACCGTTTTCTCCGTCAGGCCCGGCCATGACGAATACGGATAGAGGACGACCATGGGATTTAAATGCGGGATCGTCGGGTTGCCGAATGTCGGCAAGTCGACCTTGTTCAATGCGCTGACCGAGACGGCCGCGGCGCAGGCCGCGAACTATCCGTTCTGCACCATCGAGCCGAATGTCGGCGAAGTCGCCGTGCCCGATCCGCGGCTCGACAAGCTCTCGGCCATCGCCAAATCGGCGCAGATCATCCCGACCCGGCTGACCTTCGTCGACATCGCCGGCCTCGTGCGCGGCGCCTCCAAGGGTGAAGGCCTCGGCAACCAGTTCCTCGCCAACATCCGCGAGGTCGACGCCATCGCGCATGTCGTGCGCTGCTTCGAGGATTCCGACATCACGCATGTCGAGGGCAAGATCGCCCCGCTCGCCGACATCGAGACCATCGAGACCGAGCTGATGCTCGCCGACCTCGACAGCCTCGAGAAGCGCGTCGACAACCTCACGAAGAAAGCCAAGGGCAACGACAAGGACGCCAAGGAGCAGCTCGACCTCGTCAACCGCACGCTGGTGCTGCTGCGCGAGGGCAAGCCCGCCCGCCTCGTCGAGCGCAAGGCGGAGGAGGAGCGCGCCTTCGGGATGCTCGGCCTGCTGTCGTCGAAGCCGGTGCTCTACGTCTGCAACGTCGAGGAAGGCTCGGCCGCCACGGGTAATTCGTTCTCCAAGGCGGTGGAGGAGCAGGCGGCCAAGGAAGGCGCCGTTGCCGTCGTCATCTCCGCCAAGATCGAATCCGAGATCGCCACCATTTCACGCGAGGAACGCGCCGACTTCCTGGAGACGCTGGGTCTCGAAGAGGCCGGCCTCGATCGCCTGATCCGCGCCGGCTACACCCTGCTCGACCTCATCACCTATTTCACGGTGGGCCCGAAGGAAGCGCGCGCCTGGACCATCTATCGCGGCACCAAGGCCCCGGGCGCGGCCGGCGTGATCCACACCGACTTCGAGAAGGGTTTTATCCGCGCCGAGACGATGGCGTATGAGGACTATGTCGCGCTGAACGGCGAAGCCGGCGCCCGCGATGCCGGCAAGCTGCGTCTCGAAGGCAAGGAATACGTCGTCGCCGACGGCGACGTGATGCATTTCAGGTTCAATACGTAAGACGCGAAAGAGCGGTGCTGTAGGGTGGGCAAAGCGACTTGTCCGCCGTAGCTCGAAGAGCGAAGGCGGAAGCGTGCCCACCACGTCTCTCTCAAATCGCGAAAGGATGGTGGGCACGGCGCTTTGCGCCTTTGCCCACCCTACGGCACCTGCAGCCGCCTCACCGCGCCCCGCCGCCCTGGTCGCGGATCGCGCCGAGATGCTCGTTGATGCGGAAGACGATCAGGATCAGCTCCGCGGCGATGCGCGAGAACACGATGCCGACAACGATGCTCGCGATCGATGACAGCAGCACCAGGAAGCCGCCGAACGGGCTGATCGCCATCGTCGCGAGACCGGAGAAGATTCCGGAAAGGCCGAACAGGCAGATCAGTGCGATCACCAGCCAGTAGAAGGTCTTGATGATCGTAGGGGTTATGAATCGGTCCCATTGAAACAGGTCGCTGAATGAAAACATTGCTCTCCCCAGGGCAAATCGGGCCTCGGCCTGCCGGTTGATCCGACTCAAGACCAACGCCGACACCCCATATGTAGCACGAGCCATGCGGGCCGGCGGGTTGAGATTGCCGCAAAGTGCGGCCACAATCTGTCATTCCCTCAAAGCATTCCCGAGATGACCCTGACCTTCGAAGATTTCCCGCCCGGCCGGTTCGGAACATTCGGCCCGCGCCATGTCACCCGCGACGAGATCTTGGCTTTCGCCGCCGAGTTCGATCCGCAGCCGATGCACCTCGATGAGGAGGCCGCGGCCAACAGCATGCTGCGCGGCCTGTCCGGCTCGGGCTGGCACCTCTGCTCGCTGATGATGCGGATGATGGCCGATGGCTTCATCACACGCGCCGCTTCGCTCGGCTCGCCCGGCGTCGACGAGGTGCGCTGGCTGTCACCCTTGCGGCCCGGCGACGATCTCATGCTCGACGTCGACGTGCTGGAGGCGCGCGCCTCGAAGAGCCGGCCGGAGCTCGGCATCGTCAAGTTCAAATGCACGGTGCGCAACGCCAAGGACGAGGCGCTGTGCGAGATGACCTCGCCGATCCTGATCAAGCGGCGCGAGAGAGCAGTCTGATGCCCTTCTTCGAGGAGATCGAGATCGGCCACCGCCGCGAGATCGGCGCCTATACGTTCACCGCGGAGTCCATCAAGATTTTCGCCGCAAAGTTCGATCCACAGCGCTTCCATCTCGACGAGGAGGAAGGCAAGAACTCGCTGTTCGGCGGCCTTGCGGCCTCGGGCTGGCATGTCGGCTCGGCCTGCATGAGCCTGCTTGTCGCGGATGGCCAGCGTCTGGCGCGTGAGGCCGCTTCGCGCGGCGAGGAGGTCGCGGTGTGGGGGCCGTCGCCGGGCTTTCGCGACCTGCGCTGGATCAGGCCGGTGCTCGCCGGCGACACCGTCGCCTACGTCAACGAAGTCATCGACAAGCGCAGCTCCGCCTCGCGCCCCGGCTGGGGCATTCTGACGGCCCGCACCACCGGCACCAACCAGCGCGGCGAGGAGGTCTATTCCATCACCGCCAGCGCCTTCGTGCCGATGCGGAAGGGCGGTTAGACCTGTTCCAGGATGAACGGTCCAAATGTATGCGCGAGTGTTGCCCGCGCGCTATGGACGCGATTCCGGGCGGCTGCCATAAGCCTGCTCAACATGATGACCCGCGAAGCAGTTGGCGGAACCATCGAGTTGCTAACCAATTATGAACCTGTCGCTGTCTAATTGAAACGAATTGGGCAGAGAACAGGGGACGAGGACCATGGCAGACCGCGGCGCACTCAAGCTGGTGGGATTTATCTTTGCGACCGCGACGCTGGCAGTGATGCTGGTCGCCGGCATGGTGGTGAAGGGCTATGCCGATGGCGGCTACACCCTGGAAGCCTCGACGGTCGACGCGAGCCGTTAAGGGCTCGTTAACTCTTCGGGGCCGGACGTCCGGCCTCCGCCGTCAGCGGCTATAGACGAACGCCAGCACCGCGATCGCCACCGCCAGCAATCCGACGAAGCGCAGCATGATCGTGCCGAACTGGTTCGGCGCGGGCCGCAGCGGGATAGGGTCCGTGTTGTCGGGCCGAATGCTTTCCATCTGAAATGTCCCCAGGCCCGGCCGCAAGGCTGCGGGCGCTTGGCATTGGTCGGCGCTGGGGCGCGGAGGGTTCAAAGCGAACCGGGTCGGCTGCATTGACTGCGTGAACGCATGTCCACTGCCTCAATCTTTCGCAGCCACACCCTCCGCTGTCATGCCCCGGCTTGACCGGGGCATCCAGTACGCCGCGGCGTCCCGGCTCTTGCCTCATTGTCTCTGGAATACTGGATCGCCCGATCCCGTCTCCGCCAAGGGCTTCGCCGGGCCAAGAACTCACTCGGCCGCCGAAGCCTTAGCGAAGGCGGCAAGTCGGGCGATGACACCTATCGTGGGGAGCTTGTGCGCACCCAACTCCCCGCGAATCAAAACCGCCGCGTCCTTTGCGGAACGCGGCGGCCGGTGATGCTTGACGTGAGTGATCAGCTGTTGCGCAGGCCGTCGGCGGCGCGCTTCCACTGCGCGACGTTGTCGGCGATCATGCGGGTCGACTTCATCGCGGCCTGGCTGAGCTGGGCGTAGCCGGAGATCTCGCGCTGGACGCGCTGGCCCTCGGCATGGAGCAGGTCGCGCAGGCTCTCGAGCTCGGAGATCAGGTTCTCGATCTCGGCGAGCGAGGTGCCGGCGACGCGCTGGATCAGCGAGTTGACGTTGGTGACGGTGGCTTCCGCGCTCGGATCGAGCGGCGGCGTGTCGGTGGTTCCCGATGCCGGCCGGCGCAGATAGGCGATGTCGTTGCGGACGAAGTCGCGGATGCCGGCTTCGACTTCCGTCACTGCGGCGAGGTTGGTGTCGACCGTCTCGGTCTCGGTGGGTTCGGTCTTTTCCGGACGCATGGCGTTCATCGTTATTCCCCTGTTCGCGTTGAGCGCAGCGCGAGTGTCCCCCGCACGACGAGTTCGGTCATCCGACTAGGGCGTCGGATTTTGACCGCAACTTGGCCGAGATACGGCAAGGGCGGACGATTCGGGGGCTTTGCCGTGGCGTATGGTTACGAGAGTCTGAACTGCTGGGAAAACGAACCTATCCCGGGATGATGGCAGAGGGGGGCGCAGGACTGCTACCAGCTCTTCTTGAAGCCCGCCGTCAGGCTCTTGTTGATCGCGCCCTGCGAGGTCTCGCCGACCGAGCCGGAGACGGTGACGTTGTCGAACAGCTTTTGCTCGGCGCCGACCTTGCGCAGCCATTTGTCGTCGGTGGTCGACAGCGACTGGCCGGCGGTGATGCTGGTGCCGGTGTCGGTGAGGGTGACCTTGGCGCTCTGCTCGGTCTCGTAATTGCGCGTGATGTGGCCGCCGATGCCGGGCACCGCGGTGGTGCCCTGCTGGTTGACGCTGTAGCCGTTCTGGAGCGTCAGCGACGTGTCGCTCGACAGCGGCACCGACTTGATCAGCGACGCCCCGATCTTGCTCTGCTCGGCGCCGGGATCGACGCGGGCTTCCACCGCGGTCTTGTCCCAGATCGAGCCGGCGCCCGGCGCGGTCGCGGCCGCCCAGGCGCTGCCGGAGGATTGCGGCAGGCTGCCGCCATTGGTGGCTTTCTGCGCCAGCAGCTCGGACATCGTCCGCGGCTCGCTCGTCACCGTCATGTCGGCGCCGATGCGGGCGTCCCAGAACGAGGAGACCGACTGCTTCACCGTCACCGCGGAGGAGCCGTTGGCGTTCGCGTTCGACGACCAGTTCAGGCCGTCCTTGGCCGCGGCCTGGGCGCGCTTCTTGGCGGCCATGACGTCGTTGCCGGTACCGGCGTCGACCGCGAGTTGACTCCAGTCGAGCTTGTCGACGTCGATGCCCTTTAAAATGTCGGGGTCGTTGACGTCGGGAGCTGCGGCGGTCTCCGTGGCTTCGGTCTCGGCCTCGTCGTCAGGCGCAGCCGCCGAGAAGGGCGGGATGATCTGCGCCGAGACCGTCAGAACCGAGCCCAAAATGAATGCGGCCGCCAGCACCGGCAGCCTGGTCCAGCCAAAACCTGTCGAGAATTCCATCGTCCTGCCCGCGAGCCCAGCGCATGCCTGCCGCCACTATAATGCGGCCTTCGGTGATGACCATGCGCCATTCCGTCCGCTCAACACATGGTGATCTATCGTTGCGAAATTGTGGCGGCTCGCCTCGGCCAGAGCATGATCCGGACCCGAAGGGCCGCGCCAGCGCAAAGTGTGCAGCGGTTTTCCCTCGCGACAAACGCGGAACGCGTTTGCGCGGAGATCATGCTCAAACCACTGGAATGGCGAACCAACGGGCCGCGCGAAAGGCGCGCCCGATGACGAGCTTCGCCACGACGGCATCCGGCGGGGCTGGAGGCCAGGACGCGGGTCGGGCGAGCATCAATCATCGGTCCCGGCAAGCGGGGCCCGTTGGCGTCCCCCTCAGCCGACGCGGGTCATCTTCGGCAGATGAATGGCGCGGCCGAGTGCCTGTTCAACCAGATCGAAGGTGTCGACCAGCACGCGCATGCTGATCAGCTTGCCCGCCCTGAACTGGGCGAACTGCGCCACCCGCAAGCTGATCGGCTTGTCGGAATCCAGCGCGGTCAGCGAATAGCGCAGCATCGAGGCGGCGGAATCCACGCCGAGCATGATGCTCTCGCGGTCGAAGCGGCGGACGTGGAAATTGTCGGCGAGCTGGCGGATGACGTCGAGCACGGCGTCCCGGCCCTGGCGCGCGCCGAGGAACGGAAACATGTCGATCGGGCCGTAGATCGCCCACTCGACGTCCTCGTCGATCAGGGCCTCGATGTCCCTGAAATCCCGGTCGTTCACCGCGCGATGCAACGCGCGCGAGAAACGCCAGAGGCTGTGCTCTGTCATTTGGGGGCGTCCTGAAGCTGGCTTGCAGAAAAAACGGAAAGCAACCCCATGCACAGAAAAGGTGCGGGGGCCGCTCAATTCATTCGTATACAAATAAAATAGGCGATTTCGGCCAAAACGCAATTCACGTTTTCGCAATGCACAATTGATGCGGGTTTGTGAGATTTACAACAGAACCCCGTAATCTCCCGGTCTCTGCTCCACCTCTGCCCGTCAGAACGGGGCGAGCGCGAAGGATCATCCCCCGTCCGCCCGCGCGCCCACGATCAGCGGCCCGATCTCCCGCTCCAGCACCTGCTGCACCAGATCGTAGGAATCGATGATCTCGCGGATCTGCGCCACCAGTCCGCCCCGGAAGCTGTAGAACACCGCCATGTCGAACTGCACGACGCGATCGTTGCTGCGCTTCTTGAAGTAGGTGTGCATGTAGGTCGCGACCTCGTCGCCCTCGGCGAGGATGTGCGGCGCCCTGTAGCGGATTTCGGAATAGCGCGACCAGACGGTCTGCCACAGATCGCGCAGCTGCTGCTTGCCGTGGCGCGGCACCATGTGCGGCAGTACGTCGATCGGCGCGTGGGTAAGAAAGTCGACGTCGTCGGTGCAGCACGACAGCGCGGCCTCGATATCGCCGCGCGCAAAGCTGTCCAGCAGATGCAGCACGCGTTGCCTGTTCAGCGATCCAACCGTCATGCCGCTCCCGCCCTCGTGGGGTGTCGATTGCAAACGCCAATGCGCGCTCTGCGGGTCCAGCAATCCGCAAAAACAATGGTGTCCGGATCATATGACGCGCCGATGCAAAGCCCGGTTCATGAAATGCAATTAAAGCTTGTGTTGATGGCCGCCTGCAAGAATTCGAGCGGGCTTTCGCGTCCCGCATGACGCCGCGTGCATGCCGGTGGGCGCGTCCGCCACGCACGGCACACGGGAACCCGCGCCCGTCGGTGCTCGTTGAGACACCGAAACCGATCCGGAGACATCGATCATGAAATCCCCGCTTCTCACCGTCGCCGCAGCACTTCTGATGCTGGGCGCGACCTCCGCCGCCAACGCCAAGGGCTGCATCAAGGGCGCCGTCGTCGGCGGCGTCGCCGGCCACTATGCCGGCCATCACGGCGTCCTGGGCGCCGCCGCCGGCTGCCTCTACGGCAGGCATCACGCCAAGGAGCAGGAAAAGCAGCAGCAACAGCAGGGTCAGGTAAACGGGCAGGGGAAGTTGTAGGCGCGAACGGCACCACATGCTCCCTCGTCATTCCGGGGCGCGCGAAGCGCGAGCCCGGAATCCATAACCACGACAAGCGCGGACGATACTCCGCCGCCTACCTCTTCTTCCACCCACCCCGCCGTCCCGGCTGTCCACCCGTCGACTTCGGCGCAGGTCCGAACTCCGGCCCGGACTGCCTCGAGTCCGTCGGCTGGATGATCCGGCTCGTGCTGCCGAACGGCTTTGCCGGCAGGCTCGGGTTCTCGCGATAGGGCAACGACTCCGGCCCGTGCATCTCGTCGAGATGCGGCTTGTGCACCTTCGAGCCGCTGCCGCCGCCGCTGGCTTTCAGTGCGGAGCTCACGGTCTTTTTCTTCATCGCGCTGACGGGGAGGTTGGCGGCGTCGCCGTACTTCTTGGTGCCGGCATAGGCGCCGGCCTTGCCCTGCACGGTGCGCTGCTTGACGGTGGGGTCGTCGACCACTGCGAGCTCGGTGGCGCGCAGGCGTTTGACTTCGTCGCGGAGGCGGGCGGCTTCCTCGAAGTTCAAATCGGCGGCGGCCTCGCGCATGCGGGTTTCGAGATCGGCGAGCACGGCTTCAAAATTGTGGCCGATCGAGATGACGTCGTCGGTCATGTCGTGGCCGCCGACCTCGACCAACACGTGGTCGCGCTCGTAGACGGAGTTGAGGATGTCGCCGATCTGCTTCTTCACGCTCTCCGGCGTGATGCCATTGGCGGTGTTGTACTCGACCTGCTTTTCGCGGCGCCGGTTGGTCTCGGCGATGGCGCGCTCCATCGAGCCCGTCATCTGGTCGGCATAGAGGATCACCTTGCCGTCGACGTTGCGCGCGGCGCGGCCGATGGTCTGAATCAAGGACGTTTCACTGCGCAAAAAGCCTTCCTTGTCGGCGTCCAGAATCGCGACCAGTGCGCATTCGGGAATGTCGAGACCCTCGCGGAGCAGGTTGATGCCGACCAGCGCGTCGAAGGCGCCCAAGCGAAGATCCCTGATGATCTCGATACGCTCGATGGTGTCGATATCGGAGTGCATGTAGCGAACGCGAATACCCTGCTCATGCAGATATTCGGTGAGATCCTCCGCCATGCGCTTTGTCAGCACCGTGATCAGCGAGCGATAGCCTGCCTGGGCGGTGGCGCGGACCTCGCCGACGAGATCGTCGACCTGGGTGCGGGCGGGGCGGATATTAACGGGAGGATCAATAAGTCCGGTCGGGCGAATGACCTGTTCGACGAACACGCCGCCGCTTTCGTTCAGCTCCCAGCCGCTCGGCGTCGCCGACACCGCGACCGTCTGCGGCCGCATCATGTCCCACTCCTCGAAGCGGAGCGGGCGGTTGTCCATGCAGGAGGGCAGGCGGAAGCCGTATTCGGCGAGCGTCGCCTTGCGGCGGAAGTCGCCGCGGAACATGCCGCCGATCTGCGGCACGGTGACGTGGCTTTCGTCGGCGAACACCAGCGCGTTGTCGGGGACGTATTCGAACAGCGTCGGCGGCGGCTCGCCGGGCAGGCGCCCGGTGAGATAGCGCGAATAGTTCTCGATGCCGGCGCAGCTTCCGGTCGCCTCCATCATCTCGAGATCGAAGGTGGTGCGCTGCTCCAGCCGCTGCGCTTCCAGCAGACGGCCCTGGTCGTGTAGCTGGTCGAGCCGCTGCTTCAGCTCCGATTTGATCGACTTGATCGCCTGCACCAGCGTCGGGCGCGGCGTCACATAGTGCGAGTTCGCATACATCTTGATGAATTCGAGCTCGTCCTGCTTGTGGCCGGTGAGCGGATCGAATTCCTCGATGGTCTCGATGGTGTCGCCGAACAGATTCACGCGCCAGGCGCGGTCTTCATAGTGCGCGGGGAAGATGTCGATGACGTCGCCGCGCACACGGAACGTGCCGCGGGTGAAATCGGCCTGGGTGCGCTTGTACTGGAGCGCGACGAGGTCGGCGATCAGCTGGCGCTGGTCGATGCGCTCGCCCTTCTTCAGCGCGAACGTCATCGCGGTGTAGGTCTCGACCGAGCCGATACCGTAGATGCAGGACACCGAGGCGACGATGATGACGTCGTCGCGCTCGAGCAGGGCGCGCGTCGCCGAGTGGCGCATGCGGTCGATCTGCTCGTTGATCGACGAGTCCTTTTCTATGTAGGTGTCCGTGCGCGGGACATAAGCCTCGGGCTGATAGTAGTCGTAATAGCTGACGAAATACTCGACCGCGTTATCAGGGAAGAAGCTCTTGAACTCGCCATAGAGCTGGGCGGCGAGCGTCTTGTTCGGCGCCAGGATAATGGCGGGACGCTGCGTCTTCTCGATCACTTGCGCCATGGTGTAGGTCTTGCCCGAGCCGGTGACGCCGAGCAGCACCTGCGAACGGTCGTTGCGCTCGATGCCCTCGACCAGCTCCTTGATCGCGGTCGGCTGATCGCCCCGCGGCTCATAGTGGGACTTAAGCTCGAAGCGCACGCCGCCTTCGGACTTTTCCGGGCGCGGCGGCCGGTGCGGCGTCCACACCTTGGTGGAGCCGTCGTCCCTGCGGAACTCCGGACGGCCCTCGCGGATCAGCGATTCCAGCGCATCCGCGGTCGCCTTGACCCCGAGCGCCTCCATTTTGTTGCGCGGCGGACGCGCCAGCGCTTCCGCATCGTCCTCCTCTGTCGGCATCCCGAGCTGCCGCGCCAGTTCCGGATCGAGCGTCGGGATCGTGGCCGCGGTGCCGTAATTGGCCTGCGGCGCCTCGTCGAAGCCGCCGCTCTCCGACGCACGCGCCCCCGGCGGCTGCGGATTGGGCCGCAGCGGCATCGGCTTAGTCAGATTCTTGGCATTATCCTGCGGAAAATCTCTCGGTGTCGAGGCGCGCGCCCGGTGCGCGGCGGCCTCGCCCCCGGCGCGGCGGTCGCGCGAATTGTCCGGCGGCGGCTGCAGCCCGGTGCCCGATCCCAGCCCGGCATCGCCGCGATTGATCGCGGGATTCAGAAGTTCGGCCAGCGCCGGCCCGATCGGCTGCACGTCGGGCCGATGTGCCTTCGAGTTCGGGGCTTTGGATTTGGGGGATTTCGGGGGAGCAGGTTTCTTCGCCATGCCCCGAATATGGGACGAGTCAGCGCTTCAGAAAAGGGCGAATGCCCTTCCGTGCTCAGGCTGCTGACAGCAGGTTGGCAGCAGGAGCCATGATCGCCCCGACGCGACAAATTTGTCGTTGCGTCGGACGGCGATGGCGCTACTTTAGGTAGTGTTTATTGCGCGATGATCTGACCATTTTCATGCATCTCGGCGGCGCTTTCGGCCGCAGGCGCGGCCAGTCGCCTCAACAGCGGGTAGATTCCATGACAATCAATTTCATCCCGAACGACCCCAATGCCGTGACCGACATGCCGCAACGGCAGCAGGACGCGCGGCCCGACCGTCCGGCCGGGCGTGCAAATTTCAACTATGAGGCTCACGCGGCCGAGGCCCCGTTCGGTGTCAATCAGCGGGACTTTCTGTTCTGGCAGAGCCGGGAAGCGGCGCTCGCCGCTGTGGAGGCCTGGGAGACCTATGCCGGCAACCTCGCCAGATGGTCGCAAGGGCCTCGCATCGACATCAGCCTGACCTACAATGACGGTGAAACGGTCGGCCCCCGGCGGTTGAATGCCTATTACGACACGCAAGGTGTTCGGTTCTTCGACTTCAACGACGGCACCACAACCACCTTCTCCGCGGCCAGCACCGACACGGTCAGCCATGAGGTCGGCCACGCCCTGCTCGATTCCCAGCGGCCGGAGCTGTTCAACAGCCCGCTACCTGAGGTCGGAGCGTTTCACGAAGCGTTCGGCGACGTGGTTGCCCTGCTGACCGCGCTGTCGGACCAGGCGACGCGGATCAAGCTGCTTCAGATCACGCCCGACCTGTCCCAGCCGAATTTCGTCGAGGCGAGTTCCGAATATCTGTCGGCCGCCATTCTCAAGCAGTTCGGCAACGTCAACCCCTCGAAGCCGCGGCGGGCGCTGAATACGTTCAAATGGCAGCTGCCCAGCACCTTGCCGGCCGGCAAGTTCGAAGATCCGCCCGAATTGCTCACGCGCGAGAGCCACAATTTCAGCCGCGTCTTCACCGGCGCATTCTATGACACGCTCCGCGGCGTGTTCGCGGCGAGCGGCGCCGGCAGCGAGGCGGCGCTGCTGACCGCCGCGCAGACCTGCGGCAGGCTGTTGGTCGAAGCGGTGCGGCAGACGCCGGAGACGGCGCGATATTTTCAGTCCGTGGGCCGGGCCATGGTCAAGGCCGACGGCCAGATCAACAACGGCGCCAATCGCGAGATCATCGGCAAGGCGTTCTCCGATCACGACATCATGCTCGGCAGCGCCGCCATGACCGCGCCGACGGCGGCGTTGGCGGGGCCGCCACCCAAGATCCTGAAGGCGAGCGCCACGATCGCGCCGAGCACGCTCTCGGATCTGCGCGAGCGGATCGGCGCGAAGGGCGCCAGATTCGCGATCCGCCCGCTCGCCATGCTCGGGGAGGGCGTGGCGGAAGCGGTGCATCGGCGCGAAGTCCCGCTCGGCGATATCGACACCAGACTTCGCGGCGTGGTCGCCTTCGCGGCGGAGCCGGTTCTGATCGGCCGCTCCGGCGCCCGTGCGGCGGTGCTCGGCGCGTTGCCAGAGCACAATCGCACGGAGGACGAGGTCGGCGCCTTCGTCGAGACGCTGCTCAGGAACGGTCGCATCGAGCTCGACGGCAAGCCGAAGGCGGCCGCAAAGACGGCGAAGAAGAAAGGGCTGGTGGCCGCCGCCGCGGCCGACGATGCGTCGTCGAACAATATTCGCACCCACGTCATCCGCACGGTCGGCGGCAAAAAGGTGCTGACCCGCATCCGCTTCCTGTGCGGCTGCTGCATTTGAGGCGGCGGTCTGCGGTCAAAAGGCCGTCAAGCGGCGGCGGCGCAGAATGCGCCGCCCCTCAGAATCCGTTTCCACCCGATAGGTCGGCAGCACGGGCGATGCGGGATCGGGCGGACCGTCGGCGATCTGCTTGTTGGCCGCGAGCGACTGCACATTCAGAATGGCCTCGGCCACGTCGTCAGGACGGGGCGTCGAGTGCACCGTGGTGATGCGACCGGCCGAATCGAGGCTCGCCGCGACCTCCACCGGCAACTCAACATGCACGTCGTTGAAGCTGCCGAGGTCGGGCGAATGCAGCTGCACCAGATTGCGTGCAGTGCCGCGGAGCTTGTTCGGGCTGAGGTCCTCGATGGATTGAAGCTTCAGGCCACGGTCGGCCAAAGCGGGTCTGAACACCGCTTCGCTGTTCTTGAAACCGGCGGCGCCAATGTCCTGCGAGATCAGCAAGGGGGCCTGCGACCAGGATGTGAAATCGGTGCCATATCGCAGGGTCTTCATCCCAAGTTTGCGGCAGGCCGCTATATGCTCGGCATTTTCCGTGATGAACAGCGCCTGATTCAAGCCGCCATCGACACCGGCGCGCTTAAAGGCTGTCTCGAACACCAAGGCATCGGGCTTTCTCGCGCCGGCATGGGTCGACAGCGTCACGCGTTCCTCGACCGGTTCGAAGAAGCGCCGCAGGCCGGTCCTGTCGAGCAACTCAAGGTATTCGGCAAAGGTCGCAGCGATCGCCCGTGATGTCCGCGGTTCAGGCATCGTGTAGTCCGAGACCAGGCACACGACCAGCGGCGCGTGGTCCGCCGTCTCGAAGGTCTCGATCACGCCGAGCGCGTCCTCGACGCCGGGAAACGGTTTTTCACTGGCGGAGTCGATCAGTGTATCGCCGAGATCGAGCAGCAGAGCCTTGATCATCCGTCATGCCTCGCCTGCGCGCGCGGTTGCTGCGCCAGCATAGCAGTTGCAGGGGCCGGATGGAATTGCGATTGCGAGCGTGCGACCGGATCGCCGGTCGCGCCTTACGCCGCCGGCGGCGGGGCCTCGTCGTCGTTGCTCGCCCGGTGCGGCTCGAGGATGTCGAGATGGATCCCGCCGCAATCGGTGCAGCGCATGGTCCAGTACTCGCACCCGGCGCGGCCGCCGATCACGCGAAGCACCGCGAGATCGCCATCGCATTCGGGACATTTCGACAGCACATTGCGGGCATAGATTCTCGGCCGCGGCGTGTCTTCGAATTCGATGACTGACATGACCGGTTCCCCCTTTATGCTGCGCTGTCCCTTGGTTCGCTTGGAGTCCCGCGCTTATTCGTCGTCGTGGTCGTCGGCCCGCCGGCGGAAGCGGTCGATGTGGTGCTTGGCATCGGCGATCGCCGCGTTCTGATCCGGCCAGGCGAAACCGACTTCCATGGCCGGAAACAGCACGCCGTCGATGGCGAGGGGGCTGAGATCGGCGCGGCGGATGCGGGCATGCCAGAGGCCTTTGCCGGCCTCGAAGGATTCGATGTCAAAGCCGTCGTAGATGGTCGTCATTGTAGTCCCCAAATGTTCCGTAAGTGTCTTGTTGAAGGGTCAGGGGACCACGTTTGGCGGGTTCAGTATGTGAAGCCATTCACAAGCGGCCGGCTTTTTTGCCCAGGGCCTCGTGGAACGGGCGTCAGTTCCGCGGCGCGGCGCGGCCGATCCGCCTGGCGGGGCGTGCGGCGGGCTCCGAGGCCGCCCGCATGATCCAGCGCCGGAACGCGGCGAAGTCGCGCTGCTCGGTCTGAAAACTGCGATACAGCAGGTACCAGCGCATGCCCTTGGGAACCGAGAGATCGAACGGCGCGACCAGCCGGCCGGCGGCGAGATCGTCGTCGATATAGGGCCGGATGCCCATGGCGATGCCGAGGCCGTCGGCGGCGGCCTGGAGCGCCTGGCCGTAGAACTGGAATTCCGGTCCGCGCGCGTTGATGCGGGTGAGGTTCGCCGCCTTGAGCCAGATCGGCCAATCCTCCGGCGAATGCGTGACGCGGATCAGGCCTGGCCCTTTGAGGTCGGCGGGCCGCTTCAGGCCGGTGGCGAGGCGAGGCACGCAGACCGGCGTGAGGTCGCCGGCGAATAGCGGCTCGGCGACCAGGCCGGGCCAGTCGCCGGTGCCGAGCTTGATGCCGCAGCTCCAGTCCTCGCCGAATGGGACCTCGGCACCACCGGTGGTGAAGCGCACCTCGATGTCGGGCTCCTCGCTGCGAAACTCCGACAGGCGCGGGATCAGCCAGCGCATCGCAAAGGTGTGGCCGACGCCGATGGTGAGCACGCGGACGCTGGAGGGCGCCGTCACCTGCGCGGTGAGGCTTGCCAGCGCGTCGAAGATCGGCGTCAGCCCGCCTTGATAGGCGCGGCCTGCCTGCGTCAGCACGAGCTTGTTGGCCTTGCGCTCGAACAGCGCGACGCCAAGACGTTCCTCCAGCAGATGCACCATGCGGCTGACGGCCGCCGCCGACACGCTGAGCTCGAGCCCGGCCGCCGCAAAACTGCCGGTCCGCGCCGCCGCCTCGAATGCCTTGATGCCGTTGAGAAACAGCAGCCGCCGCAAATGACCCACCCTCAGGAAAGCTGATGCAAGGCCAAGATAACTCAGTTTGCGCAGCCGGGGCAAGCGAGGCACAAGAATGAGAGTAATTCCAAGTTGTGTTTCGGGGCCGCCGCCGCGTTCTTCGCCTCTCCCCGCACGCGGGGAGAGGCCGGAGTTTGCGAGAGCAAATTCCGGGTGAGGGGGACTCTCCGCGAGTCCCTCTGCCACCTTCCTTGCGGAGACTCCCCCTCACCCCACCCTCTCCCCGCAAGCTGGGCGAGGGAGTGATGCAGCCTTCGTCCCTTACGTGCTTGCAGGAGAATCTCTCGTGACGCCCATCATGATCGCTGCCCTTGGATTGCTGATGGTCACCACCGCGTTCCTGTCGGGGCTGTTCGGCATGGCGGGCGGGCTGATCCTGATCGGCGTGCTGCTGGCGCTGATGCCGCTGCCGACCGCGATGGTGCTGCATGCGATCACGCAGATGGCCTCGAACGGCTGGCGCGCGTTCCTGTGGCGCGCGCATATCCGCTGGCGGCCGGTCGCGAACTACATGGTCGGCGCTGCCGTCGCGCTCGCGGCCTGGTCGCTCACCCGCTATGTGCCGGACAAGCCGATGGCGCTGCTGCTGCTCGGCATCACCCCGTTCATGGCGCGGCTGCTGCCGTCGAACATCAAGCCGGATCCCGACCGTCTCTGGCAGGGCACCGTCTATGGCACGATCTGCATGGGCTTGATGCTGATGACCGGCGTGTCCGGCCCGTTGCTCGACACCTTCTTCCTCGGCGGCGATTTCGGCCGGCGCGAGAAGGTGGCGACGAAGGCGATGTGCCAGCTCGTCAGCCATTTCACCAAGCTCGTCTATTTCGGCCGCATCATCGACCAGGCCGCGAGCCTCGATCCCGTGCTCGCCGGCGTCGCGATCGCAGCCTCTATGCTCGGCACCACGCTGGCGCGGCGCATCCTCGAAGCCATGACCGACCAGCAATTCGTGGCCTGGTCGAACAAGCTGATCACCACCATCGCTTGCTACTACATCGCCTATGGCGGCTGGCTCCTGCTTCGTACCCCGGTGCTGGCGGCTTTCGACAAGGGAGGTTTGCAATGAGCGAGATGGCCGACCCGCTGGTGCTGGACTTCGTCGAATGGATCGCGCGCGAGCCGCGCGCCTATGCCGAGGTGATCGCGACCTGGAAGACCTCATGCCCGCGTCTCACGATCTGGGAAGACGCCGCCGAGCGCGGCTACGTCACCCGCGAAACGATTGCAGGCGTGGGGCTGATCATCGCGGTGACGACGGACGGCGAGAAGTTGCTGCGCACGAACGGGCGGTGACACACACCTCCGCCGCCACATCGTCATTGCGAGCGCAAGCGAAGCAATCCAGAATGGGAGACCCTCACCCTGAGGAGCGCGCATCTTGCGCGCGTCTCGAAGGGCGAGGCCGAGATCGGGCCTTCATCCTTCGAGACGCGCGTTCCGCGCTCCTCAGGATGAGGCTCTGGCAGGGAAGGCCTTTCATGTCGCTCAAGCTCTTCGAACTCGTCGGTACCGATGCCGCGCGCCCGTTCAGCCCATATTGCTGGCGCACGCGGATGGCGCTGGCGCACAAGGGGCTGTCGGCGGAATCGCTGCCCTGGCGCTTCACCGAGAAGGGCGCGATTTCGCCGCACGGCTCGGAGAAGGTCCCGGTGCTCCTGCATCATGACAAGCCCGTGATCGATTCCTGGGCGATCGCGAACTATCTCGAAGACAATTTTCCAGACCAGCCGTCGCTGTTCGGCGGCGAGGGCGGCCGCGCCATGGCGCGCATGCTCAATGCCTGGGGCGACATCGCCATCGTCGGCGGCCTCTCTCTGCTGATCGTCGCCGACATCCCGAAAAACCTCGACCAGGTCGACGCCGCCTATTTCCGCCAGTCGCGTGAGGCGCGGTTCGGCAAGCCCCTGGAAGAGGTCCAGGCGAGCCGCGAGACCGGCGTCGTCGCGTTCCGCAAGTCGCTCGAAGTAATGCGGCAGACGTTCAAGACGCAGGCCTATCTCGGCGGCAGCGCGCCGAACTATGCCGACTATATCGTGTTCGGCGGTTTTCAATGGGCGCGTGTGGTGAGCCCGTTCAGGCTGCTGGAAGTGGATGATCCCGTCTATGCGTGGCGCGAAAAACTGCTCGACGCGTTCGACGGCATGGCGCGGAAGTCGCCGGGGCACGCGGTGTAAGGCAGGCTCTCTCGACACCGTCGTCCCTGCGAACGCAGGGACCCATACCGCGTGATCTGAATGTTGCGGATGGTCGCATACCGAACGACGAGTCTTCGCCAAACGCCTTCCTGTGGTTATGGGTCCCTGCGTCCGCAGGGACGACACCGAGGTTGTGGCGATCCTCTCACGCTTAACGAGCCGCGCTCACCGCCTCCGCCGCCGCCTTCCTCAGACACTCCCGGCACAAACAATCCTCGCCCTTGACCGGCATCGGCAGGCGCGCCGTTTCCTCCGCGCACCAGCAGGTGCCCGAGAGATCGCAGCCGAATTCGGTGCCGCAACGGGAGCAGGCGAGGCGGCGCGGTTCCGGCAAGGGAAATTCGGAGGGAAATTCTTTCGGATTTGTCATGATTTGCCCAAAGGCTTCGCCGTCATTTTCATGCCGGGTTCATCTCCCGCTACGGTATATTAGGCGCTGCGCTCAGACTCGGAAAGCGGTTGGCAACGCGCGAAGGACACATCGATGGCCCGCGATTCGCAAGCTGCCCTCGTCGCGCTCAACCGTTTCGGTTTCGGAGCGCGCGGCGGGGCGTCCGGCGATCTCATCAACGCGGCCTCCGATCCGCGCGGCTTCGTGAAGGCGGAACTCGCGCGCCCCAACGGCGTGCTGCTGGAGGCGCCGGGCCTGCAATCGACACCGCAGCTGGGCCAGGCCGTGTTCGCCTATCAGGACCAGGTCAAGCAGGCGCGCGAGGCCGCAAAGGCTGCTGCGCCCGC
The DNA here is from genome assembly GCF_052076025.1 of Bradyrhizobium sp. 956_D2_N1_4. Classification (NCBI taxonomy): domain Bacteria; kingdom Pseudomonadati; phylum Pseudomonadota; class Alphaproteobacteria; order Hyphomicrobiales; family Nitrobacteraceae; genus Bradyrhizobium; species Bradyrhizobium sp. 956_D2_N1_4. The sequence goes on along the minus strand of NZ_CP197237.1, from coordinate 183,908 downwards.
TGAAGGGGCGCAGCAGGCACCGGCCGATCCGAAGCCGGGGCTGCGCCGCAATCTCTCGCTCAATGCGGCCGCGACCGAGATCGCCGGCCAGATGGCGGAGGCCAAGCCCGCCGACAATGCGGCGAAACCGGACGCCATGCAGCCCAACGCTGCCGCGCCCCCTGCCGCCAAGCCCGCGCCGCAGCCGCTCAACGTGATCCAGAAAACCTTTCGTGCCGAGGCGCTGGCGCGGTTGCAGCGCGCGACGCTGGTCGAGTGCGGCTTCACCGAGCGGCTGGTGGTGTTCTGGTCCAACCATTTCTGCATCTCCGCGAGCAAGGGCGAGCTGGCGCGGATCTGGGCCGGCGCGTTCGAGCGCGAGGCGATCCGGCCGCATGTGCTCGGGCGCTTCGCCGACATGCTGAGGGCGGTCGAGCAGCATCCGGCGATGCTGTTCTTCCTCGACAACCAGCAATCGCTCGGGCCGGACTCGCGCGCCGGGCAAAACCGCAAGCGCGGGCTGAACGAAAATCTCGCGCGCGAGATCATGGAGCTGCATACGCTCGGCGTCGGCGGCGGCTACACACAGGACGACGTCACCTCGCTCGCGCGCATCATCACCGGCTGGACCTTTGCCGGAAGGCAGGGGCAGCTCGGCACGCCCGGCTCCTTCGCGTTCAACGCCAACGCGCATCAGCCCGGGCCGCAGATGTTGCTCGGCAAGACCTACGAGCCGACCGGACTCGCGCAAGGCGAGGCCGCGCTCGCCGACATCGCGCGCCACCCTTCGACCGCCAATTTCATCGCCACCAAATTCGTCCGCCATTTCGTTGCCGACGATCCGCCGCCGGCCCTCGTGGCGCGATTGCGCGACGTCTTCGTCAAGACCGACGGTGATCTCAAGGCGATGGCGACGGCGCTCGTCGATTCCGACGAAGCGTGGAAGGCGCCGCTGACCAAGATGCGCTCGCCCTACGACTTCGTGGTCGCGAGTGGCCGGCTGCTCGCGCGCGTGCCGGAGGATCCCGGCGGCTATCTCAACAATCTCAATCTGCTCGGCCAGCCACTGTGGTCGCCGGCCGGTCCCAATGGCTTCCCGGATACCAGCGCGGCCTGGGCCGCACCCGAAGGCATCAAGCTCCGGCTCGACATCGCGGCACAAATGGGCGCGCGGCTTGGGCCCAATATCGATCCGCTCGACTTGCTCGAATTCGCCGCCGCTGATGCGGCGTCCATCGAGACGCGCAAAACCATCGAACGGGCGGAATCGCGCCAACAGGCATTGGCGCTGCTGCTGATGTCGCCGGAAATGCAGAGGAGATGATGATGATCGACTGCGTCGAGAACCGGCTCCTCACCTCGCGCCGCGGCCTCCTGCTCGGCGGCGCATCCTTCGCGGCATGGGCTTATTTGCCGAAATTCGCGCGCGCGGCCGGCGGGCGCGATCCGCGCTTGATCGTGGTGATCCTGCGCGGCGCGCTCGACGGGCTCTCGACCGTCGCGCCGCTCGGTGACCCCGATTATGCCGGCCTGCACGGCTCGATCGCGCTTGCCGCCGACGGCGCGCATCCCGCCATCATGCTCGATCCTTTCTTCGCGCTGCATCCGGCGATGCCGGAATTCGCGCGCATGTATCGCGACATGCATGCCGCGGTGATCCATGCTGTTGCGACGCCCTATCGCGACCGCTCGCATTTCGATGGCCAGGACGTGCTCGAAAGCGGCTATACCGGCCCCGGCCGCGTGCAATCCGGCTGGCTCAATCGCGCGCTCGAAGCGCTGCCGCGCGGCGAGCGTGTGTCGAGCGGGCTCGCGGTCGGGCCGACCACGCCACTGGTGCTGCGCGGCAATGCGCCGACCGTCGGCTGGGCGCCGGTGGCGCTGCCGCAAGCCGACGACGACACCGCGATGCGGCTGGTCGATCTCTATCGCCACCGCGATCCCGCGCTGGCTTCCGCGCTGTCGCAGGGCCTCCAGCTAGAGAAGGCCGCGAGTGGCGACGACATGAAGCCGAAGCCCGGCAATCAGGTCGCGCAGATGCGCCAGGTCGCGCGCGGCGCCGCAAAACTGATGGCGGCCGACGACGGCCCTCGCATTGCCGCGCTCGCCTTCGACGGCTGGGACACGCATGCCAATGAAGGCGGTCCGGTCGGGCGTCTGGCCTTCCTGCTCGGCGGCCTCGATGGCGCGCTTGCCGAGTTCGAAAGCGGCCTCGGCGAGCGCTGGCGCGACACCGCAATCGTCGTCGCCACCGAGTTCGGCCGCACCGCGCGCATCAACGGCACCGACGGCACCGATCACGGCACCGGAACGATCGCGCTGCTCGCCGGCGGCGCAGTGAAAGGCGGCCGCGTCATCTCCGACTGGCCCGGCCTCAAGCTCGCCAACCTCTACGAAGGCCGCGACCTCAAGCCGACCACGGATTTGCGCTCGGTAATCAAGGGCGTGCTGCAGGGACAGTTCGGCCTGTCCGATCGCGTGCTGGCGGAGACGGTGTTCCCGGACAGCGCCGCTGCGCGGCCGATGAAGGGACTGGTGGTGTAATAACAGCCACCGTCATTCCGGGCCCGCGCCTTGCGGTGTGTCCCGGAATGACGACATGATGAGCCGAGCATCAGGAGATCACCCCCATGTACATCGCCATGAACCGCTTCCGCGTCACCAAGGGCTCTGAAACCGCTTTCGAACAGGTCTGGCTCTCGCGCGACACGTTTCTCGACGGGGTGCCGGGCTTCGTCGAATTCCATTTGCTGCGCGGCCCCGAGCTCGAGGACCACACGCTTTATGCCTCACACACGATCTGGGCGAACCACGCCGCGTTCGAGGCCTGGACCAAGTCGGAGGCGTTTCGCGCGGCGCATCAGCGCGCTGGCGATAACAAGCCACTCTATCTCGGCCATCCCCAGTTCGAAGGCTTTGAGGTGATGCAGACGGTGGGACGCGGCGCGAAGTAACGCGCCGCGCTTTAAACATCAGCCCTGCGTGATCTTGTCGATCTCCGCCATCTCATCGGCGCTGAGCTTCCACGCGATCGCCTTGACGTTCTGCTCGATCTGCTCGACGCGGGTGGCGCCCGCGATGACGCTCGAGACCTGCGGGCGGCCGGCGAGCCACGAGAAGGCGAGCTCGAGCATCGAGTGTCCGCGCGCTTGCGCAAAGGCCTGCAGCTTCTCGACGATCGCCTCGTTGCGCGGGGTGACGTAGCGGTCGCGCAGTCGCGGAGTTTGGCCAAAGCGGGTGTCGCCGGGTGCGGACTCACCCTTTTTGTATTTGCCAGTCAGAAGTCCGCTTGCGAGCGGGAAGAACGGCAACAGGCCGAGCTTGTATTCCGTTGCTGCCGGCAGCAGGTCCTTCTCGATGTCGCGCACGACCAGGGAATATTCGTCCTGGCAGGAGACGAAGCGGCTGACATTCATCGCGCGCGCGACGTACTCGGCCTCGGCGATCCGCCACGCGGGAAAGTTCGAATTGCCGATGTAGCGGACCTTGCCCTGGCGGACGAGATCGTCGAGCGCGCGGAGACTCTCCTCGATCGGCGTCAGCGGGTCATAATCGTGCTGCTGGTAGAGATCGATGTAATCGGTCTTCAGCCGCTTCAGGCTCGCGTCCACGGCCGCCATGATGTAGCGGCGCGAAGCGCCCTGCTTGGTTCCGTCCTCCGCCATCGGCTTCGAGTATTTCGTCGCCAGCACGATGTCCTTGCGGCGATCGCCCAACACGGCGCCGAGCACGTTTTCCGAGCCGCCCATGGCCGAATAGATGTCGGCGGTGTCGAACAGCGTGATGCCGAGATCGAGCGCGCGATGGATCACCTTGCGCGAGGCCTCCAGGTCGATGCGCTGGCCAAAATTGTTGCAGCCGAGCCCGACCGCGGACACGCGCAGGCCGGAGGGGCCGAGATTACGAATTTCCATGGGAGGTCCTGTCAGGAGAAAGCGGGCCATTGTGGCTGCGCTGCCCGCTAGCGGCAAGGCGTCGCCTTGCGTTGCTGCCATGCTGCCGGGAACTGAAGCCAAAAAAAATGCGGCCCCTGTCAGACGCGGCGACTGACGGGGACCGCTTTGGGGCGCTTGATCGGTGACGGGGGGCCTGATCAGACGCAGGTGCAACGTAGTCCCGCTATGTTACGCGCGGGTGACAGGCAGAGTTATCCACAGGGACTGCGCGACTGCCGCGATCAGAAGATCTTGCGATAGACGATGAAGCCGGAGCGCTCGGCGACCTTGTCGTACAGGCTCTGCGCCGTGACGTTGGTCTCGTGCGTCTGCCAGTAGACCCGCGGGGACCCCGCGAGCTTTGCGCGCTCGTAGACGTCGTAGATCAGCGCCGAGGCGACGCCCTTGCCGCGCGAGGCCTCCAGCGTGAACAGGTCCTGCAGATAGCAGGACGGTTCGATCGCCGTGGTGCTGCGGTGAAACAGATAGTTCGTCATGCCGAGCAGCTTGCCGTCGCTCTCGGCGACCAGCCCATGCACCGGTTCATAGCCATCGAAGAAGCGCTGCCACGTCATCCGCGTGATTTCGGGGGCCAGCGCGGTCGGGCCGGAGCGGCCGTAGAAAGCGTTATAGCCATCCCACAACGGCAGCCATTGATCGTAGTCCTGTTTCGTGACGGAGCGAATGGTGAGCGACATGTGGGTTTCCGCGATCTCGGAGGACGCAAGGCGATGAAGCGTCCTTCATACGTGATGATCGCACTGCCGATCAATCGCGCCGTCGCATCACTCCGCGACGCGCAAGTACCGCATCAGCCTGCGGCCCGCGGGATCGCGCAGCGAGCGGTAGTACTCGGCGCGCGCGGGCGGGTCGGTGTGGCGCACGAGGTCGGTCACGGGCGTGTAGCCCAGCATGCGCCCGCCATCGGGCAGGACGGCGCAGACGAAGCGCAGCACCTCGCCATTGCGCAAGGCGATGTTGATCGGCGTGGCATCGCCGATCCGCACCATTTGCATCCGCTGCGCGATGAAGGTGCCGAGCTCATCCTCGGGCAGCTCGAACGCGCCGGTGTCGCGACCGTGATACATCAGCGCAATGAAGGGCGGCTTGCCGTCGGCCACTTCGTCCGGCAGCGCAAAATAGTCGCGAAATGCGCGGTTGATGAATTCGGCACGCGTTTCGGCGTCGAGCAGCACGATGCCGATATCGACCTGGTCGAGCGCGGCCGACAGCCGCGCGGCGGTGGCGTGGCTCTGGCGCTCGGCGGCGAATGTGCCGAGCAGCCGCTCGCGCATCAGGCCGGTGATTGCGGCCGTGCCGGCAGTCGTCACGGCGAGGAGGCCGAGCCGGACCAGATCCGCCGCCGCATAGCCCGGCAGGGCCCGATGGGCCAGAAAGAACAACGCCGCGCCGATCACCGCGACGGCGGCGCTGGTCATGGCGGAAGCGAGACCCGACAGTGAGCCGGCGAGCGCCACGATGCAGACGAACAGGGGCGCAGGCGAGGGAACATGGATATAGCGATCGAGCAGGATCGCCAGCAGCGCAATTGCCGCTGTCAGCGCCGGACCGGAGATCGCACGCCATCCGAACCGCATGGGCCAGTCTCGCTCCTCCCGAACGAGGTAAGGCCGCAACACTGGCCGATCGTTGCGCCCATGCGATGCGATTTCATGCGGTGCGCTTAAGGAGCACTTGCCGGCAAGGGTAAAGCTTTCGGATGATTTTAGGCCAAATGCGCGTGCCTGAGGCGCTGCTGCTGCGCCGGCGCATTCAGCGTCGACGTCCCCGAGCTCTTGCGCACGCCGGTGAAAATCAACAGCGATGCCGCGACCAGGATGGCCGCAGTCAGGGTGATTGCAACGACTACCACAGGCGATTTCATCGGTGTCCTGTCGCGATGCCGGTCGGCGCGGGCCGCGTGGCACCTTGAAGGCGGGTCCGGGATGAAACGGGGATCAGACCGGCAGACCCATCGCCATGGTCGCCTTGGTCGACAGCACAGTCAGGGTGACGATCAGGCACAGCGAGAGCGCGGCGACGGCGAGCGAGGCCACGACCGCGTTGGTCAGCCGGGAAGACGAAACGGTAGCGGTTTGGCCCCGAAAGCCTGCCGTGCCGGACGCCCGAATCATGGTCTAAATCCTTCAACGTGCGAGCGAATCACCCGCGACTCGAACAATTTCCCCGTTTCAACCGGCAATATTGGGGCGGCCATAGCGTCGAAAATGGCGAGAATGCGGCATAGGCTGTCCTTATGCCCGCTATTCCCGGAGCCAGCGCGCCGTCAGGCGCCCGCCGCGATACTGGCGGGGTCGTCGACGTCGGCGGGCCGCCAGTCCATCGCCACGAAGCCGGGTGCAGCTTCCACGCGCTTCAGCCAGTCCCGGATCGCCGGGAAGGTCGAGAGGTCGTAGTCGCAGCGCTCGGCGAGGTGGGTGTAGCCGTAGAGCGCGATGTCGGCGACCGTGAGCTGGCGGGCGGCGAAATAGGCGTTGGTCTTGAGGTGGTTCTCCATCACCTGGAGCGCGCCATAGCCGCGCTCCATCCAGTCTTCCAGGGAGTGGGTCTGGAGATCGCGGCCGCCCTTGACCAGCGACAGCCAGAAATAGGCGGCGCCGATGTTCGGCTCGAGCGCGTGCTGCTCGAAGAACATCCATTGCAGCGCCTCGGCGCGGTCAATGCGGTTCTCGGGCGCAAGCGGCGTGCCGACCGCGACGTACCAGAGGATGGCGTTGGACTCGGCGAGATAGCGGTCGTCGCCGACCTCGAGCAGCGGCACCTGTCCCGACGGGTTCTTGGTCAGAAAGTCGGGCGTGCGACTCTCGCCGCGCAGAATGTCCACCTCGACTGCTTCGTAAGGCACGCTCAACAGGGCCAGCGCAAGGCGGACCTTGTAGCTGTTGCCGGAGCGTTGCATCGAATAGAGCTTGTACATTCTGGAGTTCGTTCCGAGGACGGGAAGGCGCGGTGTTCGTTGCCCCGCACCGCGGCTAAACAATGATGCCGTTGCGAATCCGCCGCAAGACCCGCGCCATAGAAAAACTCGAAAACCCTACCGCACCGCAATGCCGCGAAAGATCATTTTCGTGCGACGCTGCAAATCAGATCACGCTTGCGTTAGCGCGCGGCCGCACGTTCGTGCGGGACGGTTGAACGATCGTGATCGCCTCGGCCGCTGACGGCCAAAGTCTTTCAAAGCAAATCGCTCAAAGGTTGTCTCAAGCGTCCTGTCGAGCGTCAGACTGCCGTCAGCTTCATGGCGGCGCGCAACGCGCAAAATTGCTCCGAGGACAGGCCTTGCCGGATATGAGGGATTCCGGCGGCAAAGTTACGGAAAATTGCGGGAAATCGCGCCTTGAAACGCTCCAGATCCGTAAACTTTTTCGAGATCGGACCGAAGTTTCTTGCAGCGCAGCGGCACACGTTTTAGGGTGGCTCATTCCCACAATCGGAGTCGTGAGGCCAAAGGGTTCACGACGCTTGTCAGGAGATGACGATGTCCTTCCTTGCCGCTGCGCTCGACCGTGTGAAGCCGTCCGCGACCATCGCGGTCACGGATAAAGCACGTGCGCTGAAAGCGGCGGGCCGCAACGTCATCGGCCTCGGCGCCGGCGAGCCCGACTTCGACACGCCCGCCAACATCAAGCTGGCTGCGATCCATGCCATCGAAGCCGGCAAGACCAAGTACACCGCCGTCGACGGCATTCCCGAGCTGAAGGAAGCCATCATCGGCAAGTTTCAGCGCGAGAACGGCGTGGCCTACAAGCCGAACCAGATCATCGTCGGCACCGGCGGCAAGCAGGTGCTGTACAACGCGCTGATGGCGACCATCAATCCGGGCGACGAGGTGATCATCCCCGCGCCGTACTGGGTCAGCTATCCCGAGATGGTGGCGCTCGCCGGCGGCGAGCCGGTGCCGGTGGTCTGCACCGCCGCGACCGGCTTCAAGCTGCAGGCCGAGGCGCTCGAGCGCGCGATCACGCCGAAGACCAAATGGGTGATCCTGTGCTCGCCGTCGAACCCGACCGGCGCGGCCTACACCAGGACCGAGCTGAAGGCGCTCACCGACGTGCTGGTCAGGCATCCGCATGTGTGGGTGATGACCGACGACATGTACGAGCACCTCGTCTATGACGACTTCCAGTTCACCACGGTCGCGCAGGTCGAGCCGAAACTCTACGACCGCACGCTCACCGTGAACGGCGTGTCGAAGGCCTATTGCATGACCGGCTGGCGCATCGGTTACGCCGGCGGTCCGGCGCAGCTGATCAAGGCGATGTCGACGATCCAGTCGCAGTCGACCTCGAACCCGTCGTCGATCGCACAATGGGCCGCGGTGGAAGCGCTGAACGGTCCGCAGGACTTCATCCCCGCCAACAACAAGGTGTTCAAGGAGCGCCGCGACCTCGTGGTCTCCATGCTCAACCAGGCCAAGGGCATCGAGTGCCCGCGTCCCGAAGGCGCGTTCTACGTCTATCCCTCCTGCGCCGGCACCATCGGCAAGACCGCACCGTCGGGCAAGGTGATCGACAATGACGAGACCTTCGTGACCGAGTTGCTGGAGACCGAAGGCGTCGCCGTGGTGCAGGGTTCGGCCTTCGGCCTCGGCCCGGCGTTCCGCATCTCCTACGCGACCAAGACCTCGGATCTCGAAGACGCCTGCAAGCGCATCCAGCGCTTCTGCGGTAATCTCCGCTGAGCCTGTCGCGAATACCTATCGAAAAGGCCCGCCTCCGGCGGGCCTTTTTATTGTTTGCACGCTTATCGTCACGCGTGATCTGGCACCACCACGGCTGTTGTGGCATAGACCATCGCGCAACACGGGTGGGGCGCTCTCTCTGCTCGCATCACATTCATCGCCGGAGATATTCATGCGCCGTTCGTTCATCCTCGCCGGGCTCGCCGCGGCCAGCCTCGTTGCCTCCGTCGCAAACAGCAGCGCGCAGCAGCAGCGGATGGTCCGGGTCGGCGTGCTCGAATGCCGCGGCGGCGCCAGCGTCGGCTTCATCGTGGGATCGGTGACCCATCTCGGCTGCGTCCTGCGTGCCGACGGTTTGCCGGAGGATCGCTACGTCGCGACCATCCGTAAAGTGGGCCTCGACATCGGCATCACCCAGGAGACCACGCTTGCATGGGGCGTGTTCGCGCCGGTCGATCGGCTCGGCCCCGGTGATCTCTCGGGCAACTATGCCGGCGCGCAGGGCAGCGCCTCAGTCGGCGTCGGTATCGGTGGCAACGCGCTGGTCGGTGGCTCCAACAATTCGATCGCGCTCCAGCCGCTCAGCGTACAGGGCCAGGTCGGCCTCAACGTCGCCGCCGGCCTCGAGAGTCTGGAACTCCGTCCGGGTCGTTGACAATTTCGCGTGTGCAGATCGCGTCGGTCCGACGCGATCTCGGCAACGACGCACCGCAGCGATTTTTGATGCTTGCCAAATCTCGGGGACGGGCAGAGCATCGGCGTTTGCCGACCCAATCATGGGCCGAGCTCCACACCAAGGAGGCGGCGAATGGGACAAGACGTCAGAAGTCCCCGAGGTCCACGGTGCATCGCACTGGTGGGCCCATTCCAAAGCGGTAAAACCACACTTCTCGAAGCAATACTGGCGCGAACGGGCGCAATCCCCCGCGCCGGCAGCGTCGACGCCGGAACATCCGTCGGCGACGCCTTCCCGGAGGCCCGTCATCACAAGATGACCGTCGGCCTGACTGCCGCCACCACGAGTTTCATGGGCGACAGCTACACCTTCCTCGATTGTCCCGGTTCCGTTGAGTTCGCCCACGACATGCGCGCAGCGCTTCCCGCTGTCGACGCCGCGGTCGTGGTCTGCGAGGCCGACGAGAAGAAGCTGCCGCAGCTTCAGATCATCCTGCGCGAGCTTGAGGAGCTGAAGATCCCGCGTTTCCTGTTCCTCAACAAGATCGACCGCGCCAACAAGCGCATCCGCGAGACGCTGGCGACACTCCAGCCCGCCTCGCGCGTACCGCTGGTGCTGCGCCAGATCCCGATCTGGAAGGGTGAGCTGATCGAGGGCTTCGTCGATCTCGCGCTGGAACGTGCGTTCGTCTACCGCGAGCACAAGGCCTCCGAGGTGGTCGCGCTCGAAGGCGGAGATCTCGATCGTGAGAAGGAGGCCCGCTTCTCGATGCTGGAGAAGCTCGCCGATCACGACGACGCGCTGATGGAGCAACTGCTCGAGGACATCCAGCCCCCGCGCGATGCGGTGTTCGACGATCTCGCCCGCGAATTGCGCGAGGGGCAGATCTGCCCCGTGCTGCTGGGTGCCGCCGCGCGCGAAAACGGCGTGCTGCGCCTGATGAAGGCCCTGCGCCACGAGGCGCCCGGCATCGAGGAGACTGCAAAGCGTCTCGGTGTGCCGGCCAGCAAGGAGGCGCTCGGCTACGTCTTCAAGACGCTGCATTCGCAGCACGGCGGAAAGCTGTCGCTGACGCGATTGCTCGCCGGCCATCTCGACGACGGAGCCACGCTGCAATCCGCCTCCGGCGGGAGCGGTCGCATCTCCGGCATCCTCGCCGTCAACGGCGCCTACGATACCAAGCGTGCCGCGGCCGAAGCCGGCGACACGGTTGCGCTCGCCAAGGTCGACCCGATCAAGACCGGCGACACGGTCTCGAGCGGCAAGTCCCCGCCGGCTGCGCTGTTCGCCCCGGAGCCGACGCCGCCGGTGCTCGCGATCTCGGTCGCCGCTACCGATCGCAAGGACGACGTCAAGCTCGGCCAGGCCCTTGCCCGGCTGCATGAGGAGGATCCTTCGCTCGGCGTCGTGATGAACGCCCAGACCCACGACACCGTGCTGTGGGGCCAGGGCGAAATGCATCTGCGCGTGGCGAGCGAGCGGCTGCGCGACCGCTTCGGCGTCAAGATCACCTCGCATCCACCCGCGATCGGCTACCAGGAGACCATCCGCAAGCCGATCGTTCAGCGCGGCCGCCACAAGAAGCAGTCCGGCGGTCACGGTCAGTTCGGCGATGTCGTGCTCGACATCAAGCCGCTGCCGCGCGGCGAGGGCTTCAAGTTCACCGAGAAGGTGGTCGGCGGCGCGGTGCCGCGCAACTATATCGGCGCGGTGGAAGAGGGTGTTGTCGACGGGCTCACACGCGGCCCACTCGGTTTCCCCGTCACCGATCTGCAGGTGACGCTGACCGACGGCTCCTATCACAGCGTCGACTCCTCCGACCTCGCCTTCCGGACGGCGGCGCGGGTCGGACTCAACGAAGGCCTGCCGCAATGCCAGTCGGTGCTGCTGGAGCCGATCCACGTGGTCGAGATCGTCTGCCCGACCGACGCCACCGCCAAGATCAACGCGATCCTGTCGGCGCGGCGCGGCCAGATCCTCGGCTTCGACACCCGTGACGGCTGGAGCGGATGGGACTGCGTCCGCGCCATGATGCCAGAAGCGGAGATCGGCGAGCTGATCGTCGAGCTGCGTTCGGCCACGGCTGGAGCCGGCAGCTTCACCCGTCAGTTCGACCACATGGCCGAGGTGACCGGCCGCGCCGCCGACCAGATCATCGCCGCGCATCAGCACGCGGCGTGATGTAAGGGAAGCACGGCTCTCTCACTCCCTCTCCCCGTTCTTTACGGGGAGAGGGGCTGTTTCCGCGCGCACCGTGAAAACTGGACTCACACAGCCTCCTCCTCTCCGTCATTGCGAGCGCAGCGAAGCAATCCAGAGTCTTTCCGCGGAGGGATTCTGGATTGCTTCGTCGCTTCGCTCCTCGCAATGACGGTGGAGACGGACGGGTCGTACGGCAAACTCCCTTGCGTTCGCCTTGCAATGATGTATTTTACATCATTGTACATGCTCCAGATATCACTTATAAACTCTGATACGTGAGGCCACGGTGATCACGTCGTTCCAGATGCGGGCAGCCCGCGCGCTGCTTGGCATTGACCAGAAAGCCCTGGCCGAGCTCGCCGGCGTTTCGCTGCCGACCATCCAGCGGATGGAGGCCAGCACCGGCAATGTGCGCGGAGTGGTCGAGACCTTGATCAAGGTGGTCGAGGCGTTCGACCGGGCCGGCGTCGAGCTGATCGGCGAGCAGGCCCGCAGCGACAGCGGCGGGCGGGGCGTTCGCCTGAAGGAGCCGGGACCGCCGCGCCGCGTGGGAGCATGATCGCGTTGATCGTGCTCGGGATGAGCTAGCGCATCGTCGCACGCGCGCGCTGCACGATGCACCGGAGCATTGTGGGCAGCGGAGCACTCTGCGGACATGAGCATCACTGGCGAACACGCAGGCAAGCTGCATCAGCTGCGTCGACCGACCTTTGCCGAACTCTATCTCCCCAAGCTCGTCACCGTCTGGCGCGAAGGCTACGGCCTCGCGGATCTCCGCGCCGATGTGTTCGCGGGCCTGACGGTTGCCATCGTCGCGCTGCCGCTGTCGATGGCGATCGCAATCGCCTCGGGCGTGACGCCGGACCGCGGGCTCTACACCGCTGTCGTCGGTGGCTTCATCGTGTCGCTGCTCGGCGGCAGTCGCTTCCAGATCGGCGGGCCCGCCGGCGCCTTCATCGTGCTGGTCGCGGTCACCGCGGAGCGGCACGGCGTCGACGGCGTCATCCTCGCCACCCTGATGGCGGGCATGGTCCTGATCGCCGCGGGCCTGTTGCGGATCGGCACCTACATCAAGTTCATTCCCTACCCCGTCACGGTCGGCTTCACCGCGGGCATCGCCGTGATCATCTTCGCCAGCCAGCTCCGCGATCTCGGCGGGATCACGCTGGCCGGGAAAGAGCCCAGCGAATTCGTGCCGAAACTCGTTGCGCTCGCCGCAGGCCTGCACACGATCAATCCCTCCGCCGTCGCGGTCGCGATCGTCAGCATTGCCGTCATCGCCGGCCTGCGGCGCTGGCGGCCGTCCTGGCCCGGCATCCTGATCGCGGTCGTGCTCGCGGCGGTCGCGACTGCCGTGCTGTCGCTGCCGGTCGAAACCATCGGCAGCCGGTTCGGCGGCATTCCGCGCGAATTGCCGTCGCCGGCTCTGCCGGCGTTCTCGTTTGCGAAGGCGATGGCCGTGCTGCCGGATGCGATCTCGTTCGCGCTGCTCGCCGCCATCGAATCGCTGCTGTCGGCGGTGGTGGCCGACGGCATGACCGGTCGCCGCCACCGCTCCAATTGCGAGCTGGTGGCGCAAGGCGCGGCCAACATCGGCTCGGCGTTGTTCGGCGGCATCTGCGTCACCGGCCTGATCGCGCGCACCGCCACCAACATCCGCGCCGGCGGACGCGGGCCGCTCGCGGGCATGCTGCATTCGGTCTTCCTGCTGCTGTTCATGCTGATCGCAGCGCCGCTCGCGAGCTACATCCCGCTGGCCGCGCTGGCCGCCGTGCTCGTCGTCGTCGCCTGGACCATGGCGGAGAAGCACGAATTCGCAACGCTCTTGCGCTCATCCTGGGGCGATGCCGTCGTACTGCTTGCGACCTTCCTGCTCACCATCTTCCGCGACCTGACCGAAGGCATCCTGGTCGGGTTCGCGCTCGGCGCGGTGCTGTTCATCCACCGCATGGCGGAGATGACGGGCATCGAGGAGCGCTCCCCGCTGGTGGCCGCCGATCGTCCCGATGACGGCAATGGCGAGCGCGTGCCTTACGATCCCGCGCTCGCCATCGATCGCGACGTGCTGGTCTACCGCATCACCGGCGCGTTCTTCTTCGGTGCCGCCTCGGCAATCGGAAACGTGCTCGACGGCATCGCCGACCAGCGCAAGGGTCTTGTGGTCGATTTCGCCGCGGTGCCGTTCCTGGATTCGACGGCCGCCAACGTGCTCGGTCGCGTCGCCGTCAAGGCGCACCGCCACGGCATCCGGCTGTTCATCACGGGGGCGTCGCCCGCGGTTCGCCGCGCGCTGCTCACCCACGGCGTGACGCCGCCGCGTGCGCGCTATCGCGCGACGATCGCGCGTGCCGTCGCCGACATCAAGGGAGGCGCGGCGCGGCCCGTGGCCGATGACGCGGCCGCGACCTGACGGCAGCGCACTTCTCAAGCCGGCCGATTTGATCGAGACTGCCGCGTCACGGCGGTGGTGCAGGGAATGCTGGATTCGCGTCGCAATATTGCGCTGGCCTGCACGCTCAGCATGCTGGCGGGCTATGTCGACGGCATCGGCTTCCTGCATCTCGGCGGCCTGTTCGTCTCGTTCATGAGCGGCAACTCCACGCGTCTCGGCGTCAGCCTTGCCGAAGCGCAGTGGTGGCAGGCCGCCAGCGCCCTGGGCCTGATCGCGCTGTTCGTGGCCGGAGCTGCGGCCGGCAGCCTCGTCGTGCTCGGCGGCGGGGCCGAGCGGCAGCCCTGGCTGCTCCTCATTGAAACCGGGCTGCTTGCGGGTGCCGGACTTTGCCATGCCTACGGCCTGTCGAACCTCGCGATCGCGGCCATCGTGCTCGCGATGGGCCTGGAGAACGCCGTGTTCCAGATCGACGGCGGCGCGGGCCTCGGCCTCACCTACGTCACGGGCGCGCTGGTCAAGGTCGGCCAGTTCCTCGCGGTAAGCCTCACCGGCGGGCCGCGCTGGAATTGGGCGCCGAACCTGCTGTTGTGGGCGGCGCTCGTTGCGGGCTCGGCGAGCGGCGCGCTCGGCTATGCCTGGATCAACCTCGCCGCGATCTGGTTCGCCGCCGCCGCGGCGCTGGCTTTGGCTGCGATCGCGGCCGCGGCGATGCGGCGGCCGCGCGCTTGACAGAGCCGGCGGGACGCGAAATGGATCGGCCTCGAACACGACCCGAGGGACAGATGACCGCGCTCAGGACTCCCGCAGCCTGTTTGATCGGATGGCCGGCCGCGCATTCGCGCTCGCCGCTGATCCATCGTTACTGGCTGCGCACGCTCGGGATCGAGGGAGGCTACGTCATCGAGGCGGTCCCGCCCGAGGATCTGCGCGACTTCGTGCTGCGGCTGTCGCTGCGCGGCTTCGTCGGCGCCAACGTCACCATCCCGCACAAGGAAGACGTGCTGGCGCTGTCCACGCCCGATGCGCGTGCCAGGGCCGTCGGCGCTGCGAACACGCTTTGGTTTGCCGACGGCGAGCTGCGCTCGACCAATACCGATGTCGAAGGCTTCATCGGCAATCTCGATGCCGGAGCGGCCGGTTGGGACAGCGCGGAAGAGGCATTGGTGCTCGGGGCCGGCGGTTCCTCGCGCGCGGTCGTGTTCGGCCTGCTCGAACGCGGCATCAAGCGCATCCACCTCGCCAACCGCACCGTCGCGCGCGCCGAGACGCTGGCAAAGCAATTCGGGCCGAACGTGCATCCGATTCCCTGGGACGGCATCAACGACGTGCTGCCGCGCGCAAGACTTCTCGTCAACACGACCTCGCTCGGCATGCACGGCCAGCCTTCACTCGATGTCGACGTGGCGCGCCTGCCGGACGGGGCGGTCGTCGCCGACCTCGTCTATGTTCCCCTGGTGACGCCGCTGCTGGCGGCTGCGAAGGCGCGCGGCCTGAACACCGCCGACGGTCTCGGCATGCTCCTGCATCAGGCGGTGCGCGGCTTCGAGCTGTGGTTCGGCCAAAGGCCTGCTGTCACGGCCGAGCTGCGTGCACTGGTCGAGGCCGATCTCACAAAGACTTGAAAGGGTAACGGCGAATAGCACCCCACCTCCGGAGTTCTATCCCCGTGGGGACAATCCGGAGACCGTCATGCCTGTTCAACGTGCAACTTTCACACGTCCGCTCATCGCCGTCGCGATGGTGGCCGCTTCCACCCTCTATGCCGTCGCGCAGAGGGCGCCGGTGCCGACGCGCGTGCGCGGCACGATCGAGAGCGTCAATGGCGACACCATGCAGGTCAAGTCGCGCAGCGGCGAGGACGTCAAGCTTCGCATCGCCTCTGACGTGAATGTGTCGGGCGTTACCAAAATTTCACTCGCCGACATCAAGGTCGGCTCCTTCGTCGGCGCCACCACGGTGCCGGGTCCGGACGGCGGCCAGAACGCGGTCGAGGTCCACGTGTTTCCGGAGAGCATGCGCGGCACCGGCGAGGGCTCGCGGCCCTATGACCTCAAGCCGAACTCCACCATGACCAACGCCACGGTGTCGGAGAGCGTGGTCGGCAATGACGGCCATACGCTGCTGGTGAAATACAAGGACGGCGAGAAGAAGGTGTTCGTGGCCGACAACACGCCGGTCGTGACCTTCGTGCCCGGCGACAAATCCGAGCTGAAGGCCGGGGCAAAAGTCGTCGCCTTCATGAAGCAGCTGCCGGACGGCTCGTTTGAAACCAACCGCGTCAGTGTCGGCCTCGACGGCCTGACACCGCCGATGTGAAGGAGAATCGCAACATGTCGAAATCAAGCTGGATGCCGCGCCTGTTCGTAGCGGCGTTCGCCGTCGCTTCCATGTTCTCCGCCTCGGCGCAGCAGTCGCCGACGGTCCGCATCCGCGGCACCATCGAGAGCGTCGACGGCAACACCCTCGGCATCAAGACGCGCGAAGGCAGCGACGTCAAGGTGCGCATGACCGACAACGTCGCGGTCTTCGCCGTGGTGAAGACCTCACTGTCGGAGATCAAGGAAGGCTCCTATATCGGCGTCACCGGCATGCCCCAGCCCGACGGCACGCAGAAGGCGATCGCGGTGCACATCTTCCCCGAGAACCAGCGCGGCGCGGCCGAAGGTTTTCGTCCCTGGGATGCGCGCGCCAACTCGACCATGACCAACGCGACCGTGGCGCAGACGGTGGAAGGCACCGACGGCCAGAACATCACCGTCAAGTACAAGGACGGCGAGAAGAAAGTGGTGGTGCCGCCGGATACGCCGATCGTCACCTTTGTCGCCAGCGACAAATCCGAGATCAAGCCCGGCGCCAAGCTGATCATCTTCGGCGCGGCGAAGAAGGAGGACGGCTCGCTCGAGGCCAACCGGGTCAATGTCGGTCGCGACGGGATTACGCCGCCGATGTGAGGGACTAGCGCTGAACTCGTAGGGTGGGCAAAGGCGCACTTGCGCCGTGCCCACCACTTTCCCGCGTTTCGCGAAATTGGTGGGCACGCTTCGCTTTGCCCACCCTACGGCGCTGCCGCTACGCCTCACACCGCAATGATGTGATCGTCGATCTCGTCGATCCTGTTGACGCCGCACAGGCCCATGGTCGTGAGCAGCTCCTTCTGGATGATGTCGATCGCCTTGGCGACGCCGGCCTGGCCGCCGGCACCGAGGCCATGGGCGTAGGCGCGGCCGATCATGCAGGACTTTGCGCCGAGCGCGAGCGCGCGCATCACGTCCTGGCCGGAGCGGACACCGCCGTCGAACATGATCTCCATCTGCGAGCCGACTGCGTCGACGATCTCCGGCAGCGCCTCGATCGAGGACGGTGCGCCGTCGAGCTGACGGCCGCCATGGTTGGAGACGACCAGCGCCTGGGCGCCCGTCTTCGCAGCGAGCTCGGCGTCCTCGACGTCGAGGATGCCCTTCAGGATCAGCTTGCCCGGCCAGATGCTGCGGATCCACTCGATGTCGTTCCAGTTCAGCGAGGTGTCGAACTGCGAGTTGATCCAGGTCGACAGCGAGGTGATGTCGTCGCTGACCTTCAGATGACCGGCGAGATTGCCGAAGGTGCGGCGCTTGCCCTGCAGCACGCCCGACACCCAGGCCGGCTTGGTGGCGAAATCGATCAGCTTCGACAGCGACCATTCCGGCGGCACCGTCATGCCGTTCTTGATGTCCTGGTGGCGCTGGCCGATCACCTGGAGATCGACGGTCAGCACGAGCGCGCTGCATTTCGCCGCCATCGCGCGCTGGATCAATTCCTTGATGAAGCCGCGGTCCTTCATCACGTAGAGCTGGAACCAGAACGGCTTCTCGACATTGGCGGCGATGTCCTCGATCGAGCAGATCGACATCGTCGACTGCGTGAACGGGATGCCGGCGGCCTGCGCGGCGCGGCAGGCGTGAATCTCGCCGTCGCCATGCTGCATGCCCAGGAGGCCGACGGGCGCCAATATCAACGGCATGGTCGAGGACTCGCCGAGGATCATGGTCGAGGTGTCGCGCCTGGAGACGTCGACAAGGACGCGCTGGCGGAACTTGATCGCCTGCATGTCCTCGCGGTTGGCGCGCAGCGTTTCCTCGGCATAGGAGCCGCGGTCGCAATAGTCGAAGAACGCCTTCGGCACGCGGCGCTGATGCAGCGTGCGAAGATCGTCGATACAGGTGATGTGCTTCATGAACGTTTCCCCGGCCCGTCTTGCATCAGAAGTCTTGCTTCAGAAGTCTTGCATCGGAAGATCGAGGGGTCATCTAGCATGGTTGGATGCACAGCCAAATCGTTTGGGAGGAGGGCGCCATGAGCAAACCGCGCGGCCAGCCGACACCGGAAGAGATCAAGGAGAAGCAGGATCTCGACGACGCGCTGGAGGAGGGTCTGGAAGAGACCTTCCCGGGGTCCGATCCCGTCAACGTCACCCAGCCGGCGCCGAGCCGCCAGGACGGCCATGTGAAGCGCTCCGACTAGGGGCGGGTTCCGCTCCGTTCCGCCCTGTCGGCCGGAAATATAGTGCTAACTATAAGTTACCGGGGCGCCTTGGGCCCGGTCCCGTAATGATTAATCACATTTTTTGAAGCCAAGTTGGCCGCGAAGGCATTATAACGTCTCAGCAAATCAGGGATGCGGGTCCCTTTCGGGCATCCCGTAGTTGTAGAGGGGTCCCTGGTTGTTGCGTGGGGGACGATATGAGCCGCAAATATTTCGGGACGGACGGGATCCGGGGCCGCGCCAACGGACTGATCACGCCGGAGCTCGCGCTCAAGGTCGGCCAGGCCGCAGGCCTTGCGTTTCAGCGTGGTGACCATCGCCACCGGGTCGTGATCGGCAAGGACACGCGTCTGTCCGGCTACATGATCGAATATGCGATGGTCGCGGGTTTTACCTCGGTCGGCATGGACGTGCTGCTGGTCGGCCCGATGCCGACGCCGGCGGTGGCGATGCTGACCAAGTCGATGCGCGCCGATCTCGGCGTGATGATCTCGGCCTCGCACAATCTGTTCGAGGACAACGGCATCAAGCTGTTCGGCCCGCAGGGCTTCAAGCTCTCCGACGACGTCGAGAAGCAGATCGAGCAGCTGCTCGACGAATCCCTCGACAAGCGGCTCGCTCAGAGCGCGAGCCTCGGCCGCGCCCGCCGTATCGACGGCGTGCATGACCGCTACATCGAATTCGCCAAGCGCACGCTGCCGCGCGATCTCTCGCTCGACGGCCTGCGCGTCGTGGTCGATTGCGCCAACGGCGCCGCTTACAGGGTGGTGCCGGAAGCGCTGTGGGAATTGGGCGCCGACGTCGTGCCGATCGGCGTCGAGCCCGACGGTTTCAACATCAACAAGGAATGCGGCTCGACCTCGCCGGAAACGCTGTCGAAGAAGGTGCGCGAGATGCGCGCCGACATCGGCATCGCGCTCGATGGCGACGCCGATCGCGTCATCCTGGTCGACGAGCGCGGCCACACCGTCGACGGCGACCAGCTGCTCGCGGTGATCGCGCAGAGCTGGAAGGAAGACGGCCGGCTGTCGCGGCCGGGCATCGTCGCCACCGTGATGTCCAATCTCGGCCTCGAACGCTTCCTCAAGGGGCAGGGGCTCGATCTCGTGCGCACGCCGGTCGGCGACCGCTACGTGCTCGAGCAGATGCTGAAAGGCGGCTACAATCTCGGCGGCGAGCAGTCCGGCCACATCATCCTGTCCGACTATGCCACCACCGGCGACGGCTTCGTTGCGGCGCTGCAGGTGCTGGCCGTGGTGCAGAAGCTGCGCCGGCCGGTGTCGGAGGTCTGCCACCGTTTCGACCCGCTGCCGCAGATCCTGAAGAACGTCCGCTACAAGAGCGGCAAGCCGCTCGAGGATTCCGACGTCAAATCGGTGATCTCCGACGGCGAGAAGCGGCTCAACGGCCACGGCCGCCTTCTGATCCGCTCGTCCGGCACCGAGCCCGTGATCCGCGTCATGGGCGAGGGCGAGGACCGCCTGCTGGTCGAGGACGTCGTCGACACCATCGTCTCCGCGCTCGGACAGGCGGCGGCCTGAGGCGCATCGCTACGCGAAGCACGATCGTAGCCCGGATGGAGCGCAGCGAAATCCGGGGATCGCGCCCGCGGACATAGACGTCCCGGATTACGCTTCGCTCCATCCGGGCTACGAAATCCCCGGACCCTGATGGTGAGGAGCCCGCCAACGGCGGGCGTCTCGAACCAAGCGGGGCGTGTCGCCTCGCAGTGAAACCGGCACGTGCATTCCAGCCATCGACGATTGGCGGTGGTTCGACTGCAGAGAGCATCGTAGTTAGGCGGTGCGGCAATCTGCCGTGCCCGCCGGGATGCTCCATTGAACAAGCCTGTCGTCGTCTCCGAGGAAACGCTGACCGAACCGGTCGTCGTCAGCGACGTGGCGCCCGCCGCCCGGGCTGCCGCCGGGCCGGCCTATGTCGTGCTTGCCGGCATCAGCTTCTCGCACTTCCTCAACGACACCATGCAATCGCTGATCGCCTCGGTGTATCCGATCCTGAAGGACACCTACGCGCTCGACTTCGCGCAGATCGGCATGATCACGCTGGCCTTCCAGTTCACGGCCTCGCTGCTCCAGCCGGTGGTCGGGCACTACACCGACAAGAAGGCGCAGCCCTATTCGCTGTCGATCGGCATGGCCTCGACCTTCTTCGGCCTGCTGCTGCTCAGCGCCGCGCACCAATATCTCGTCATCCTGATTGCTGCCGCGCTGGTCGGCCTCGGCTCGGCGGTGTTTCATCCTGAATCCGCGCGCATCGCGCGGCTCGCCTCCGGCGGTCGCTACGGTTTTGCGCAATCGGTGTTCCAGCTCGGCGGCAGCTTCGGCACGTCGATGGGACCGGTGCTGGCGGCGCTGATCGTGGTGCCGTTCGGGCAGGGCAGCATCGCATGGTTCTCCTCGATCGCGTTCCTCGCGATCCTCATCCTCTGGCGCATCGGCCGCTGGTACGAGCCGCAGATCAAGGCGAAGAAGACGGCGACGGTTCAGGCCCATCCCGACGCGCCGAGCTCGCGCCGCGTCGCGGTCGCGCTTGCCGTGCTGGTGGCGCTCTTGTTCTCGAAGCAGCTCTACGTCTCGAGCCTGTCGAGCTACTACATCTTCTATCTGATCGACCGCTTCGGCGTGTCGACGCAGGCGGCGCAGATCTATCTCTTCATCTTCCTCGCCGCGAATGCGGTCGGCGCGTTCTTCGGCGGTCCGCTGGGCGATCGCTTCGGCCGCAAGATCGTGATCTGGATCTCGATCCTCGGCGCGCTGCCGTTCACGCTGGCGCTGCCTTATGCCGGGCTCTATGCGAGCGCGGTGCTGTCGGTGATCATCGGCCTGATCATCTCCTCGACGACGTCGTCGATCATCGTGTTCGCACAGGAGCTGGTGCCGCACCGCTTCGGCATGATCTCGGGCGTGTTCTTCGGTGTTGCCTTCGGCATCGGCGGCTTGGGTGCCGCCGTGCTCGGCAAGCTCGCCGATCACACCTCGATCGAGTTCGTCTACCAGGTCTGTGCCTGGCTGCCGGCGATCGGCCTGCTTGCGGTGTTCCTGCCCAAGCTGCCGCGGCACCTGCGTTAACAAATCCTGTCTCGCTGCATTGCGGCTTCATCAATCGTTAGCAATTGGGGGCGCCGGGGCGCCGCATTTTTGCAACGCTTCTGCTGCATGCGCGCGAGTGGTGAGAAAAAATCAACCTTAAAAATTAGGGTTAAGTGGCGCTTAAACATTTGGTGCCATCGTCCTCCCGTGAGTTTCCAGAACGTGGGGCGTCAGCATTTTGCCTCACCGGCCATAAGGACGAAGCCAAATGCGTAGCGTTAAGTCTCTCCTTGCCGCAGGTGCGGCGACCCTCATCTCGTCGATGGCGTTCGCCGCCGATATGCCGATCGCCGCTCCGCCTCCCATGTACGCGCCGCCGGCTCCGCCCGCCGACTTCGGCGGCTGGTATCTCCGCGGCGACATCGGCATGACCAACCAGAGCGCCAAGCGGATCGACAGCGCGACCGCGCAGACGTTCCCGACCCAGACCGTGGGCCTCGGCTTCGACAGCTCGCCGCTGTTCGACCTCGGCGTTGGTTATCGCTTCAACAACTGGTTCCGCACCGACGTGATCGGCCAGTATCGCGGCAAGGCCAATCTGCACGGTTCGGACAATGTCACGCTCAGCGCGACCGACTTCGAAGCCAACAACTACTCCGGCAGCAAGTCCGAGTGGGTCGTCATGGCCAACGCCTATGTCGATCTCGGCACCTGGTGGTGCATCACCCCCTTCATCGGCGCCGGTGTCGGCGGTTCCTACAACAAGCTCAGCGGCTTCCGTGACGACGGCACCCGGATCAATCCCGGCGGGCTCTCCAACAGCGTGACCTACTTCGCCGACAACGGTAAGTGGAATTTCGCCTGGGCCGCCCATGCCGGTCTCGCCTACAAGGTCAGCCCCGGCCTCACCGTCGAACTCGCCTACAGCTACATGGATCTCGGCGACGCCAATCCCGGCAACTTCCGCGCCTACGACAACAGCATCTCGGGCCCGTCGACGATCAAGGTCAAGGACATCACCTCGCATGACGTGAAGCTCGGCGTGCGTTGGGATCTGAGCAGCCCGCCGGCCTACATGCCGCCGCCGCTCGTCACCAAGGGCTGATCGTCAGCTCCATCGCTTAACGTCTCTTAACGGCGCGGGATCATCCCGCGCCGTTTTGCTTTGCATATTTTTCATGGCGGGCGGCGACGAAAACGTCAGACGCAACCATTGGTTAAGGTTAACGAGCCATGATCACGAGTGAAAGTTCGAGTTCGATGGAGCGTTGCAATGCGTAGGCTGATGTTGGCGGCGGCGATGTTGGGGACGGCGTCTGCCGCGCAAGCGGCCGACATGCCGGATCTGCCCATCCTGCGCGGCTCGTTCACCGACGGCCTGACCAACTCGCGGCCGAATTGGGAGGGCGGCTACGTCGGCGCCCAGGCCGGTTACGGGGCCTCCGACGAGAACTTCAACGGTTCGACCAACAACATGATGGCGGCGCTGCTGGCCGACACGTTGATCGAGTCGGAAATGGGTGTCTCGCAGTGGAATCTGGGCCTCGGCAAGGCCTCCCGCCGCACCACCGGATACGGCTTCTTCGCCGGCTACAATGCCCAGTGGGACGATGTCGTCCTCAGCCTGGAAGCAAGCTACCTCCACGGCTCCTTCGGCGGATCGGCCACGGCCAGCGAAGCCCGCAGCAACCAATTGTCCGACGGTAACGTGCACTCGGTCACGGCGAGCTCGACGTCTTCGATCGCGATCAAGGATATGGCAACATTCCGCGGCAGGGCCGGTTATGCGTGGGGATGCTTCCTGCCCTACATGTTCGCCGGACTCGCGCTCGGAAATGCCGACATCACGCGGTCTGTGAGTGCGCAGGATTTCGTGACCCCGGCCGGCGTTCTGCAGGGGCCGATCTCCTCGACCGACGTGCAGCACAACCATCTGATCTACGGCTACAGCGCCGGTCTCGGCGTGGACATCAATCTCGTGGGCGGTCTCTTCATGCGCGCCGAGTGGGAATATATCCGCTTCGCCGCCCAAGTGGACACCAACATCAACACCGTTCGCGCGGGCCTCGGCTACAAGTTCTGATCTTGTGCGCCGGGGCAATTGACAGGCCCGGTCAGTCCTGATGCTCTGTCGCTCCAAAACGGGGCGACGGCGATGAAGATCTACGGCGACACGAATTCCGGCAATTGCCTCAAGGTGAAGTGGGTCTGCGACAAGCTCGCGCTGCCTTACCAATGGATCGAGATCGACACCCGCAAGGGCGAGACGCGCACGCCGCAATTCCTTAAAATGAACGGCGCCGGCCAGGTGCCGACCGTCGAACTCGACGACGGCCGCACGCTGGCGCAGTCCAATGCCATCATCCGCTATCTCGCCCGCGACAGCGCGCTCGTTCCGCGCGATGCCTTCACTGCGGCCAAGATGGACGAATGGCTGTTCTGGGAACAGTACAGCCACGAGCCCTATATCGCGGTGTGCCGCTTCCAGCTGGTCTATCTCGGCAAGGATGCGTCCGAGCTCGATCCTGACAAGGTCAAGCGCGGCTATGCGGCGCTCGACCGCATGGAGCAGCATCTTGCGGCGAGCCGCTTCCTCGCCGGCGACCTGATTTCGCTCGCCGACGTCTCGCTGCTCGCCTATACCCGCCTCGCGCATGAAGGTGGCTTCGATCTCGGCCGCCATGCCGCCATCCGCCGCTGGATCGGCGAGGCCGAAGCCTGGCTCGGCCTTCCACCGGCGCGCTGAGAGTCGCGCTGATTCTTGGAGTTTCCCGACATGAACGAGAAGTCCGTCTCCATCCGTCCCGCGCGCCGCGAGGACGTTGCGGCGATCGTCGCCATGCTTGCCGACGATCATCTCGGGCGTGCCCGCGAGCGCGTCGAGGATCCCTTGCCTGAGTCCTATTACCAGGCGTTCGAGCAGGTCGCGCGCGATCAAAATCTCACGCTCGTGGTGGCAGAGAGCGAGGGCAGGGTGGTCGGCTGCCTGCAGCTCGCGATCTTGCCGGGCATCAGCACGCAAGGCGGCATCCGCGGTCTGCTCGAAGATGTCCGCGTTGCTTCCGATTGTCGCAGCCGCGGCATCGGCGAGCAGCTGGTGCAATGGGCGGTCGCGGAAGCGAAAGCGCGCGGCTGCAATCTGGTCGAACTGCTGACGCATCAGACGCGAACAGATGCGCAGCGCTTCTACAAGCGGCTCGGGTTCGCTGCGAGTCACGTCGGCATGACTGTCCGCTTTTGACGCAGCTCGTCGCGAGCCTTGCGCGATCAGCAAATTCGGATCGCGCATTCGTTCATATTAAGAGCCGGTAAACTACCCAGCCGTCGTTCACGTTGAGCCGGGAACGAACGGTGCTACGGCAGCGTCAGACACCGGGCTCGGTCGGTTCGGGGATTTCGATGACAAGCTATTCCATGATCAAGGTCGGCAACGATTACGTCGTGCAGGCCAATGACAAATGCATTTTGAAAGTCGGCAGCCGCCGTCGTGCAGCGCAATTGATCAGCGATGCCACGGACTTGCTGAACGCGCTTGCCGTGGTGGAATCCCCCAAGATTGCGCCGGAAGCGCCTTCACTCCAGCGTGAGACGCCGGAACTTCCTTGACGACTCTTCCCGTTTCCCGTATCAGCCGCGGCGGGACACCTCCCCCCAACGGGAGGCTTACTATCTGGAAGGGTAGATCATGACTGTAGCGAAGCCCGCTTCGCGGCCGAACGTGCCGCATTTCTCCTCCGGCCCCTGCGCCAAGCGCCCCGGCTGGAACGCCCAAAATCTCAAGGACGCAGCGCTCGGCCGCTCGCATCGCGCGAAGGTCGGCAAGACCAAGCTCAAGCTCGCGATCGATCTGACGCGCGAAGTGCTTGAAGTGCCCGCCGATTATCGCATCGGCATCGTGCCGGCCTCCGACACCGGCGCGGTCGAGATGGCGCTGTGGTCGCTGCTCGGTGCACGGCCCGTCACCACGCTCGCCTGGGAATCCTTCGGCGAAGGTTGGGTCAGCGACATCGTCAAGGAATTGAAGCTTAAGGACGTCACCAAGCTCAACGCTGCTTACGGTGAGATCCCCGATCTCTCGAAGGTCGATCCCAACAGCGACGTCGTCTTCACCTGGAACGGCACCACCTCCGGCGTACGCGTGCCGAACGCCAACTGGATCAGCGCGACCCGCGAAGGCCTGACCATTTGCGACGCGACCTCGGCCGCGTTTGCGCAGCCGCTCGACTGGGCCAAGCTCGATGTCGTCACCTTCTCCTGGCAGAAGGCGCTCGGCGGTGAAGCCGCGCACGGCATGCTGATCCTGTCGCCCCGCGCAGTGGAGCGGCTCGAGACCTACAAGCCGGCCTGGCCGCTGCCAAAAATCTTCCGCATGACCAAGGGCGGCAAGATCAACGAAGGCATCTTCGTCGGCGAGACCATCAACACGCCGTCGATGCTGTGCGTCGAGGACTATCTCGATGCGCTGAACTGGGCCAAGTCGATCGGCGGCCTGAAGGCGCTGATCGCGCGCGCCGATGCCAACACCAAGGTGCTGGCCGACTGGAAGGCGAAGACGCCCTGGATCGACTTCCTGGCCAAGGACGCCGCCATCCGCTCCAACACCTCGGTGTGCCTGAAGTTCACCGATCCCGCGATCACCTCGCTCTCCGAGGACGCGCAGGCCGACTTCTCCAAGAAGCTGGTCGCGCTGGTCGAGAAGGAAGGCGCGGGCTACGACTTCGCCTACTACCGCGATGCACCGGCCGGCCTGCGCATCTGGTGCGGCGCCACCGTCGAGGCGAAGGACGTCGAGCTGCTCACGCAGTGGATCGACTGGGCGTTTGCCGAGACCAAGGCGCAGCTCGCCAAGGCGGCTTAGTTTTTTTCACCTCTCCCCGTTCTTGCGGGGAGAGGTCGGATCGCGCCTGGCGATGCGAACCATCGTCCAGCAGCAGTCCGGGTGAGGAGCTCTCTCCGCTTGCACCTTCGCCTGTGGCTGCCGCTCACCCCAACCCTCTCCCCGTAAGAACGGGGAGAGCGGGAAGACAAAGCTTCTTCACTCAATTCCGGCCGTCGCAGGCCGATCCTCCCGTTAGGGAAGGCGAAGGATCATCCCCATGACCAAACCCAAAGTTCTCATTTCCGACGCGCTCTCTCCCGCTGCCGTGCAGATCTTTAGGGATCGCGGCGTCGAGGTCGACTTCCAGCCCAATCTCGGCAAGGACAAGGACAAGCTTGCCGAGATCATCGGCAATTACGACGGTCTCGCGATCCGCTCCGCGACCAAGGCGACCGCAAAAATCCTGGAGAAGGCGACCAACCTCAAGGTGATCGGCCGCGCCGGCATCGGCGTCGACAATGTCGAGATTCCCGCCGCCACGGCCAAGGGCATCATCGTGATGAACACGCCGTTCGGCAATTCGATCACGACCGCCGAGCACGCCATCACGCTGATGCTGGCGCTCGCCCGCGAGATCCCGCAGGCCGACGCTTCGACCCAGGCCGGCAAGTGGGAGAAGAACCGCTTCATGGGCGTCGAGATCACCGGCAAGGTGCTCGGCGTCGTCGGTTGCGGCAACATCGGCTCGATCGTCGCCGACCGCGCGCTCGGCCTCCGCATGAAGGTCGTCGCCTTCGATCCGTTCCTGTCGCCGGAGCGCGCCAAGGACATCGGTGTCGAGAAGGTCGAGCTCGACGATCTCTTGAAGCGCGCCGATTTCATCACGCTGCACACCCCGCTCACCGAGAAGACCAAGAACATCATCGACGCATCCGCGATCGCCAAGATGAAGAAGGGCGTGCGCCTGATCAACTGTGCCCGCGGCGGCCTCGTCGACGAGCAGGCGGTGGTCGATGCGCTCAATTCCAAGCACATCGCGGGCGCCGCCTTCGACGTCTTCGTCGAGGAGCCCGCCAACGCGAACGTGCTGTTCGGCCATCCCAACGTGATCTGCACGCCGCATCTCGGCGCCTCCACCACGGAAGCGCAGGAGAACGTCGCGCTCCAGGTCGCCGAGCAGATGTCGGATTACCTGCTCACCGGCGCGATCTCGAACGCCGTCAACTTCCCGTCGATCACGGCGGAAGAGGCGCCGAAGCTGAAGCCGTTCATCTCGCTCGCCGAGAAGCTCGGCTCGTTCGCCGGCCAGCTCACCGAATCCGGCATCCTCAAGGTGCAGATCACCTATGAGGGCCACGTCGCCGAGATGAAGATCAAGGCGATCACCTCGGCCGTGCTGTCGGGCCTGCTGCGGCCGATGCTCGGCGAGGTCAACGTGGTGTCGGCCCCCGTCGTCGCCAAGGAGCGCGGCATGGTGGTGGACGAGATCGTGCGCGCCGCCCAGAGCGACTATGAGAGCCTGATTACCGTCACGGTGGCAACGGAGCGCCAAGAGCGCTCGGTCTCCGGCACCGTGTATCATGACGGCAAGCCGCGCCTCGTCGACGTCAAGGGCATCCGCGTCGACGCCGAGTTCGGCAAGTCGATGATCTACGTGACCAACGAGGACAAGCCGGGCTTCATCGGCAAGTTCGCGAGCCTCCTCGGCGACGCCAAGATCAACATCGCAACCTTCCATCTCGGCCGCGTCGCGCCGGGCTCCGATGCCATCGCGCTGATCGAGGTCGACGGCGTCGTGCCGCCCGATCTGCTCGCCAAGGTGCAGGCCCTGCCGCAGGTCAAGCAGGTCAAGGCACTGACGTTCTGAGGCGCTCGCGCGCCACGGAATGACGGCCGTCATATATTCCGACCTGCGGAACAACCACGCCGCCCTCCCGAGAGGGCGGCGTTTTTGTTGATGCTGCGGCCCGCTTTATTTCTCCCAAGCCAGTCGAACTTTGTGTACCAATGGCGCCCAAGAACGCCTCGTACCAACGCCTCCGTACCATTGTTCGAAAGGGAGAAAACAATGCGTGAAGCCGTCATCGTTTCCTATGCACGCACGGGCCTCGCCAAGTCCGGCCGCGGCGGGTTCAACATCACGCCGCCGATGTCGCTGGCCGCGCATGCCATTCATCACGCGGTCGACCGCGCCGGCGTCGAGAAGGACTATGTCGAGGATTGCTATCTCGGCAATTGCGCCCATGGCGCGCCGAACATCGGCCGCCAGGCCGCGCTGCTCGCCGGCCTGCCTACGACCACGGCCGGCGTTTCCGTGAACCGCTTCTGCTCGTCGGGCCTGCAGACCATCGCGATGGCCGCCAACTCGATCCGCTCCGACGGCGCCGACTGCATCGTTGCCGGCGGCGTCGAGAGCATCTCGATTCCGGGCGGCGGCTCGCCGAAGGAATCGATCGATCCGGAGTTGCTCAAGGTCGCGCCCGATATCTTCATGGCGATGATCGACACCGCTGACATCGTCGCCGAGCGCTACAAGCTCAGCCGCGAATACCAGGACGAGTTCTCGCTGGAATCGCAGCGCCGCATGGCCGCGGCCCAGCAGGCGAACAAGTTCAAGGACGAGATCGTCCCGATGAAGACCAGGATGAAGGTCGTCGACAAGCAGACCAAGGCGGAATCGATCGTCGACTACGTCGTCGATCGCGACGAGTGCAATCGCCCCGAGACCACGCTGGAAGGCCTCGCCAAGCTCGAGCCGGTGAAGGGCCCCGGTAAGTTCGTCACCGCCGGCAATGCCAGCCAACTCTCGGACGGCGCCGCCGCGGTGGTGCTGATGGAAGCCAAGGATGCCGAGAAGCGCGGCCTCAAGCCGCTCGGCCGGTTCGTCGCCTGGGCAACGGCCGGCTGCGAGCCCGACGAGATGGGCATCGGCCCGGTGTTCGCGATCCCGAAGCTGCTGAAGCGCACCGGCCTGAAGATCGACGACATCGATCTGTGGGAGCTCAACGAGGCCTTCGCCAGCCAGTGCCTCTACTCGCGCGACAAGCTCGGCATCGATCCCGCCAAGTACAACGTCAATGGCGGCTCGATCGCGATCGGTCATCCCTTCGGCATGACCGGCGCGCGTCTCACTGGCCACATCCTCCAGGAAGGTGCGCGCCGCAAGGCCAAGTGGGGCGTCGTGACCATGTGCATCGGCGGCGGCCAGGGCGGCGCCGGCCTGTTCGAGATCTACAGCTGAGATAAGCCACATGAATGTGAAAAGGCACGGCGCCGCAAGCGCCGTGCCTTTTTCGTTGCGGATCGATCGTCACGAAACTATACAGTTCGTGTCGGAAAAGGCAGATTTGGTCTGGTAAGCCCAAATCCTTTCGGTAACGAAAGCTCTGGTCTTTGGCCTTGTGCACGAGATCCCCGCGACGAACATCGGACGCCACCAGGGCGCCCAATCGTTCGTCCGTGTGATTCTCAAGCCCAGGGAACGCTCCGGTCGAACATCGACCTCAGGAGCGTCCCATGCACGATCAATCTTCGAATCCATACGACGTCGTCATTGCCGGTGCCGGTCCCGTCGGCCTGTTTCTCGCGTGCGAGTTGCGGCTCGCTGGTCTCCAGGTTCTGGTGCTGGAGCAATCGCAAGATTCGCATTCGGCCCTGAAGCAACTCCCGTTTGGCCTGCGCGGTCTTTCGCTCCCCACACTCGAGGCCTTTCACCGGCGCGGCCTGCTGGAACAGATTGTGGCCGCGCAGCAGCTTGCCTCAGGCGCGATCAAGAGCTCAGCCCACTGGATGCAGCAGACGCGACGGCCCGCGGGTCATTTCGCCGGCATCCAGTTCTATCAGGACAACATCGATGTCACGAAGTGGTCCTGGCGTCTGCCAACGTCGGCCGATGCCAACCTTGCCGTCGATATGGAAACGCTCGAATCCGTTCTGGCTGCGCGCGCATGCAGCATGGGCGTCGAGATCCGGCGCGGTTTTGGCGTGAATGCCGTTGTCGCCTCGAGCAAAGACGTGACAGTGCAGGCGGCCGGCGAGACCTTCCGGGCACGCTGGCTCGTCGGATGCGACGGCGCCCGCAGCACGGTACGCAAGACTGGCGGCTTTGACTTCGTCGGCACCGACCCCGAGTTCACGGGCTATTCCATCGATGTCGAGCTGGCCGATCCGGACAAGCTTCGTCACGGCCGCAACTACACGCTCGCCGGCATGTATACCTATGCGCAGCCCGGGACGATCGCGATGGTCGATTTCGACGGCGGAGCTTTCCACCGGACCGAGCCGATCACGCGCGAGCATGTGCAGAGCGTCCTGCGTCGCGTCTCCTGCACCGACGTCACCGTCACGGCGCTTCGGCTCGCCGCCACCTGGACGGATCGGGCCCATCAGGCAACCACGTATCGCAGAGGGCGGGTGCTCCTCGCGGGCGACGCTGCTCACATCCATTCGCCGCTGGGCGGCCAGGGCCTCAATCTCGGTCTCGGCGATGCGATGAACCTGGGCTGGAAACTGGCGGCGACGATCCGCAGGCAAGCACCGGCCGATCTCCTCGACAGCTATTCGCGCGAGCGGCATCCTGTGGGCGCGCAAATCCTCGACTGGTCGCGCGCGCAGGTCGCGATCATGCGGCCGACGCCGAGCGCCCGCGCACTTCAGGCCATCATTCGCGATCTCGTCGAGACCCGCGACGGTGCCACCTATTTCGCCGAGCGCGTGCGCGGCGTTTCGCTCCGCTACGATCTCGGTGGCAGCCATCCGCTTGTCGGCCGGAGTGCTCCCGATTTCGAATTGCGCGACGGGACGACGGTTGGAGAACGCCTCAGGACGTCGAAAGGCCTGCTGCTGGATTTCGACGCGCGTTCACCGCTTCAGGCGCTGGCAAGTCGCTGGGGCGACCGGATCACCTATGTCGCGAGCGAGGCGAGGGATCGGCTGGGTCTGAGCGCCGTGCTGCTGCGTCCCGATGGCTTCGTCGCGTGGGCCAGTGACGGCATATCCGACGATAAGGAGGCTGCTCAGGCGGCGGCGAGATGGTTCGGTGACCCCACGATCACGTCTGCGTAGCCCGCATGCGCGGAGCGATATGCGGGACCTTCCCGGGTATCGCTTCGCTCACCTCGGCTACGTAGCTGTTCCGCCGCCCCTACGCCCCCACCGCCGCCGGTGCGAACACCACCTCGATCAGCGTGCCGGAATTGGCCGCGCTCTTGATGTTGAACCTGGCGCGGTTGGCTTCGACCAGGGCCTTGGTCAGTGACAGGCTGAGCGCCGAACTGTCCGCGGCATCGCCGGGCGGTGGCGTCCGGAACGGCTCCATCGCGGCGGCGACCTCGCGCTCGCTCAGGCCGTGGCCGGTGTCGCGGATGCGCAGGGCAATCTCGCCGCGGTCGGTGAGCGCGGTCGAGACGATGACCTGGCCGCCGGCGCTGGCGAGCCGGATCGAGTTCGAGATCAGGTTCATGGTGATCTGCCGCATCGCGCGCGCGTCCACGCTCACCTGCGGCAACGCATGCCCGAGCGAGGTACGGATGATGATGCGCTCGCGGTTGGCCTGCGGCTGCATCACCGTGACACAGGCTTCGACGAGATCGTTGAGATTGAGGTTGGCGAAATTGAGATCGAGCTTGCCGGTCTCGATCCGCGACAGCTCCAGGAGATCGTTGATGATGGTGATGACGCGCTCGCCGGAGGCGCGGATGTCCTTCATGTATTCGCCGTAGCGCTCGTTGCCGAGGGTGCCGAAGCGCTCGGAGATCATCACCTCGGCAAAGCCGATGATGGCGTTGAGCGGCGTGCGGATCTCGTGGCTGATCCGCGCCAGCATGTCGGCCTTGGCATTCGCCGCGCCGTCGGCGAGACGGCGGGCGTTCTTGAGCTCGCTCTCGCCCTTCTTGCTCTGCGAGAGGTCGCGGAACACGGCGAAGAAGTTCGGGCCGTCGGGCCTGGTGCGGCCCATGATCATGGCGAGCGGAATGACGCCGCCCTTCTTCTCGCGCCCCAGCACCTCGCGGCCGTGGTCGAGCAGGCTCGCGATGTCCTGGCTCTTGAGGCTTTCGAGATAGTCGACCACGATTTGCTGGCTCTCCGGCGCGAACAGCGTCACCAGGTTCCGCTGCATCAGCGCTTCGCCGTCATAGCCGAACAGCGCTTCCGCGCTGCGGTTGCAGGCGTGGATGTTGCCTTCGGCATCGAACATGACGATGCCCTCGGCGGTGGTGTCGAGGATCGCGGCGAGATCCTGGGCGTCGGCATCGCCGGCCTCGGGCTCGAGTTCGGGCGCGTAGGGGAAGGATTCCGCGACGACGGGTTCGACGACGACAGGCGGCACGATGACTGGCGCAGCAACGACGGGCGCCGCTTGCGGCAGCGCGCAGATCAGCGCATGCGCGCTCGCGCCGTCCCAGTCGATCGTGTGCAGATGCGCTTCGGTGGTCGGAAGCGGCTCTTCGCCGTTCGCCACCGTCGCGCTGATCGTCACCGGCGTGCCGGCTTGCGACGTGCTGCTCGCCGACGATACGCCGGGCTCGACGTAGAGCGCATCGAGCCCGCCGGCATCCTCGAGCGCGCCCAGGCTGGAATAGCCCATGCGCGCGAGGAAGGCGGGGTTGGCGTAGAGCAGCCGGTCGAGCCGGTAGATCAAAATGCCCGTCGGCAGCAAATCGAGCAGCGCGCGGTCGCGCATGCTGTGGCCCTGCGCGGGCGGCGCCGGTTCAGTCAGCCATTCGGCTGGCACGTGCGGCGCCTCGGGCTCCGGCATCGAAGGTTCGGGCGCGGTTCCCGCCATCGGCGGCTCGGCCGTGACGGCGGCGATGGTCTCGCGTTCGCGTTCGAGCCGCTCGGACAATTGCCGGGCGAGCTCGTTGAACGCGCTGTTCTCGACCGGAGTCAGCGTCGGCGATCGCGCATCGCCGGGCGGGCGGAACGGCACGACATTGGGAGGCGTTTCCACTGATGTTTCCGGATCGGTTGGATGTGAATTCGCGTCGGCTACGGGTTCGGGCAGTTCGGGTTCAGGTGTTGGCTCAGGCTCAGGCTCGGGTGCGGGCGGCTCGATTGGCGGAGGCGGTGCCTCCGCCACGGGCTCCGGCTCGGGATCGGGATCGAGTTCGACGACGTCGGCAGAGAGGCCGTGCTGTGCGGGCGGCGCGGCGAGCAGCTCAAAGCGCCTGAGCGCATCGAGCCGGTTCAGTCCGTCGAGATCGCGACAGACGCCAAAACCCCTAAAGCCCGCGAAATTGCGCTCGCGGTCGTAGACCGGCAGGCCCGCGAGTTCGACCGGCAGATGCTCGCCGCCATCGGCCGGCCAGTTCACGGTGATCCCGGCCCAGGTGTCGTGGCTTGCAAGCGCCTGCGCCACGCGGCCATCAGGGTCGAGTGCAAACTCGTCGGCGATCTCGCGCCAGGGGCGGCCGAAGCCGGCGGCGGTGTGCGCGCCGATCAGGTGGATGAACTCGTCTGAGCCGAGCACAAAGCGCCCCTCCGCATCCACCTGCCACAGGAAGCGCAGCGGATGCTGACGCGGTGCGGACGGCTCCGCTGGCGGCGGTTCGACCATGTGTGAGGTGATCGGCGCGGCCTGCGGCGACACAATGGCCTCTCGCGGGTTTTCAACCGGAGTTTTGGGCGCGGCGTCGATCGCTTCGCTGACAGTGTCCTGGACAGGCGCTTCGGCCGCCTCCGGGATCGTGACGACCTCCGGCATCGCGTCGCTCGCGGCGTGCGCGTCCGCGATCGCCGCTGATGGCGGGACGGTCTCGGCCGGAGCCGGCGTTTCGACCGGCTCGGCGAATGCGTCGAACAGCGCGATTTCGGATGCGGCCTCGTTCGGCCGCGCAGGCTGCGCATGGTCTGGCACCGCAGCCGGAGGGACCGGCGGAGCGTCGGGCGCGGGCTGAGCATCTTGTTCGCGCGCGCTATTCCCTTCGACAGCGGGCGCCGCCGGCCGGGCGGCCGGCTCGATCAGCGCGACCAGGCCGACATCAGCGCCGATGCCGACCCGTTGCAGCACCATCTGGCCGATGCCGATCGGCGTCTCGGCGCGGCCTTTCGCCAGCGCATCGCTGCGGGCCTGGTCAAGACCGGCATCGCCGAGATCGCGGAAGCCGAGCAGGGAGCGGGCGGCTTCGCTGGCGCCGACGAACAGGCCGTCGGGCGCGAACGCCGCCATCGGCACCCTGGCGCCCTCGACGAGACGATGCAGGCGTTCGACCAGTGGCATGGAGCGCAGCGTCGGATCCATCGCGGTGACGAGCACGCCGGAGCTTCCATCGGCGAAGTCGAGACGGGCGCAGGCGCAGGTCATCAGCATGCCCAAGCGGGCGCCGAAGCCGTGCAGCCGTTCCAGCCTGATCGCGCCGTTCGGCGCCAGCCGGCGCGCGAGCCGGGCGACCTGGCGGCGATGGCTGTCGGCCGGGCCGAAGGTCCTGTCCGCGAGCGCTGTGCCATGGGCCGCGCCGAACAGCCTTGCGCCGACCGGATTGGCCCAGAGCACGCGCGTGCCGTCGATCGACCAGAGCCAGGCGGGCAACGGAGAGGTCGCGTGCACGGCCAGCCGGGGATCGCCCACGCCTCGCAACTGGAAATCCGAACTCGTCATCCGACCGGCTTCAAGTCTCGCTTGTCAACATCAGGGTGCAAGGCTGCCGGAATGACAGCCTTAAGAAAGGGTTAGTATCGCGCGCAGGCGCAGGCAGGTCCACGGCTCCGGTCTACACGGCCAAGCCTAAAGCCGCGATAACCTTAATGTAGCCGCCCCCGCAAGCTGCAGCCCAACGGCATCCGCAGGATTCGCGGGCGGGCTGCGCGGCGATGGATGCGGCCAAGCCCAAGCCCTGAGACTTTGCCGAAAGAGCAGGCTGGCGCGGCATCACAGGTGCCCATCCTCCCCTGGAGGGGGAGGATCGGTTCGCATGCAGCGAAGCGCAATGCGAACCGAGGTGGGGTGACAGCCTCTCAATGGAGGCGGTGCTCGAGTGGAGAGATCACCCCACCCCGCTCGCGCTTCGCGCGATCGACCCCCGAGCGAGCTCCGCTCGTCTCGACCCCTCCAGGGGAGGGTAAGAGAGCGGCCACAGCAGGCACCAGACTACCTCAACCCAGGGTTCCCTCATGCGGAACCCTCATCCTGACCGCGATTAAATTTCGCGGCGCAGCCCGGATCACGTTTGCGTTGCACAATGTTGACATCTTAGGCGGCGATAGTGATGGGCGCTGGGCGAGCCATCTTTTTGTATCGCGTTCCAGTGTTCGTTCCCGCTGAATTTGAGGCCTAGGTCGGGGCCGGCGGGCGCGCCAGAAGGCTCACTCCATTTTTTCTTTATCGTGAGGGACATCATGACAGGTGCGACTGATCCGTTTTC
This sequence comes from Bradyrhizobium sp. 956_D2_N1_4, assembly GCF_052076025.1. Classification (NCBI taxonomy): domain Bacteria; kingdom Pseudomonadati; phylum Pseudomonadota; class Alphaproteobacteria; order Hyphomicrobiales; family Nitrobacteraceae; genus Bradyrhizobium; species Bradyrhizobium sp. 956_D2_N1_4. The sequence continues at coordinate 148,273 of NZ_CP197237.1, read as the reverse complement.
TGCCTCGATCATTCCGTTCGAGGTTCCCGAGCAGATGCGTGCGTTCGCCGAAAAGGGCGTGTCGCAGGCCCGCGAGAGCTACGCCAAGTTCAAGGACGCGGCCGAGACCCACAACGGCACCGTTGAGGCCGTGTTCACCTCCGCCAACAAGGGCGCGAGCGAGTACACCGCCAAGCTGGTGGAGTTCATGAAGGCCAACACCAGCGCCCAGCTGGACTTCGCCCAGCAGCTGTTCGGCCTCAAGTCGCCGGCGGAAGCGCTGGAGCTGTGGACCGGCCACACCCGCACCCAGCTCGAGACCTTCCAGTCCCAGGCCAAGGAGCTGGCCGAGCTGACCCAGCGCGTCGCCGCCGAGACCGTCGAGCCGATCAAGGCCTCTGCCTCGAAGTTCTACAAGCCCGCCGCCTGATTAGGCCGGCTGGTTTAAATTAAGAAACCCGGGCCTAGAGCCCGGGTTTTGCTTTGGAAATAACCTCGTCGGAAGCGCGATTCTCGGGTTTTGCGGCCTTGCCAAAAACGCCCGTTGCACCTAGTTTCCGCCCCGTCCAGCCCCCCTTAGGTCGACGGCCCGTCCAGGCGCCCAAGGCGGCTCGCAAGGATGCAGTTGTAGCTCAGTTGGTTAGAGCGCCTGTCTGTGGAACAGGAGGTCGGTGGTTCGAGCCCACCCAACTGTACCAAGATTGCGGATAACACCGCGTTCCCAGCATCTTACTGATAGACCAGCAGGATTTGCGCCGCCTAAAATACAAAAGGCTGCACAAATGGCGTTGCGAATGGTCGCGTTGAATCGAGCCGCAGATGGTCGGTGGTTCGCCCGTAAGGGCATCCCCGAGGACGTACGCGAGGACTACCAACGGCTCTATGGGCACAAGCGCGAGGCGCACCTCAAGCTTCCGGCCGGTACGCCTAAGCACGAAGCCAAGGCCCGCCTCGGAGAGTGGGAGGCCGAGGTCGAAACCCGCATCGCGACCCTGCGAGCCCAAAGGAATGGCGAGGGTCAACCACTCACCAAGCTCAACGCAATCGCGCTTGCGGGCCGTTGGTACAACTGGTTCGTGAAGCTGCACGAGGCCGATCCAGGGAAGCCAAAGTACTGGCGGGACTTCAGCGATCACGTCGTGTGGAATGTGATCCGCCCAGAGGCGCCTGACGAGTACGAAGAGGATCCAGGGTCCGACCCTCACGCAGATTGGCAATATGACCCAGAGGTGCGGGAAGCCGTGAGGCCGCAGATTGCCGAATTGGCGCGGGTCGCAACCTTCCTCGCCAACGAGGGGAAGGCGTTGAACCTTACCGCGCATGCGCTGTTCGTGGACGCTGTCAGCGACAATCTGTTGCCCGCAATCCAGCTATTGGAGAAGCGCGCGAATGGCGACTACGCCCGTGACGAGAGGCCCGATACCTTCCCGTCGTTCGCAGACGGGGCGCCGCGCTCGCCCAGTGTGAGTTGCTGGGAGCTTTTTGAGGCTTTCGTGCTTGCAACAAAGCCGGCGCCGAAGACGGTGACCCGTTGGCGGGCCGTTTTCCTTGAGATGCAGCGAGAGTGGTCCCTCCGACCTAGCTCCGGAAGGCCTAGCATGTAGAACGCCGGGCGCACGTTTTAAGGCCGCTAGACCCCTTCCGCCCTCGGCGAAATCATCACCGATACGAGTTTCGAAACGTGTATCCGGGTTGTGGTGGATCAGTTGCTGACCTTGATTGCTGATGATGATCGAAGTGTGCTCAATTGAAAACGCGCTTTGCCATTTCATCGAATGGGACAGCAGTGCTCGCTTGAAGAGCATCGCCGCCAGTCACATCTCATAGGGATCGGGGATCGTTGGCCCGGCACACTGGCAACGCACCCACCGGCCCTCATTGAAGGTCGCGTGCGTCCAATAAGAGCGAGTACGGGCTGCGTTCGAGCACCGCTCGACACAGTACCTCTACGCAAACGCAACGGCACGAGCCGTCGAGGGAGACCTTGGCGGCTTTTGCGTGTGGCAGGCCTCCTGTGATTGACAGTTGAGCGAACCCGTGTCGACCCTTCGGCGCTGTCTGTGGGAACAGGAGGTCGGTGGTTCGAGCCCACCCAACTGTACCACCGTTGCGGATAAGTCCGCTTTCCCAGCAACTTACTGATAGGCCTGATGTATTTGCGCCGCCTAAAATACAAAAGGCGCTACAAATGGCATTGCGGATGGTTGAGTTAGTTCGAGCGAAGGGTGGCGGCTTTATCGCTCGAAAAGGTATCCCGGCCGATGTGCGCGACGACTATGGGCGCTTGTATGGGGTGCGCTGGGAAGCTCAGCTTCGGATACCGAGCGGGACGCCAATCCCCTTTGCGAAGTCACAGCACGGCGAGTGGTTAGCTGAGATTGAGACCCGTATCGCTGCATTACGGGCGCATAGGAATGGCGAAGGCCCGCCTCTCACCCGGCTTAACGCTATAGCGCTCGCTGGGCGCTGGTACGTTTGGTTCGTGAAGCAGCACGAGGCCAATCCTGGTCCCGCGAAATACTGGCGGGAGTTCGGTGACCATCTCGTGTGGAAGGTCATCTACCCCGAGGCGCCCGATAGCTACCACGAAGGCCCTTATATGGACAGCTTTGCAACCTGGTTGTAACTTTCCAAAGGTTGACGTTCGGAGGAACGGTGGACGGTGGCAGACACGCCCCTAAACGACGCTCCGAAGTTGAACGATAGCAAATCCGCATCGTTCTCCACTCGTCTGCGTCTTCGCCTTGGGAAACTCGGCGCGATCATTGCGTCCGTTGCTGCGGTTGGTGCTGTGGTCGGCGGGCTCGCGGGCTACTGGCACGCGTGGGACATTTTGCACAGCCACGTCGGCAGAGATACGACCACGACCACGACTGCCGCGTCCACCGGTCTGATCGTCTCGAAGGGGCCTTCAGTAGCTGTATTGCCTGTTTCGAGCCCCATTGCCGCGCCGGGGCTTGGTTCGTTTGCCGACAGGGTAACCCAACAACTTGCATCCTCCCTCGGGAGGTTCAGCACTTTGCGAGTGATACCGCGCGCAACCGCTGCAAACTTTCTAAAGGAAGGTGATGATGCCATCAAAGCGGCCCGGAAGGCGCAAGTCGACTATCTGGTGAGCGGTGAGGTTCACCCATTGGGCGGCGGTGCTCGCGCGAATATCCACGTTTCGGACCTGCGCACTGGTACAGAGATTTGGTCGAAGTCCTTCGATGCGAATGCCGAAGGCGTGCAAACGGAAACGTCCGCGTACGAAATTGGCGACGCCGCCGCCGTGCAGATTGGTGGCTACCCCGGCGCAATTATGAACGCAGATTACTCGCAATCCCAGAACAAGCCGGTCTTCGAACTCAGTCCATATGAATGTATTGTTCATGCGGTAGTCGGGTCTGTACGTGGATTGTCATCCGCAATTCTGAAAGCGTTAGAGTGCTCCAAGCGACTTACCGAGCGACAGCCGAATAACGCATTCGCGTGGTCAGCACGCGCCACTGTTCTTTTTAACCAAAGAAGCATGGGGATCGGTCTACCTTCCGACCAAATTCAACACACCGATAAGCGTCTGTATTTGAACGAGGAAATCTTACGGGGCGCGACACGCGCCGTTGAGCTTGCACCCGACGATGCGTTCGCTCAAAGAACCTACGCTCTGGCGATGAGTACCAAATGTCAAATCCACCTGTACCGACAAGAATTGGAAAAGGCCCTCGCGCTCAATTCCAACGATGCGCGAACCCTCTCAGGAGGTATGTGGCTCGCCTTCATGGGGGACTGGGATGACGGGACCGCAATGGCCGAAAAGGCCATTCGCTTGGCGGGTCCCAATGCCTCGTTTGCTTGGTGGTTAGCGCCCGCAAAGCGACACTGGTGGAAAGGCGAATATCAACAGGCGCTTGAGGATTTCCGGCACGCCTACCTTGAGGGTTTTTGGCTCAGTCATCTCGATCAGGCGTACGCGCTGCCGTTTCTCGGTCGGTTCGACGAGGCCAAGGCGGAGGTCGGAAAGCTGCTGAAATTGCGCCCGGATTTCACCATTCGCGAGGCCGACAGTTATTATCGAATGTTCTGCTTTCAGCCCGAATACATCGAGAAGATGAACAGCGCGCTACGGCAGGCAGGGCTGCCAGAATAGAGAGGAAGCTCTGGGAGCCGGCGCACAGCAGGCAAGTGCCTTCCCTATTAGATGGTCGTGAAGCTTCAGTGCCAGTCGTGCTCCGGCTACGTCGAGCTGCTCAAGAATACAAAAACACGCTACAAAAGCCGATCTTTGGCGAGCAAAAAAGCTAGGTTTATCAAAGACAAAGTTGAGCGGCGGCAGTACCCACCCAACTGTACCAGTGATTTCAGTTGGTTATTCCAGGATCGTTGAACCGGTGCACTGGGGCGGCTTTTGGTTCGTCTTGCGTCTACCGTTATTGTCCGAGTACCAGTCGATCGTACAGAATTTCGCTGAGCATCGATGGTCGCCTTCGGAGCTCAGCGGCGGCAAGTTTTGCGAGATCGTGTTCACGATCTTAGACGGCTACGCGAAAGGCATTTACTCAATTTCGCCGAAGAAACCGCGTGCCTTCGACCAAGCGTGCAAGCTGCTCGAAAACAATAGCCAGGTCCCACGCAGCTTCCAGATTTTGATCCCGCGACTTTTGCCTGCGCTCTTTGAGGTCCGAAACAATCGGGGCGTGGGGCATGCAGGCGGTGATGTCGATCCCAATCATATGGATGCAGTATTCGTCCTTTCTAGCTGCACTTGGGTCATGGCGGAATTGGTCAGGGTCTTTCACAATGTCTCAATTCTCGACGCGCAGGATATTGTCGATAAATTAGCCGAGCGGCGAATGCCATTGCTTTGGATCGGCGACGGTATGCGGCGCGTGCTCGATCCCAAGATGGGTTTGCGAGAGCAAATTTTGTTGTTGCTCTGCACATCGCCTGGCAAAATCGCGACCGCAGAACTGAAGAATTGGACTGGCTACAAGAATAATACCTACTTTAGGAAGCTTCTTCGCGAGATGCACGAAGAGCGTCAGATCGAATTGGACAGCGATGGCAGCGCGGCGCTCATTTTGCCACCCGGGGACAAGATCGCTTCGGAAATTATAGCGAAGCGAGTTTGATAAATGTCCGATTGGATAAGGGCAGTGCATCTGCGCCGAAATAGCGGACGGCATCTACCTACTGCATCTCCATAATGCCAAAGCAGTGCGAGCACTCGATCCGCAATGAAAGACGCTGAATGTCAGCAACGTTAATGGATTGGCGCCTTGGGCTTCCATAACGGACGACCCTATGGACTGATTGCTAAGAGCAGATTGTCGAGGTCTCGTGGCGACATTCTAATCCCAAAGCGAGATTCGCAATACGACCTCAGCGTGACGCATTTCAGGACAAATACCCTATAAGTTGGATCGCAGTCGTATTGTGTTTTCTCGTCTGCGCTTTCGGGAAAGGAAAGTGATCGGATGCCCCGGTTCGCACGAGAATCATAGATGAAGAAAAGAGTTGGTACGTGGAAGTGGAGATATTTTGAGGCGAGAGATCGCTTGTTGAGTTCGGTAATTTGGCCGAATAAGTCTGTTGTGCGCTTATGAATCTCCAGCATCACTGGAAGCGCAGATGAGCCATAGGGGGCCACTGACTTGGCTTGGCTTATCCACTTGTCCAGCCCAGACTTCATTATCGCGGGTGCCACTCGCTCAAGGTAAAATTTGTCGTTTGTCTCACCGGGCGAGACGACCTTGCGCCGCTCTATTGCTGCTGCATAGACGCGACCGATGATGTTTAGCTTTGCCAAGATTACTTGCTCGTCCGTGTGATACGGATGTTCGCGACAGAGTCGATAAAGGATTTCATTTGTTAGACTCCAAGGCGTCGTCTCTCTAGCGCTTTCGGCTTGTTTGCGCGTTACGCAACTGATTGACCTGAGTTCTTTCATCGCTCAGCTATCCTTACCCCGCAACGATCACCACCAACCACCGGCAACGTCACCGCGGCCAGCAATGTCGCCAGCGTCACCGTGCCCGACACCGGGTTCACCAGCCGCCGATACTGAACCGCAAAGATATACGCGTTCGCGCCGGTCGGCAGCGCCGCGAACAGCACGACGACGCCAGCCGCAAGCAGGGGCAAGTTCAGGCGCTTTGCGAGCACGAAGGCCTCACGCCCTCCTCAACGCGCGATCCAATCCCGTCTCATCGCGCGTCAGGAGACGATGGCCTTGATTTGCGCAGTGTCCGCGAATTCAATCAGCTCAATGATTTTGCCATCCTGAAATTTGAAGAGGTCCAGGACTTCCGTGCTGAAGACTTTCCCGCTTGGACGGTATCGGATGACAAGGCGGGACCGTATTGCAGCACAATTCCCTTCAACCAATTCGCTCAGGATCTCGCGCTTTTCGAAGTCGAAATGGTCAATGAATTGACCGAAGGCGCCACGCAGTGGTTCGTGCCCCTGCACACTTCCTGTCAGGTGCAGTGCGCTTTTGTCGCCCACCAGGTTGAACAGGCCCTCGGGATGAAAAGCGGCCACCAGGCCTGCCGCGTCACCATCACCGCGCGCGGCGTAAGCGCGCTTGATCACGTCGAGCATTTCCTCGCGATGTCCCATATCCGCCTCCTGCTATGGGTATCATCGCAGGATAGCTACCTTTGCGTGCAAAGGCAAAATTAAAACCACCACCATCACCGGCAACGTCACCGCCGCCAGCAGCGTCCCCAGCGCCACCGCGCCCGACACCGGGTTCACCAGCCGCTGATACTGGGCCGCGAAGATGTACGCGTTGGCGCCGGTCGGCATCGCTGCGAACAGCACGATCACGCCGGCTGCGACCGGAGGCAGACCGAGCAGCTTGGCCAGCACGAACGCGGCCGCCGGCGTCGCCAGAAGCTTGAGCGCGCCCATCACTGCGATGCTCCTCGCCTTTGATCTCGAAGCGGAAGAAATGCGCAGAGTGATCGGCTGCGTCAACATTTCTGGCTTGGTTTGCTCATCCTCGGCGATGTAGCCTGATTGCGCATTGCGATCTGCGTCGATGGCCGTACGCATCCCAATGACCTCGGCCGCATCACGTCTGGCCTTTCCGAGGAAATTCGAGCGCAACAATCGTTGGAGATCTCATGTCGAACTCCGATCTCGCGTTGTCGATTGCGCTCGGTGTCGGTCTTGCGGCCGCGACGGGCTTCCGGGTGTTCCTGCCGATGCTGGTTGCCAGCGTGGCCGCTTACTCGGGTTCGCTTCCTTTGGGCGACGGTTTCGCATGGCTTGGAACACCTGCTGCAATGCTCATGCTTGGCGTGGCCGCGCTCCTGGAGGTTGGTGCGTATTTCATTCCCGGCGTGGACAATTTGCTCGATGTCATCGCCGCGCCTGTCGCCGTGATCGCCGGAGCCATCCTGTCAGCGGCGACCATGGCAGATCTTCCACCGATGATGAAATGGACGGCCGCCATCGTCGCGGGCGGCGGCGCGGCCGGCATCGTGCATGGCGTCACCGCGGCCGTGCGGGCCAAATCGACGGTCCTGACGGCTGGCCTCGGCAACTCAACGGTTGCGACCGCCGAACTGGGCGGTGCACTCCTCGTATCGCTTCTTGCCCTGGCTGCGCCGGTTGCCGCCTTCGTGCTCGTCGTTCTGATGCTCTGGCTGGCGATACGTTTGATCCTGCGCTTGCGGAGGTCAGCTCCTCGCGCGGATCTACCGGAATGACCGCGTGACTGCTCGTGCGGCTACCTCGCCCCCGCCACGATCACCACCACCACCGGCAACGTCACCGCAGCCAGCAGCGTCCCCAGCGCCACCGCCCCCGACACCGGGTTCACCAGCCGCTGATACTGGGCCGCGAAGATGTACGCGTTGGCGCCGGTCGGCATCGCCGCGAACAGCACGATCACGCCGGCTGCGACCGGAGGCAAACCGAGCAGTTTTGCCAGCACGAACGCCACCGCCGGCATCGCCAGCAGCTTGAGCGCGCTCATCGCGGCGACGCTCAGCATCTCGCCTTTGACCTCAAATCGAAACAGGTTGATGCCGAGCGCGATCAGCGCTGCCGGCGATCCGGCCTGTGCAAGCAGCTCGATCGTCCGGTCGACGACGGGGTTGAGGCCGAGTCCCGTAAAGCGCCAGACCACGCCAAAGCCGATCGCCAGCATCAGCGGATTGCGCGCGAGATCCGCGAGCACGGGGCGGATGACCGACAGGACCGAACCTGTCCGCTTGCGGCTGACAAGCTCCATCTGCAGGATGCCGCAGAGCCAGAGCAACGGCGTGTTCACCGACAGGATCAGCGACATCGGCCCCGCGGCCTCGTTGCCCAGCGCCGAGAGCACCAGCGGAATGCCGAGCATCACGATGTTGCCGTAGACCGAGCCGATCGCGAACACGACGCCGTCCTCGCGGTCCTCGCGCCGTTCGCGCAAGCATGCCGAGAGCGCCAGCGCCGCGATCCAGGTGATGGCGAGCGCGCCGTAATAGGCGCCCCACATCCGGTAGGGGCTGACATCGGGGAATTCGGACACGACGATGGTGCGGAACAGCAGCGCCGGGATCGCGATGCTGAAGGCGAATTCGGAGATGCCCTTGTGCGCGGTCTCGGAGACGAAGCGAAACAGCACCGACGCATAGCCGGCCGCGATCAGGGCGAACACCGGCGCGACGATCAATACTGTGGCCATGCGCCCCTCATCTCACGGGGACATCACACGACCACCCCACGTCCTCGATCATGCCATCATGCCGCTGTTTTGCCCGACGAGTCAAATCGATTTCGTAAAATCCGTAACTGGCCGCCGTGGCCTGGCTACTGTGCATGGGGTTGTTTTCGCGTTTTTTTGTTGGACCGAAGCTGAAGCCGCGCGCGGACCCGATCTCGCCAGCCCTGCCAAGGGCTTAGCCTGATAGCGCGACATCGTGCCCGGGATGGGACCGCGCCGGGCCGACCGGCCTGTTGCCCGGAGCGCACAGGTGGCCGTTTTCGCTTCAGGCCTCGTTGCCAACGAACGCCCGTTCACCCACTATTCGCTCTGACTCGACATGTGGGGGGATCGATGCCGGCGCTCCGTTTCAAAAAATCCTTGGCTGCTGCGATCTCGGGCATTGCGCTCGCCGTCCTGGTCCATCCCGGCGCCGGCTTCGCCTACACGCAGGAGGAGCAGCAGGCCTGCTCGCCGGACGCGATGCGGCTGTGCGGCGAGTTCGTTCCGAACGTTGATGCCATCACCGCCTGCATGATCCAGAAGAAATCGCAGCTCTCGCCGCAGTGCAAAGTGTTCTTCCGCCAGGGACCCGAGCCCGGCGAGGCCCGCGCCGGTAAGCCGACGGCCAAGAAGAGCACCAAGCCTTCGCAGAAGGCGGCCAAGAAGAAGAAATCCAGCGAAAGCTGAGCGCGGGGCTAGCGTTCTTTCTTTGAAGCTCGTCGCGTCAGGGCAACAGCGCGAAGCGTCTTCGCGTCGGTGTCCCCTGCATGTGTGTTGCCGGCATCAGCTGCGCGCCAGCCTCCGGACTCCTTTTGTTCGCCTCGCCGTGCGGACGCCTGCGACAATTACCAGCGCGTTCGACGGAAAAGAGTCGCGAGAGGGTTTGCGCGGCGAGGTTGCATTCCGTTTTTCCCGCGTTGCTGCCGAAAAAGCGTGGGATTGCCGGCGTGAAGGGCGTTTCGTTGCGATTGGTATCCTGGTCGCGCGAAGCAGTGTGACTCAAAAGCCAACACGTCTTGTTATTTCGTGGCTCTGAGGCAACTGCCGGTAAATTTTTCTTTCCCGAATCAGCGCGGTGATTCATTTTCGTGATCTGGGGTCAATCTGGAGGCCAGAGGTATGAACGTAATTGTTTTTGCATCGCGTAAAGGCGGCTCGGGCAAGAGTACCCTGGCCGCACATCTCGCCGCGCAGATCAAGGCGAGCAAGCAGGTGATGCTCGTGGACGCGGATCCGCAGGGCTCGCTCACGCTGTGGCACAAGCTGCGCGGCACCAACGAGCCGCCGATCAAGGCTGCGGTGAACTCGGTCAGCGGCATCGTCTCCGCTGCCAAGCGCGACGGTTATGAATGGGTGTTGATCGACACGCCGCCGAATCTGTCGGCCGTCGTCGACGACGCGATCAAGAACGCGACCATGGTGGTCATTCCGGCACGTCCCGGCGTGTTCGACGTCAACGCGGTGCAGGAAACCATCCAGATGTGCCGCGCGGCGCGCAAGCCCTACGCGGTCGTGCTCAACGGTGCGCCGGCGCGCCGCGACGAGTCCGAAAGCCCGATCGTTACCATCGCCCGCGAGGCGCTGGCGAAATTCCGCGCGCCGGTGTGGGGCGGCCAGATCACCAACCGTTCGGATTTGCTGATGGCGCTCAGCCACGGCGAAGGCGCGCGCGAGTATCAGGCCGAGAGTCGTGCGGCCCAGGAAATCGCAAGGCTGTGGGCGGCGATCGAGCGTTCAGTGAAGGCTATTCGCGGCACGGCGTCGGCATCCGGCGCAATGCACAAGCAGGCGGCATAATTTTCATAAATCATTCCCCGGACGGAAAGCGCGCGGAAGTCCGCGCGTTTTGCGTTTCGGCCCGGTGGAGACGCGTTATGCCACCATCAGCATGTAGAACACGATGACCGGCGACAGCGTCAGGATCACCGACCAGATGCCGGCGGCCCAGAGAATGTCCTCGGTGGTAAAGCTCTGCTGTCCGGCGTCGTAATGCGACGCCACTTCATTCTGGATATTCACAAAACGCCCCCGCGATTTCTTCGCTTATGGGCGCCAGTGATAGCCGGGATGTTTTAAGAATCCGGGTCGCAATTTCGGGCGCATTCGAACACAGGTGCTACCACGGATTAACCATGCCGGCGCAGTGCGCGCGTTCGCGCGGGGTTAAGCACGGGGCACGTTCTTACCCTCCCCTGGAGGGGGAGGGTCGCTGGGCATTGCGCGAAGCGAAATGCCTAGCGGGGTGGGGTGACAGTCTCTCCGCATCGAATAATGCCCGAGTGGAGAGATCACCCCACCCCGCTCGCGCCGCCGCTAAACCCACTCACTGTATTTCCTTCTGATCTCGTCGATGTAGTCCGCGCGCGATTTCACCTCATCCGCGGTCAATCCGATATCGCGCCGCAGCCAGTCGGATAACTCGCTCGCATATGAAACGCGTTCCCATGCCGCCTTCAGCGCATCGCGCCATTGACGAATGTCCATAGGTCGATCTCTTTTCCGGATTGAGATGGTGTCGAGCGGACACGACGCTGCCTTCCCTCTCCCGCACGGGGAGAAGGGGGTGGCGGCGTGCGTGTGAAGAGAGGAAGCGGAGGCGCTACGCGGCGACTTTCATCCGTCGCTCGATCTCGCGGTCGATCTGGGCTGCGAGCTCGCTGCTCACTTCGACCATCGGCAGGCGCACTTCGGGGCTGTCGATCAGGCCGCACCGCCACAGCCAGTACTTCGCCGGCGCCGGGCTCGGCTCGGTGAACAACAAGCGCGTCAGCTCGGCGACCTCGTGCCAGCGCGCCTGCGCCGCGTCGTGGTTGCCTCGCTTCACCTCGGCATACACGGCGGCAAACGTCGCGGTCTCGACATGGGCGGACAGCACGATGCCGCCGTCGGCGCCGTCGGTGAGCGCCTCAAGGTAGTTCGCGTCCTCGCCGGTGAGCACGCGAAAGCCCTTCGGCCTGTCGCGCAGGAGCGCGATGGATTGCTCGCGGTTCGCGCCGCAATCCTTCAGCCCGACGATGTTCCGATGCTCGGCAAGCCGCAGCAGCGTCTGGTTGGTGATGTTGACCGAGGTGCGATAGGGGATGTTGTAGAGCGCGATCGGCCACGCCGCGTGATCGGCAAGGGCTTCGAAATGAGCCAGGAGCCCGCGCTGCGAGGGCCGCACATAATAGGGGCTCGCGATCAGATAACCGTCGATCGGCCAGTCCGCGGTCTCGTCGAGGCGTTCCTTCAGCCGCGAAGTGTCCGCGCCCGACAGTCCGAGGCAGATCGGCGGCGTGCGGCGCCCCGCCGCCATCTCGTCGCGCACGATGGCGACGAGGCGCTCGAGCTCGGTCTCGCGCAGCGTCATGCCTTCGCCTGAGGTCGCCCCCAGGATGAAGCCGTCGACGGCCTGCCCGCTGTAATGTCGCGTCAGCCGCCGCAGCGACCTCTCGTCGAGAGCGCCGTCGCGAAACGGCGTCACCAGCGGCAGCCAGAGTCCGTGCAAATGATCTTGTAGACCGGTCATGTTCCATCTCCTTCTCGGGAAAAAAACCTGAGACGGAGGGCACATGAAAAAACCCCGTCCAGGCGGCGGGGTTTCGGGATTTGCTTGCGATGACGAAGCTGTGTTAGCGCGCGCAAAAATCCGAGGTCCCCGGATGGGGGCCTTTTTTCGAGGCGACTGCCTTGAACGAGATTGCGCACGACTTCGTGATCATTCGCAAATGATGCGGGGTGTACGTGGAACTGTCAATACACGCGGAACGTGAAACCCGATGGGACAGAAAAAAAGCCGGGCTCAAGTGAGCCCGGCTTAAGGTATTGGCCACGTGAGGCCGACACAATCACCTTCCAAGAGGGATTACTGAACTCCCGCGCCACTGGAGGAGGGGGACAAATGCGCAACGCGAAGGCTCAGCGTGGAAACATTATGGGCTTGCCAAGCGCCATGCAGCAACCGTTCAGGTCGCATGTCAGACATGCGGAAATCAGGAAGGCCAGCGCTGCGCCTTGCTCACCACGAAGTCGCGGAACACCTGCACACGCGCGACCGTCTTCAACTCCTCGGGATAGACGAAATAAGTGTCGAGCTGGATCGAATCCGATTCTCCGAACAGCTGCACCAGGCGGCTCTGTTCCTCGATCAGATAGTCCGGCAGCGCCGCGATGCCGAGGCCCTGCTGACAGGCGCGGACGAGGCCGAGGATGTTGTTCACTCTGAAATAAGCCTCGCGCGGACCAGAGCCGTTGCGGCCGGCTTCGACCAGCCAGTTACGGTTCTGAAGATGCGGCGCGAAGTTGCCGTCGGAGAGCGTGATGATGCGGTGGGAGTCGAGCTCCTCGAGCGTGCGCGGCGTGCCGAAGCGCTTGATGTAATCCGGCGAGCAATAGGCGTGGAAGCCCATCGCGAACAGCTTGCGCTGGATGAGATCCGGCTGCGTCGGCTTGCGGGTGCGGATCGCGACGTCCGCCTCGCGCATCGACAGGTCGAGCTCCTCGTCGGTGACGATCAGCGAGATCCGGATCTCCGGATAGAGCGCAGTGAACTCGCCGAGCCGCGGGATCAGCCAGTTGATGCCGACGCCGGGCGTGGTGGTGATCTTGAGATCGCCGCTCGGCCGCTCGCGGCTGTCGGTCAGCTTGGCGCGCGCCGCCTGCAGCTGCATGAACACGTCATGCGCGGTGCGGAAGAGCAGGTCGCCCTGCTCGGTGAGGATCAGGCCGCGGGCGTGGCGGTGGAACAGCGAGACCGAGAGCTCCTGCTCCAGCGCCGACACTTGGCGGGACACCGCCGATTGCGACAGGCCGAGCTGCTCGCCCGCATGCGTGAAGCTGCCCGCTTCCGCCGCCGCGTGAAACACCTTCAGCTTGTCCCAATCCATATCCGTAAATCCGTCGCGTGTTCGAGGCATGATCTTTATTCCGCTGCAGCGCGCTCGCTGGCGCGCAGGGCCAGGAAACGTTCGGCTTCGAGAGCTGCCATGCAGCCGAGGCCGGCGGCCGTCACGGCCTGACGATAGGTCTCATCGGCGACGTCGCCGGCGGCGAACAGGCCGGGCACCGAGGTGGCGGTCGAGTTCGGGGCAACCTCGACATAGCCCGACCGTTTCAGCTTGACCTGGTCCTTCACGAGCTCGGTCGCCGGCGCGTGCCCGATGGCGATGAAGACACCGTCGGTCTTCACGTTCGTGAGTGCGCCGGTCTTGACGTTCTTCAGTCGCACATGGGTGACCTTGTTCGGGTTCTCGGTGCCGCAGATCTCGTCGACCGCCGAGTCCCAGACCACCTTGATCTTCGGGTGCTTGAACAGACGCTCCTGCAGGATGCGTTCGGCGCGGAAGTGATCGCGGCGATGCACGATGGTGACCTGCGAGGCATGGTTGGTGAGGTACAGGGCTTCCTCGACCGCGGTATTGCCGCCGCCAACCACCACGACTTCCTTGTTGCGGTAGAAGAAGCCGTCGCAGGTGGCGCAGGCCGAGACGCCGCCGCCCTGGAATTTCGTTTCTGACGGCAGCCCGAGCCAGCGCGCCTGGGCGCCGGTGGCGAGGATGACGCTGTCGGCGAGATAGACGTCGCCGCTGTCGCAGGTGAGGCGGAACGGCCGCTGCGTCGTCTCCAGCTTGGTGACCAGGTCGGAGACGATCTTGGTGCCGACATGGACCGCCTGCTTCTCCATCTGCTCCATCAGCCAGGGGCCCTGGATCACGTCGGCGAAGCCCGGATAGTTCTCGACGTCGGTGGTGATGGTGAGCTGGCCGCCCGCCTGGATCCCCTGGATCAGGATCGGCTCGAGCATCGCGCGCGCGGCGTAGATCGCCGCCGTGTAGCCGGCGGGGCCGGAGCCAATAATGACGACCTTTGCATGAACAGTGGCAGACATTTTGACGGACGCCTTTCACGGGGGATCTGCAGCGCGGGTGCGGAACGTGCCGGGAGGCGTCGCGGAAGCGCTGAAATATCAGAGCTAATCTAAGCCTTCTGGTGAGCTATGCAAGAATTGCATTCCCTGTCGGCGGATTTTTCCAACAGGGAACAAAAGTCGATTGCGCTGCACGCGCAATAAAATTGCGCAATTGCTGCGGACTGGCTATGAGGATTGCGTCAAATCCACCAATACAGCCGCAAAGGCCAGGAGTTCCAATCACGTGTCGCGGAACCTAGACGAGATCGACCTGAAAATTCTCACCGAGGTCCAGGCCGACGGTCGAATCACGAATGTCGAGCTGGCCAAGCGCGTCGGCATCTCGCCACCACCTTGCCTCCGCCGCGTCCGGGCGCTGGAGGAGGAGGGCTATATCCACGGCTATCGCGGCCTGCTCGACGCCCGCAAGCTTGGCTTCGACGTCACCGTATTCGCCGCGGTGCACCTGTCCAGCCAGGCCGAGGCGGATTTGCGTGCCTTTGAGGAGTTCGTCCGCGCCGAGCCGCTGGTGCGGGAATGCTGGATGCTCTCGGGCGAGGTCGATTTCATCCTGAAATGTGTCGCGCCAGACATGGCCACCTTCCAGGATTTCGTGACGCACCTCACCGCCGCGCCCCATGTGCGCAACGTGCGGACGTCGCTGGTGCTGCATAATTCGAAATACGAGGCGGCCGTGCCGCTTGATGTGAAGGGAAGAAGGTAAGCCTTCTCCCTCTCCCGGTTCTTGCGGGGAGAGGCACACGGCTCTCGCAATACCCCGAAACAAAAAGGCCGCGCAGGGCGCGGCCTTTTCGAAATATCATCGCGCCTTGCGGCAAATGCTTACCGCCACTCCACCTTGGTGATCTCATACGCCTTGGCGCCGCCGGGGGCGTTGACCTCGACCGTCGAACCCTTCTTCTTGCCGATCAGCGCGCGCGCGAGCGGCGAGGTGATGGAGATGCGGCCCTTCTTGGCGTCGGCCTCGACCTCGCCGACGATCTGCCACACCGTCTTCTTCTCGGTATCCTCGTCGACCAGCGTCACGGTGGCGCCGAACTTGATGGTGTCGCCCGACAGCTTGGAAATATCGATGATGTCGGCGCGCGCGAGCTTGTCCTCGAGCTCGGCGATGCGGCCCTCATTGTGGGACTGCTCTTCCTTCGCGGCATGATATTCCGCGTTCTCCGACAGGTCGCCGTGCGAGCGCGCTTCCGCAATATGCTCGATGATGCGCGGACGGTCCTCGGACTGGCGCTTCTTCAATTCTTCCCCGAGCGCGGCAAAGCCGCCCGCTGTCATCGGAACCTTTTCCATCTCTTCTCTCGTCCTTCGGCCGCGCGCCCCGGCAAGACACAGGGCGCGGCAACCTTGATTCGTCAGTACTTCCGGGGCTGAATATACGGCCACCGGAACGGTTATGTGGGTCTGGCGCCGGAACAGAACAACCACAACGGCCGGACAGTTCCTCCGGCCATTGTGGCTTCATTGCCAGTCACTTAGCGGAAGCGTCGCCGTTGCTAGCGATCAGGTTTCCGAAAAGTAGCTCTGCAGGGTACGAACCTCAAGGTCCCCGCCCAGATAGGCGCGGATGCCCTGCGCGGCCGCCACGGCCCCGGAAAGAGTGGTGTAATACGGCACTTTATGCAAGAGGGCCGCGCGCCGCAGCGAGCGGCTGTCGGCGAGCGCCTGCGGGCCCTCGGTGGTGTTGAGGACGAGCTGGACGTCGCCATTGGTGATGGCATCGACGATGTGCGGCCGTCCCTCAAGCACCTTGTTGACCCTCTCGGTCGGGATGCCCTGATCGGTCAGGAAGCGCGCCGTGCCCGATGTCGCCAGCACCTTGAAGCCGAGCGAATGCAATTCGCGAACGGCCTCGGCGATGCGCGTCTTGTCGCTCTCGCGAACCGAGACGAACACCGTGCCCTTGCGCGGCACCCGCGTGCCGCCGCCGAGCTGACTCTTGGCAAAGGCTATCGCGAAGGAGCTGTCGATGCCCATGACCTCGCCGGTCGAGCGCATCTCGGGGCCGAGCACCGTGTCGACGCCGGGGAAGCGGGCGAACGGAAACACCGATTCCTTCACGCCGACATGCTTGAAGTCCGCCTTCTTCAGCTTGAAGTCGGCGAGCTTCTCGCCGGCCATGATGCGCGCTGCGATCTTGGCGACCGGCGTGCCGACCACCTTGGCGACGAAGGGCACCGTGCGCGAGGCGCGCGGGTTGACTTCGAGCACGTAGATCTCGCCGTCCTTGATCGCGTACTGCACATTCATCAGGCCGACGACGTCGAGGCCGAGCGCCAGCTCACGCGTCTGCCGCTCCAGCTCCTCGATCATCCTGGCATCGAGCGAGTGCGGCGGCAGCGAGCAGGCGCTGTCGCCGGAATGGATGCCGGCTTCCTCGATGTGCTCCATGATGCCGACGATGAAGGTGTCCTTGCCGTCGCAAAGGCAGTCGACGTCGATCTCGGTGGCATCGGACAGATAGCGGTCGAACAGCAGCGGGTTCTTGCCGAGCACGGTGTTGATCTGCCCGGTCTTGTCGTTCGGGTAGCGCGCCTTGACGTCCGCCGGCACCAGCTCCGGCAGCGTGCCGAGCAGATAGTCGCTGAGCTGGTTCTCCTCGCGGATGATCTGCATCGCGCGGCCGCCGAGCACGTAGGACGGGCGCACCACCAGCGGCAGGCCGAGATCGGTTGCGACCAGGCGCGCCTGCTCGACCGAATAGGCGATGCCGTTCTTCGGCTGCTTCAGCCGGAGCTTGTCGAGCACGCGCTTGAAGCGGTCGCGGTCTTCGGCAAGGTCGATGGCGTCGGGCGAGGTGCCGAGGATCGGCACTTCGGCGGCTTCCAGCGCACGCGCCAGCTTCAGCGGGGTCTGGCCGCCGAACTGCACGATCACGCCGTGCAGCGTGCCGTTGGTGCGCTCCTTCGCGATGATCTCCAGCACGTCCTCGGCGGTGAGCGGCTCGAAATAGAGCCGGTCGGCGGTGTCGTAGTCGGTCGACACCGTCTCGGGGTTGCAGTTGACCATGATGGATTCGTAGCCGGCGTCATGCAGTGCGAAGCAGGCGTGACAGCAGCAATAGTCGAACTCGATGCCCTGGCCGATCCGATTGGGCCCGCCGCCGAGGATGATGACCTTCTTCTTGTCCGACGGCGAACTCTCGTCCGCGGGCGCGCCTGCAAACAGCGCCTCATAGGTCGAATACATGTAGGCGGTCGGCGACGCGAACTCGGCCGCGCAGGTGTCGATGCGCTTATAGACAGGGCGGACACCGAGCGCGTGGCGCTTCGCCGTCACGTCAGCTTCCGTCGTCTCGGCGAGCACAGCGAGCCGCGCATCGGAGAAGCCCATGGCTTTGAGCGTGCGCATGCCGAAGGCGTTGCCCGGCAGGCCGTTCTTCCGGACCTTCTCCTCCATGTCGACGATGCCGCGCATCTCGCTGAGGAACCACGGATCGATCTTGCAGGAGTTGAAGATGTCCTCGTTCGACCAGCCGAGCCGCATGGCCTGGGCGACCTGGAGCAGCCGGTTCGGCGTCGGCGTGCCGAGCGCGGCGCGGATCGCGTTCTTGTCGTCGTGCTGGCCTAGCCCCTCGATCTCGATCTCGTCGAGCCCGGTCAGGCCGGTCTCGAGTCCGCGCAGCGCCTTCTGCAGGCTCTCCTGGAAGGTACGGCCGATCGCCATCACTTCGCCGACCGACTTCATCGACGTGGTCAGCGTGGTCGACGCGCCCGGGAATTTCTCGAAGGCGAAGCGCGGAATCTTGGTGACGACGTAGTCGATGGTCGGCTCGAACGAGGCCGGCGTCGCTCCGCCGGTGATGTCGTTGGCGATCTCGTCCAGCGTGTAGCCGACCGCGAGCTTGGCGGCGACCTTTGCGATCGGAAAGCCGGTGGCCTTCGAGGCCAGTGCGGACGACCGCGACACGCGCGGATTCATCTCGATCACGACCATGCGGCCGTCTTCGGGATTGACGCCGAACTGCACGTTGGAGCCGCCGGTCTCGACGCCGATCTCGCGCAGCACCGCCAGCGAGGCGTCGCGCATGATCTGGTATTCCTTGTCGGTCAGCGTCAGCGCCGGCGCGACCGTGATGGAGTCGCCCGTGTGCACGCCCATTGGATCGAGGTTCTCGATCGAGCAGACAATGATGCAATTGTCTTTCTTGTCGCGCACGACCTCCATCTCGTACTCTTTCCAGCCGAGCACGGATTCTTCGATCAGCACTTCGTTGGTCGGAGACGCATCCAGGCCGCGCTCGATGATGTCGAGGAATTCTTCCTTGTTGTAGGCGATGCCGCCGCCGGTGCCGCCCATCGTGAAGGAGGGACGGATGATCGCGGGCAGGCCGATCTCGGACAGTGCCATCAGCGCCTGGCCGAGCGCGTATTCCTGGTAGCGCTTGCGGCGGTCGCTTTCGCCGAGCACCCATTGCCGTTCGTGTTCCTCGAGGGCGGCACCCGACAGCTTCTCGCGTTCGGCCCGGTGCTTGTCGCGGAAGGACTTCTTCAACTCGGACGCGTTGGCGAGCCGCGACTTTGGCGTCTCAAGTCCAATCTTGGTCATGGCCTCGCGGAATAGCTGACGGTCTTCCGCCTTGTCGATCGCATCCGCGGTCGCGCCGATCATCTCGACGTCGAACTTTTCCAGCGTGCCCTGCCGGCGCAGCGACAGCGCGCAGTTCAGCGCGGTCTGTCCGCCCATGGTTGGCAGCAGCGCGAAGCCGCCGGGAATGACGTGACGTTCCTTCTCGATGATCTTGGCGACGATCTCGGGCGTGATCGGCTCGATGTAGGTGGCGTCGGCCAATTCCGGGTCGGTCATGATGGTGGCCGGGTTGGAATTGACGAGGACGATGCGATAGCCCTCCTCCTTCAACGTCTTCACCGCTTGCGTGCCCGAATAGTCGAACTCGCAGGCCTGGCCGATCACGATGGGGCCGGCGCCGATGATCAGGATGGTGGTGATGTCTGTACGTTTGGGCATCAACTCTCGCCGAAGTGGATTTTGGGCACAAAAAAAGGGCGCGCTTGCCGCGCGTCCCCTTGAGCCGAGAGCGCGGGGTCTCCCCTCGCGCGCGGGTGGGTCTTAGACCAGTTTTCGGGGCGGCGAAACCCCGAAAAACGCCCATCAACCGGCAATTTTGACGGGTTTTGGCCGTGCCTGCCAGCCACGGGCGAGATGCACCAGCAGCGAGGCCGCAACGCTCGATCCGCCGATCCAGCCAAGGTCGGTTGGCGAGAGGGTGGCCAGCACCGCGCCGCCCAGGGCCCCGCCGATGGCGAAGCCGAGATACATCGCGGAGGCGTTGAGCGAGAGTGCGATCATCGAGGCCTGCGGCTCGATCCGGATGATGCTGGCGATCTGAGCCGGATAGAACGCCCAGCCCGAGATGCCCCAGAGGAAGATCGCGCCCAGCACCGCATAATGCGCCTGTCCGGGCATCAACTTCAGGACCAGCGAATGCAGGATCAGGGCGCTCGCCATGCCGGCGAGCCCGAGGCCTGCGGTGGCGAGCGTGCCGAGCCGGTCGGCCAGGACACCGCCCAGCATGTTCCCGATGGCGGCGGCGCCGCCGAACACCAGCAGCGCGAGGCTGATCTGCGCGGCGTCGAAGCCGAGGCCGCGCAGCGGGACCGCGAAGTAGGTGAACACAGTGAAGCCGCCGAGCGCCCATAGGATCGTGATCAGAAGCGCGATCACGACATTGCTGTGACGCGCCACCGCCAGCCGTTCGCTGAGCGAGGCGGTGTTGCGCGGCAGGCCGCGGGGCAGGCCAAGCAGCAGGCCGGCAAGCGCAACCGCGCCGATCAGGGCCACCATGGCAAAGGTCGCGCGCCATCCGAGCAGGCTGCCGACGAGATTGCCGAGCGGGACGCCGATCACGGTTGCAACCGTGAGGCCCGAGGTGACCAGCGCCACCGCGCGGCCGCGCCGTTCGGGCGCGGCGACCGCCACCGATACGGCGAGCGCCGTCGGCATGCACAGTCCGGAGCCCAGCGCCATCAGCATGCGGGAGGCCAGCAGCAGGGCGTAGCTGGAAGCCACCGTCGCGACGAGATTTCCGGCAATGAAGGTCGTCAGCGCGAGGGCCAGCACGGTGCGGCGGTCGATATTGTTCAGCGTCACCGCCAGGATCGGCGAACCCACCGCATAGGTGAGGGCGTAGGCGGTGACCAATTGGCCGGCGGCAGGGACGGAAATCGAAAGATCGGCGGCGATCGACGGCAAAAGCCCTGCAATGACAAAGCCTTCGGTACCAATCGCGAAGGCCGCGAGAGCCAGCCAGAACACGCTCATTGGACAATATCCCTATGTTCAACGTTTATTGAACTATTGAATGCAAAGGCTAAGAAGTCAATTGGTTCAAGAACTATTGAACAACGCGGCCAATTTGCTATGATTCCTCACCATGAGCCGCACACCCCTTCATCCCACCCGCGAGCAGATCGAGCTGCCGATGGTTCTGGATTGCCTGAGCGATCCGATCCGGTTGGCCATCGTCTATCAGCTCGCCCAGCAGGAACGTGTCAGCAGCGAACTCTGCTGTGGCGACTTCAGCGGCCTTTCCGGCAAATCCAACCTCGCCTACCACTTCGCCAAGCTGCGCGAATGCGGCCTGATGCTGACGCGCGTGGCGGGCACCAACCGCTTCATGCGGCTCCGCCGCGAGGATCTGGACGCGCGCTTTCCGGGGCTGCTCGATGCTGTGCTCAGCTCCGCAGCCAAGGATGTCGACCGGCTACAGCTGCTGTCGGAGTGCGAAACGGTTGAAATGGATTGAAGTTTGCGAGTTTTCGAGAATTTGCTTTGGGCGGTCCGTCGAAGCGTGCCCGTCTTCGCCCTTCGGGCTTCGCCGAGGCAGCCTTCGCACGATACGGCTTGCCTAGCCGAAGCTGGCGGAGCCAGCGAAGGCTGGAGACCCGGCCTGGATTTGAACCAGGATGAAGAGCGTTGCACCGCCCTCGCGTAGACGCTTCCGCCACCGGGCCGCGGCGATCTTTACCTATCAGCGTGTGACAAGCCACCTCGGGCAGTCATTATGCTTAACGGACCAGAGGCGGCCGCGCGATGAAGGTCATGCGCCAGCGATTATGGCCGATATTGGTGTGGGCGCGCTGGACAGAGAAGCCCGCCGCGGTCAGCTTGGCGACGATCTCGTCCTCGCCATAGCGCTGAAGCCCGATGCGCGTGCGCAGATGACGGTAATCTGACAGCGCGGTGCTGATCAGCCCGATCAGCGCGTCCTTCAGGAAGCCGTGACGCAGGCCGAAGCTGAGCAGCGCCATCACATCCCTGAACATGCCGACATTGGGCTGCAAGATATCTCCGAGCACGAGCTTGCCGGACGGGGTCAGCAATCGCCGGATGTTGACAAGCGCGGCATCGAGCTCGTCCGGCGTCATGTATTGCGCGACCGAGTTCATCACCGCGAGGTCGATCGACTGGTCCTGCATTTTGCGGACGTCGTCGAGGGAGCGGACGCGGATCTTGGTGTTCGGGGCAAATCGCGCGATCAGCCGGCCACGCACGCCGGGGGCGGGCTCGGCGAGAATCAGCTTGCCGCAGGCCGCGGCCACCTGGCTCGCCGACAGCGCCTCGCCGCAGGCATAGTCGAGCACGGTCGCCTCGGGCGATGAGATGTAGCCGATGATGTCCCGCGCGATGATCTGGAAGTGCAAGTCGCGATGCAGCTTGCTGACATAGATCGTATGCGTGGAGTCGTAATAATCGATCCAATCGTCCATGGTATTTCGTAGGTCCCGGCCAAACGGTTCCTGTCAAGGAACCGGCGCTGCCCGCCTTGCGTTAGGGGTGCGACGGCGCGCCGTCAATGTCCGCGTCCTAACAGGAAGGTTTCCCGTGAGCAAAGCCCCCACCAAGGTCTCGCCCGATCTCGATACCCCCACCGATCTGTCGCCCGATGGGGTCAAGAAGGTCTCTGAGGCGCTCAACGTGCTTCTGGCCGATGCGTTCGCGCTCTATCTGAAGACCAAGAATTTCCACTGGCACATCAGCGGCCGGCATTTCCGCGATTATCATCTGCTGCTCGACGAGCAGTCCGACCAGATCTTCGCCACCACCGACCAGCTCGCCGAACGCGTCCGCAAGATCGGCGGCACCACGCTGAAGTCGATCGGCCAGGTCGCCAAGCTCCAGACCATCAAGGACAACAACGAGGACTACGTCCCGCCACGCGAGATGCTGCGCGAGCTGATGCAGGACAACAAGCACGTCGCAAGCGCGATGCGCAAGGCGCACGAGGTCTGCGACGACGCCGGCGATGTCGCCAGCGCCAGCATCCTCGAAAACTTCATCGACGAGACCGAGCGCCGGACGTGGTTCCTGTTCGAGGCCACCCGCCAGGAAGGCGGCAACGAGGCGTAAGGGACATTGCCGTAGGGTGGGCAAAGGCGCGCTTCTTGCGCGCCGTGCCCACCATCCGTCCTTGCGGCTTGAACTGATTGGTGGGCACGCTCCGCTTTGCCCACCCTACGGCGTCGCGCTTATGGCCGGCTCCACAGCCTCATCAACGCCCCGTTCTTGCCCGTCACCGGATCGGCCGGCGGCAGCGCGACCTCGGGAATTGTCTTCAGTGCCCTGGCGTGGTTTTCCGGCGTTGCCCGCGTCACCACCATCTTCGATCCCGGCGGATAGGCCCCGATGATGCAGAAATCGTCGCTCGCACTGATGCACTGATGCCCCGTGCCGGCCGGCAGGATCGCGATGTCGCCCGCCTTGATCTCCAGCTCCTGGCCATGGTCGCCGCCGAAGCGGACGCGGGCACTGCCACGCGCGACGCCGAGCACCTCATGCACCGTCGCGTGATAGTGCAGATAGTCGTAGACGCCGTTGCGCCACGTGCCGCCCCAGCTATTCGCTTCGAACAGGTTTTCGATGGTCGCCTCGGGGCGCCTGGAATCGAGCTTCACCGCATCCCGATAGACCAGGAAGGGAAGGATGTTGTTCGGCACGAGCCCGTCATCTTTGAACACGATGGCGCGTGGCTCGGCATTGTCGCGGACAACGAACATGGCAGGGCTCCTGCGTGAGCGTAGCAGGAATCAACGAGGGGCGTGAGACGACGTTCCTTGCGTCCAGGCGAACCGCAGCGTCGAGCCCGGAACGACAAGAGCCCGGGTCAAGGCCCGGGCTCGATGTCGTCAAGGCAACTGCAGGAGAGCCAGCGTTACGCGCTCTTCTTCTGCCGCATCAGGTCCGCGAAGCGCTGGAACAGATAGTGCGAGTCGCGCGGGCCCGGCGAGGCCTCGGGGTGGTACTGCACCGAGAACACCGGCTTGCCGTCGAGCTGAATGCCGCAATTGGAGCCGTCGAACAGCGAGATGTGGGTCTGCGTCGCGCCCTTCGGCAGCGTCGCCTCGTCCACCGCAAAACCATGGTTCATCGAGGTGATCTCGACCTTGCCGGTGGTCTCGTCCTTCACGGGATGATTGGCGCCGTGATGGCCCTGATGCATCTTCTTGGTCTTGGCGCCGACGGCAAGGCCGAGCATCTGGTGACCGAGGCAGATGCCGAAGGTCGGTGTGCCCGACTTGATCACGTCCCGGATCACCGGCACCGCGTATTTGCCCGTCGCGGCCGGATCGCCAGGGCCGTTGGACAGGAACACGCCGTCCGGCTTCATCGCCAGAATGTCTTCCGATGAGGTCGTCGCTGGCACCACCGTCACCTTGCAGCCGACGCCGGCGAGCAGGCGCAGGATGTTGCGCTTGATGCCGTAGTCGATGGCGACGACGTTGAACTCGGGCTTGTCCTGGCGGCCAAAACCCTTGTCCCACAGCCAGGGCGTCTCGTCCCAGGTGAAGCGCTGGCCCGAGGTGACCATCGGCACGAGGTCCATGCCCTCGAGGCCCGGCCATTCGCGCGCTTCTTCCTTCATGCCATGCAGGTCGAACTCGCCGTTCCTGGCATGCGCGATCACGGCGTTGGGCATGCCCTTGCTGCGGATCAGCGCGGTCAATGCGCGGGTGTCGATGCCGGAAAGGCCGATGATGCCGCGCGCCTTGAGCCAGGCGTCGAGATGCTTGGTGGCGCGGTAGTTCGAGGGATCGGTGATCGCGGTACGCAGGATCACGCCACGCGCACCCGGCGTCGCGGCCATGTTCACCGTCTCGATGTCTTCCTCGTTGGTACCGACATTGCCGATATGCGGGAAGGTGAAGGTGATGAGCTGGCCGGCATAGGAGGGATCGGTGAGGATCTCCTCATAGCCGGTCATCGCGGTGTTGAAGCAGACCTCTCCGACGGCATGGCCTTCGGCGCCGAGACCGAAGCCTTCAAGCACCGTGCCATCGGCGAGCACGAGGAGCGCGGTCGGTTTGTGGTCCGGCCAGGCGGTATCGTTGTCATGTTGTGTCATGAGCCCGGTTCATAGTCCGGGCCGGCGCCGCCGTCAAAGCGGACGAGCGCCGATTCACATGCGTTTTTGCATATTTGACAGGTCCCCTCAGGCACTTAAGCTTGGGAGGATAATTTCCGCCAATTTCCCGGGCTCGCGAGGCAATAATGGACCAGACCACCCCGCTTCTGCTGGTTCCGGGGTTGGCCTCCTCGGCCCGGATCTACGCCCCGGTTGTCCCGGCACTCTGGCGGTTCGGCCCGGTGATGATTGCCAACCATATCCGCGACGACAGCATGGCGGCGATCGCCCGGCGCGTGCTGAGCGAGGCCCCGCCGCGCTTTGCGCTCGCCGGCCACTCCATGGGCGGCTATATCGCGCTCGAGATCATGCGCCAGGCGCCCGAGCGGGTTTTGAAGCTCGCGCTGATCAACACCCAGGCCCGGCCCGATACACCGGAAGCGACCGCGCGCCGCCGCGGCCTGATGGAACGGGCGAGGCGCGGCGAGCTGAGCGCGGCGCGCGAGGAGATGTTTCCCGAGCTGGTGCATCCCTCGCGCCACGACGATGCCGGCATTCGGAAGCTCGTGCACGAGCAGGGCGAGGACGTCGGCGTCGAAGGCTATCTGCGGCAGCAGACCGCGATCATTGCGCGGGTGGATTCACGGCCGACGCTGGCGACGATCAAATGCCCGACGCTGGTGCTGACAGGCGATCAGGACAACACGATTCCGAACGCGTTCTCCAAGGAGATGGCGGAGGGCATAGCGGGCGCGAGGCTGGTGATCCTGGCCAATTGCGGACATCTGCCGCAGCCGGAGCAGCCCGAGGCGACGACGCGAGCGCTGGTCGAATGGCTGGGAGCCCCGGTTGTCTCGGGGCCGCGAACGGCCTAGATCAGGCGTCGGATATTCGAAGGGATCACGATCATGCTGCGCGACGACATCAACAACGCGGTCAAGGAGGCCATGAAGGCCAAGGAGGAGCGCAAGCTCTCCACGCTGCGCATGGTCAACTCGACCATCAAGAACGCCGACATCGAGGCGCGCGGCAACGGCAAGCCGCCGCTGTCGGACGCCGACCTGCTCGGCGTGTTTCAGAAGATGATCAAGCAGCGCCAGGAGTCGGTCGAGCTCTACGACAAGGGCGGCCGTGCCGAGCTCGCTGCCCAGGAGCGCGAGGAGATCGCGGTGATCTCGGCCTATCTGCCGAAGCAGATGTCGGACGACGAAGTGAAGAAGGTGATCGCGGATGCGATCGTGGAGACGGGCGCTGCCGGCATGAAGGACATGGGTAAGGTGATCGCGGTGTTGCGCGCGAAGTACGCCGGCCAGATGGATTTCGGCAAGGCCAGCGGCCTGGTGAAGGCCGCGCTGACGGGCTAGCTTCTTCCCTCTCCCCTTGCGGGAGAGAGTGCCTCGCGAAGCGAGGCGGGTGAGGGGTCTCTCTCCGCGGGCGACCCTCTCGCAGTAGTTTCCGCGGAGCGAAACCCCTCATCCGGCGCTTCGCGCCACCTTCTCCCGCAAGGGGAGAAGGGGCACCTTTGATGGCGCTGCAATCCGGTCTACTCTCTCCCGCAGAAACAATCGGGGGCAACCGATGACCGGCGCCATCAAACCGTTTCGCATCGCCATCAGCGACGACATTCTCACCGACCTCAAATCCCGCCTCGCCCGCACGCGCTGGCCGGAGGCGGAGCTGGTCGAGGACTGGAGCCAGGGCGCGCCGCTGAAATGGATTCAGGAGATCTGCGCCTACTGGGCCAACAGCTATGACTGGCGCGCCCGCGAGGCAAAGCTCAACCGCTTCGACCAGTTCACCACCGAGATCGACGGGCTCGACATCCACTTCCTGCATGCGCGCTCGAAGGAGCCATCGGCGCTGCCGCTGATCATCACCCATGGCTGGCCAGGGTCGATTGTCGAATTCCAGAAGGTGATCGCGCCGCTGGTCGATCCTGCCGCGCATGGCGGTAATCCTGCGGATGCGTTTCACGTGATCTGCCCGTCGCTGCCGGGCTTTGGCTTCTCCGCCAAGCCAAAGACCACCGGTTGGGGCGTCGACCGCATCGCCGCGACCTGGGCGAAGCTGATGGATCGGCTCGGCTACGCGCGTTACGGCGCGCAGGGTGGCGACTGGGGCTCGGCGGTGACGACATCGCTGGGCGCGCAGGACGCCGAGCATTGCGCCGGCATTCACATCACGCTCGCCTTCAACGCGGCACCGAAGGTCGAGGGCGAGCCGACGGCGGAAGAGAAGAGCGCGCTCGCCGGCCTGAAGCATTATGTCGATCTCGATTCCGGTTATTCCAAGCAGCAATCGACGCGGCCGCAGACGCTCGGCTATGGCCTGACGGATTCGCCAAGCGGGCAGGCGGCCTGGATTTTGGAAAAATTCTGGGCCTGGACCGATTGCGACGGCCATCCTGAAAACATTTTTGACAAGGACGAGCTGCTCGACAACGTCATGCTCTATTGGGCGACGGAGACGGCGACCTCCTCAGCGCGGCTCTACTGGGAGAGTTTTGGCAAACGCCGCACCACGCCTAGGGTCAACGTGCCGACCGGCGTCGCCGTGTTCCCCAAGGAGATCATCACGCCGGTCAGGCGCTGGATGGAGCCGAACTTTCCCAACATCACGCACTGGAGCGAGATGGAGAAGGGCGGGCATTTCGCCGCATTCGAGCAGCCGGAGCTGTATGTTGGCGACGTCAGGAAATTCTTCCAGACGGTGCGCCGTTAGGGGATGCCTCCGCATCGTCATGCCCGGGCTTGTCCCGGGCTCCCACGCGCTTAAACTCAGGTCGAAACAAGAACGTGGATGGCCGGGACACGCCCGGCTGTGACGACGCTGCCGGGAAACGACCATGCTGACCGAAGCCGCAACCTACGACGAGCTCTATCGCAACTTCCGCTGGGACGTCCCGGCGCGCTTCAACATGGCGGAAGCGTGCTGCGACCGCCATGCCGACGGCACGGGCCGCCTCGCGCTGCTCTATGTCGACGAGAACGGCGCAACCACGCGCACCTCGTTCGACGAGGTCGCGGAGATGTCGCGCCGCTTCGCCAATGTGCTGAAGGCCGATGGGCTCGTGCGCGGCGACCGCGTCGCGGTGTTCCTGTCGCAGTCGCTGGAGCTGCCGATCGCGCATATGGCCGCGTTCCGATCCGGGCTGATCTCGATCCCGCTGTTCGCGCTGTTCGGCGAGGACGCGCTGGAATTCCGCCTGTCGAATTCGCAAGCAAGGGCCATCATCACTGATGAGGCGGGCTGGGAGAAGCTCACGAAGATCCGCGATCGGCTGCCCTATCTGCAGGACATCTATGTCACGAGCGGCGCCGTCCATGCCGGTGCAAAACCGTTCTGGTCGGCGATCGAAACCGCGTCCGAGGACTTTGCGACCGTCGACACCTCCGCCGACGACCCCGCCCTGATCATCTACACGTCAGGCACGACGGGCAATCCGAAGGGCGCGCTGCATGCGCATCGCGTCGTGCTCGGCCACCTGCCGAATGTCGAGATGTGCCACAACTTCCTGCCGCGCCCCGGCGATCTGATGTGGACGCCGGCGGACTGGGCGTGGATCGGCGGCCTCGTCAACGGCCTGTTCGCGTTCTGGTATCACGGCATCCCCCTGGTCGGTCACCGTGCGCGAAAGTTCGAGCCGCAGGCGGCGATGCAGATGATGGCCGACCTCGGTGTCCGCAACGTCTTCCTGCCGCCGACCGCGCTGAAGCTGATGCGGCAGGCCGGCGTGAAGCATCCGGACGTCAAGCTGCGCAGCATTTTCACCGGCGGTGAATCGCTCGGCGGCGAGCTGCTCGGCTGGGTGCGCGAGACATTCGGCATCGATGCGCATGAAGTGTTCGGTCAGACCGAGTGCAATCTCGTGATCGGCAGCAACTCCAACCTGTTTCCGATCCGCCCGGGTTCGATGGGCAAGGCGACGCCGGGCTTCGACGTCCGCATCGTCAACGACAAGGGCGAGGAGCTGCCGACGGGGCAGCGCGGCATCATCGGCGTGCGCCAGCCATGCCCGTGCACGATGCTCGAATACTGGCGCAATCCGGACGCGACGGCGAAGAAATATGCCGGCGAATTCCTGCTGACCGGCGATCTCGGTACGCGGGATGAGGACGGCTATTTCTGGTATGTCAGCCGCGAGGACGACGTCATCACCACCGCCGGCTACCGCGTCGGCCCGTCCGAGATCGAGCACACGCTGATGAAGCATCCGTCGGTGGCGATGGCGGCGGTGGTCGGCATCCCCGATTCGATCCGCACCGAATCGATCAAGGCCTGGATCGTGCTGCGTCCCGGCTTCGCGGCAAGCGACACGCTCGCGCGCGAGATCCAGGAGTTCGTGAAGGTGCAACTCGCCGCGCACGAATATCCGCGCTTCGTCGAGTTCGCGGAGACACTGCCGATGACGGCCACGGGCAAGGTGCTGCGGCGCGAGCTGCGGGCGCGAGGTTAGGCTCTTTCAGACAATGGCAAAGACGTCTCAAGCTGCGGGGCTTCACCGCGCCTCACTTCCGAAACTGCACGATCTCGATGCGGCGCTGGAGCTGATGTATTACGGCTGGCGCGGGATGACGCTGGAGGCCGATGAATATCTTGCGAAGCAGGGCCTGTCGCGTCCACACCACCGCATCCTCTACGTGGTGGCGCGCCGTCCCGATATCGCGATCGGCTCGCTGATCGAGATCCTCGGCATCTCCAAGCAAGCCCTGAACCGGCCGCTCAACCTGCTGCTGGAGCGCAAGCTCCTGACGTCGAAGCGGGCACCCGAGCAGCATCGCTCCAAGCTGCTGCGCCTGACGGAGGCCGGGCGACGCATCGAGCAAAAGGCATCGGATCACGAGCGCAAGGTCCTGCGCGAAGCGTTCGACCGTGCCGGGGCTTCGGGTGCGGCGGCATGGATGGCCGTCATGGGGGCGATCGCCGACAACAACTGACGATTCTTGAAGTCAACATAGTTGACATGAGGTGCGAGCTTTGCCACTTTCCCGGCAACGAGCCAGGGGAGGGCTCCGCCATGAGCGGACGGACAATGGATCGCGCAGCCGCCGAGCGCTTCGTCGCGGCATGGTGTGCGAGCTGGTGCCGGGTCGATATCGACGCGGTCGTCGCGCATTTCGCTGACGATGCGCAGATGCGCAGCCCTCTGGCACTATCACTGACCGGTTCTCCGGTCGTCACCGGCGCCGAGAACATCCGCGCTTATTGGCGCGAGGCTTATGGCCACATCGAAAGCGCCGACCTCAAGATCCTGAGCTGGAGCTGGGACGAGGCGATCGCGCGCGTGACGGTGTGGTGGCAGCTCGGCGACACGCGCGCCAGCGAGTTCATGGATTTCGACGATGCGGGCCGTGTGGTGCGCAGCGAAGCCTTCTACGGAAAATGATCATGCACCTTTCGGATTTCGTCCTGCTCCTCAACACACTCTGGTTCGGCGGCGCGTTCATCCAGTTCAGCGTCGCGCAGGGCAATACGCTGAAGATACTCCTGCCGCGCGAAGAGCGCAGCAATCCGATCGCGCCGACGCTGGCGGCCAGCGTGGCGTTCCTGGGCGGGATGAATCTGCCGATCGGGCTTTTGTCGTTCTACCTTCTGGCCGCTCGTCCGGCTTTCTTCCAGCCGATCGAGGCCCAGCTCGCGCTGTTCCTGTTCTTTGCCGCCTGCCACTTCAGCCAGTTCGCCTATAACCTTCCGGTCCTGATGCGCGGTGGGCGCGTCGGGGTGGCCTACTGGCCTGTGCTGAAAGGTCCGATGCTCAGGATCTTCGTCATCGACGCGGCTCTGTTCGTAGCCAATCTCGGCGTAGCGCTCCGGCTGGCGTTCTCTTCCTGATTTCAGCGCGGCGACGCCGACAGGGCGGACCGCAGCATCGCGGCAAGATCCTTCCGCCGGAACGGTTTTGTCAGGATGCGGGCGTCGCCGACCCCGTCGGGCGTCTTGACGGGATTTTGGGTGTAGCCCGAGGTGAAGAGCACCTTGAGCCCGGGCCGCAAGCTGGTCGCTTGCCTGGCAAGCTCCGGCCCGAACATGCCGCCGGGCATCACGACGTCGGTGAGCAGCAGGTCGATGTCGCCGGGGCGGCGCAACAGTTCGAGAGCCGCGGGACCGTTCGACGCCGCGATGACGCGATAGCCGAGGGTCTTCAGCTCGCTCTCGACATAGGCCCGAACCATGTCGTCGTCCTCGACGACAAGAATGGTCTCGCTTCCGTCGGGGGCGACGATCCGTTCCGCGGGTGACGGCTGCTCGTTCGGTGGCGTTGCAAGGCGGGGAAAGAACAGCCTGACGACGCTGCCTTGTCCCGGTTCGGACTGCATCTGCACAACGCCGCCGGATTGCCGCACAAAGCCGTAGACCATGCTCAGGCCGAGCCCGGTGCCCTTGCCGACCTCCTTGGTGGTGAAGAACGGCTCGAACGCCCGGCTCGCCACCTCGGCGGTCATGCCGCTGCCGGTGTCGGTCACGGCCACCATGACGTAGTCGCCCGGCCGCGGTTCGCCGTTGACGTCAAGGTCGGATTCACCGAGCGAGGTGTTGCGCGCCTCGATCGTCAGCTTGCCGCCGAGCGGCATGACGTCGCGCGCGTTGAGCACGAGATTGAGCAGCGCAGTTGTCAGCTCGCCGGGATCGACGCTGGTCAGCCACACATCCGGTTCGAGCGCGAAGGTGCATTCGATGTGCTCGCCCAGGGGCCGGCGCAACAGCTGCTCCATCTCGTGAATCTTCGCGGCGATGTCGATGTCTCGCGGCCTCAGGGGCTGCTTGCGCGCGAAGGCGAGCAGGCTCCGCGTCAGGTCGGAGCCGCGCTCGGCGGCGGTCGCGATGTCGTTGGCGATCCGGTGCAATTCCTCGTTGCCGGCCAGCCTGTCGGCAAGATGCTCGGAGTTGCCGAGAATGACGGTTAGAAGATTGTTGAAATCGTGCGCCA
This sequence comes from Bradyrhizobium sp. 956_D2_N1_4, assembly GCF_052076025.1. Classification (NCBI taxonomy): domain Bacteria; kingdom Pseudomonadati; phylum Pseudomonadota; class Alphaproteobacteria; order Hyphomicrobiales; family Nitrobacteraceae; genus Bradyrhizobium; species Bradyrhizobium sp. 956_D2_N1_4. The sequence continues at coordinate 116,409 of NZ_CP197237.1, read as the reverse complement.
CGCCGCCGGTAAGCTGGCCCATGGCTTCCATCTTCTGGGACTGGCTGAGCTTGTGGCTGAGGTCGGCGATGGCGGCGCGTTGCTGCTCGAGCGACTCGGCGGTGTCGTTGAGCAGGGTCATCAATCCGCCCAGTTCGCCGCCCGGGTGGGGAGGCGGAATTCGCGCGCTGAGATCTCCGAGCCCAAGTTTCTTCGCCATGGTGGCGAGACGTCCGACCTGGCGCCCGACGCTCACGGTTGCAAGGATCCAGACGGCCGCGAGCAGCAGCAGCGAGGCCACCGCGAGTATCGCCACATCCTCGTAGAGCCGGCGATTCGCCGCGGCGACCAGTCCGTCCTTGGACCGTCCGACCATGATGTAGAGGCCGGCATCGCGGGTCGAAGGCGAGCGCGCGGCGACAGCCCAGACATGCGTCCGGCCGTCGCGATCGGTCACCTCCTGATACGCCTTCCGGTCCGGCGTTGCAGCGAAGCGGAGCAGATCGGATCCCGCGACCGACGTGCCGACCGGCTCGGTCCATCCTCCGCGGGAGGGGGCGACCAGAACCGTTCCCTTGCTGTCGAGGAGCAGGATCTCCTTCTGGCCGAGCAGCCGCTTGTCGTGAAACTCCGCGAATTTGCGCAGGTTGAAGGATGCGAGCAGGATCAGCTTCAGGGCGCCCGTCTCCGATCGCACCGGATAGGCGATCTGGAGCACCGATAGGCCGGTCAGCCGGCCGAATACCGGCTCGAGCGCGATGCCGCGCGACGCCAGGGCCTGCTTGAAATAGGCGCGATCCCGGAGGTCGAGGGTGCGGTTGGTCCGCAGCGAATCGCAGAACAGGCTACCGTCGGGATCGATGGTCAATATCCCGGTGAACTGTGGGTATTCCTCGCGCACTTCCGACAGGAACGCCGAGCACGCCGCCTTGTCGCGCGTGTCGAGATCGCGTGCACGGGCGAGACCATAGTGAAGCTGGGCGGTGCCCTGGATCTTCTCGTCCAGGTCGCTCGCAATGTCGTCGGCTGTCGCGGTCAGATTGGCCAGGGCCGCGTTGATTTCGCTGCTGCGATTTTGCACGAAACGTAAGCCGACGAGGATGGCCGGCACCAGCATGGCCGCAATGACGAGTATCAGTAGCCGGGTACGCAAGCTCATCGGTCGGGCGGTCCAATTTGGTCGTCGCGCGTGCTGGTTCGAAGATGCAATCTGCGGCACCACCCTCCGCCCAGTCCATAGGCATCGCGCCGAAAAAGCCCTCGCGCGGAAAATTTCGGCCGCGCACATCACGGATGAGTCCCCGGAAGGTTCGCCCGCGAGGCTCTGTCGGGCTGGTGTCGGGCCTCCCGGGATACCGTCATCCCGCAATCAACGCGCGCGTGCGCGCAGGTCGCGAGGGCGCTAATATCGGGATCGCGCGCGACGGAGATCGTGCCGGTGACGAGGAGAGGAGCCGCATGTCGATCTCGGGCAAAGTCGATCCGGTGGTGCGTCCCGTGGCGGCGACCGACATCGCCGAGGCGCTGGTCGAGGGTTTGCGCGATTTCCAGGCGCTGCCGCTCTACGGACTCTGCTTCGGCGCGCTCTACGCAGGCGGCGGCATCGCCATCATGCTCTGCCTCACCGCCTTCGGCATGGTCTATCTCGTCTATCCCCTTGCGGCCGGCTTTGCGCTGATCGGGCCGTTCGTGGCGATCGGCCTCTACGAGGTCAGCCGCCGCCGCGAGCGCGGCGAGCCGGTCTCCTTCGGCGCGATCTGGTCGGCGATACGCGCGCGCAGCGAGATCGGCTGGATGGCCTTCGTCACGCTGTTCGTGTTCGTGATCTGGATGTACCAGGTGCGGCTGCTCATCGCGCTGCTGCTCGGCCTGCACGCCTCGTTCTCTAGCTTGCAGGAATTCATGACGGTGGTGCTGACCACGAATGAGGGCCTGCTGTTCCTCGTCATCGGCAACGCGGTCGGTGCCGCGCTGTCGCTGATCTTGTTCTCGCTGACGGTGGTGTCGTTTCCGCTGCTGCTCGACCGCGAGGTCGATTTCGTCACCGCCATGGTGACGAGCGTGCGTGCGGTGGTGACCAGCCCGCTGCCGATGATCTCGTGGGCCGCGGTGATCGTGATGCTGCTGATCGTCTCGGCGCTGCCGTACTTTCTCGGACTGGTCGTGACGCTGCCCGTGCTCGGGCATGCGACGTGGCATCTCTATCGGCGGCTGGTGGTACCGGTGCCGTAAGAGGGGAGCCGGATGCAACGGAAGCGAGCTATTCGCCCGTTGCCAGGCGGCGAGCGCCGGATGAAGTCAGCTCGAGTTCGCCGAGCCGCCTGATCGCATAACCCAAATTGGCCAGACGTTCGCCGTGCGCGTGCGGAATGTCGCCTTGACCCTTGCCGACCAGGGCCAAGGACGCAAATTCATCGGCGGTGAGCGCTGGGGTGCTGTCTGTCATCAGGCAACCTCGTCGGTCCATACCTTGAAATTGAGCAGGGTATTCGGACCGAAGGTCTGGACGATCGGGACGTCTGCGGCATCGCGCCCCTGCGCAATCAGCACGCGGCCGATCCGCGGCGTATTGTTGCGCGGATCGAACATGTGCCAGCTTCCACCGACGAAAGCCTCGAACCAGGCGGCGAAATCTCCAGCAGGCCACGGTTGTGGGGTGCCGATGTCGCTGAGGTAGCCGGTGCAGTAACGCGCCGGAATGTTCATGCTGCGGCAGAACGCGATGGCGAGATGGGCATAGTCACGGCACACGCCCTTGCCTTCGTCGTAGGCTTCCCGGGCTGTCTTGGTCGCGCGCGCGTGCTCATGGCCGAACGTGATGTGGCGATGAACAAAATCGCAGATGGCCTGGACCCGCGCCCAGCCCGGCGGCGTGTGTTCGAACAACTTCCATGCGATATCCGACAGGCGATCGGTCTCGCAATAGCGGCTGCCGAGCAGATAGACGAGCGTGTCGGCCGGCAGCGCTTCGACGGCGTGCTGAAACGCGTTCGGAAACACCGGGTCGGGCAGGCCGCTGTCGCGAACGACGCCATCGCCGGCAAGACGGAAGGCGCCGGCCGGCGCAACGATGCGGCTGCACCAATTGCCGAAGAGGTCGCGATAGGGATTGATCGCCACCGAAGGTCGGGTGGTCAGCAGGTCGGGCACGACGATATCTGAGGCGCGCGTGAAGTGCGTGCCCAGCACCATGATCATAGGCGTCGGCTGCGGGAACTCGTACAGCATCTCGAACCCGACGCGGAGCTTCATACGAACTTCTTTCTCTTGGCTAAGCTCCCAACATGGCTACGAAGCGATCGAACACAAGGCATTCACGGCCTTATTCGATCGAGAGCGGCATTTGGCGCTTCAAAAGCGCGGCGCGGGCGAGAAAACGATAGCTAATTGCGGCGATTGCGCGCACGGTGCGCCAATGTCGGAAAGAGCGGTCGTCTGTGCGCACACGCTGCGTCACGACGATCCGCGCGCGATTTGAAACGACTGATTCTTCGCACCGGCGGAGCCTTCTCATCGCGACGTCGTAACGGCGATCGTCGCGCCTATTGCCACTTCCCGCGGGCGAGCCGGACGCAGCAGGCGTGCCGCGGACGCCTGAAAGATTCCACCGCGGTTCGATACGAGATCGAACGCCAACCGAAAGCACATGATGCAAACTCTCTCCCCACGGCACGTCAAGACAGACGAAGCGCTCCGGCTCGGCGTGGAGTCAGGCTGGTACGCGATCAAGGTCAGCGGGACCTTCGTCTCGGGCCCGCACGACTCGGAAGGGGATTGCCGTCGCAAGATCGACGAGATTCAACCGCCGGTGAAGAAGAAGCGATAACAGCGCCGATTTCGGCCGCTACGGCGTCTTGATCCCCATCGCCTTCAACGCCGCCAGCATCTGCGCTGGCGGTGTCATTTTGATCTGCGGCGCCTTGCCGGTTTCCAGCAAACTCTTAAGTCCCGACAGGATCGCGGGCCAGCCGGTGCGGCCGCCGGAGAGGATGTCGTCGCCGAGCGCACGGTCGTGGCGTTCGCTCATGGTGAGGCGGACGGCCTCGCCGGCTTGCTCGATCTCGTAGGTGACGAGCGTGGTGCCGAGCTTTGCGACGAGGTCGGGCCAGTTGACGTTCCACGTCACCGTCAGCTTGTTCGGCGGATCGTATTCGAAGACTTCACCGGAGATGTGCTCGGAACCGTCGGGCGCGCGCACGATGAAACTGCCGCCGAGCCTCCGTTCCATCTCCACCGCAAAGCCGGAAAAGTACCTCCTGCTGAACTCGGCCGAGGTCAGCGCTTCCCACACCTTCTCCGGCGTGGAGACGATGTAGATGGTGTAGACCGTCAGCGGCTTGAACTGATCGAGGTTCATTTTGCGTCGAATCCCTTGTTGAGGGCTGCGCGTGGAATGCCGAGCAGCTTGCCGGTCTCGAGCAGGCTCTTGAGCTGGGACAGGATCGCCGGCCAGCCGTTGGAGACGGCGCCGAGATATTTGCCACCCTCGACGAAGCCGTCATGCAACACGGTCAAACGCACGAGCGAGCCGAACGGTTCGATCGTGAAGACGACGCGCGATATCGGCTCGCCGCGCAGCTCTTCGAACTTCTGGTGCTTGAAGCTGTAGGACAGGCGGCGCGGCGGATCGGCCTCCAGAATCTCGCCGGAATCGGTGACCTCGCCGTCGAGCGTGAGCGCGAAGGGTGAGCCGACCTTCCAGTCCGACCTGACCTCGGCGCCGAACCAGTATTGCCTGGTGAATTCGCTCGACGTCAGCGCCTCCCACAGTCTTTCCGGCGTGGTCTCGATATAGCTAACATAGACGAATTGGGGCTTACTCATCGCGCTTCTCCAACTGACGTTTCAACTCGCTGAGCGCGGCGAGCTTGCTGCGCTCGAATTTCCTGATCCAGCGTTCGCCGATCTGATGGATCGGCACCGGATTGAGGTAATGCAGCTTCTCGCGGCCATGCCTGACGGTCGTGACCAGGTTGGCCTCTTCGAGAATGACAAGGTGCTTGGTCACGGCCTGGCGCGTCATCGCGAGGCCCTCGCAGAGTTCGTTCAGCGTCTGGCCGTTCTTGGCGTGAAGCCTGTCCAGCAGCGACCGTCGTGACGCATCGGCGAGCGCTTTGAAGACCTCATCCATGGCGGCGATAATAGGCAACCAAATGGTTGCATGTCAAGATGGTGTCTTTGGCGCCCGGAAATGGCTGTGCTAGCCTCGAAGCTCAGCCAACGCAGATTGGTTCCGGGAGAGCTTTGATGTTCCGTTGCGTCCCACTCGTTGCAGGCCTTGTCCTTTTCGCCTGCAGCACCACGGCCCAGGCACAACAGAAGCAGACCATCGGCGCGCCGCCGGAAGCGTCCAATATGAAGCTGGTCGGCACCAACGACCTGCAGGCGCGCAGCGCGTACCAGCCGACCATCCATCATCAGGGCGATCGCTGGATCGCCTATATCGGCCATCACGGCGGCACCGACGACGTGCCCGCGCCGGTCAACCCGATGACGGGGCAGGCCGAACCGAACGGAACGTCCATCGTCGACGTCACCGATCCCGCGCGTCCAAAATATCTGCGGCATCTGCCGGGCCAGGAAGGCAAGTACGAATCCGGCGGCGCGCAGATGGTACGGGTTTGCGACGGCAAGTCGCTGCCGAAGGGCGATCCCAATGCGGTCTACATGCTCCGCACCTTCGGCAGCGAGGCGCATGAGATCTGGAACGTCGCCGATCCCGCCAATCCCGTGCTCGTTACCCGCATCGGCGGGCTGAAGGACACCCACAAGAGCTGGTGGGAGTGCGACACCGGCATAGCCTTTCTCGTCTCCGGCGCGCCGGACTGGCGCACGCGGCGCATGACGCAGGTCTACGACCTCAGCGATCCCGCGCATCCGCAGAAAATCCGCGACTTTGGCCTGCCCGGCCAGGAGCCCGGCTCGACCGGCGCCGTGCCGACCGAATTGCACGGGCCGATCTCGACCGGACCCGACGGCAATCGCGTGTTCTTCGGCTACGGGACCAACAAGGGCGGCATTTTGCAGATCGTCGATCGCGACAAGTTGCTGAACGGGCCGAAGGAGCCGATGCCGGACAATCTGCGCTATCCCGAGATTTCGCGCATGCCGATGTCCGCCTTCAACGGCGCGCATACGACGTTCCCGATGCTCGACATGCCCGTCGCCGAATTCGCCGAGGACAAGGACGGCAAGACCCGCGACATCGTCATGATCGTCGACGAGGCGATCTTGAACGAATGCGGCGAGGCGCGGCAGATGGTGTGGTTCGCCGACGTCACCACCGAGACGCGGCCGATGATGATCTCGAGCTACACCGTGCCGGAGGCGGGCGGACAGTTCTGCCAACGCGGCGGCCGCTTCGGCTCGCACTCCTCGAACGAGAGCATGGCGCCGGTCTATTACAAGAAGATGGCCTTCATCGCCTTCTTCAATGCGGGCGTGCGCGCGCTCGACATCCGCGATCCCTATCATCCGAAGGAGGTCGGCTATTTCATCCCCGCGATCACGCCGGCCACCGACAAGCGCTGCATTCCCGTCGAGGGCGGCGAGCGTTGCAAGGTCGCGATCCAGACCAACAATGTCGAGACGGACGATCGCGGCTACATCTACATCGTCGACCGCGCCAACACCGGTCTGCATATCCTCGAACTGACCGGACCGGCGCGCGCGGCCGCCGGCCTGCCGAGGAACTGACGATGCGGCGCGGGGCGGCGATTGCGGCCGTGGCCATCGCGCTCGGTGCATCCGGCGTCGGGGCCTATCGGCTTGCGCCGGCGCCGGCGGCGGAATCGGCGGGCTGGCGCGAAATCGCATGGCCGTTCCCGCGCGACGGCTGGCCCGCCGGCCGCGCGTTCCGCTGCGACGGTGTCTGCGCGGGCACCCTGCTCTACGTGCGCGCCAAGCGCGGCTTCTGCAATTGCGACCGCGGCGTCGCCGACGATGATGAGGTCGATCGCGTTGCCGACATCGATCTGATCACCCCGCGCTTTGCCGCCGTCGCGCCGGGTGAGGAAGTGGGACTTGGCGAGATGCGTGGTCGTGCCAGGCGCTATGATCTCGATATGGCCGACGGCGTCCGTCATGCCGCGATCGGCATCGCCGTCTCGCGCCGCTGCGATCTCTTCGTCGCTGCGGCCCAGGGGCGTGGCGAAGCAGGCGCCGTGCAGCGCGCAGCGCTGGCGTTCCTGGAGACGCCGGAGATGAAGCTATGGGCGACCGCGGCGCTGGACGGACAGTGAGTGTCATGCATTAATGCGCCAAACCGCTCTCAGCGAGTCCTCCCCATGATGTCCATGCAAGCCTATTTCGCCTTCGTCGCCGCCTGCATTGCGCTGGCCTTGCTGCCGGGGCCGATCGTCACCCTCGTCGTCGCCAACGGCCTGCGTCACGGCACGCGCGCGGCGTTGACCAATGTCGCGGGCGCGCAGGCCGGGCTTGCCATCGTCATCGGCATCGTCGCGGTCGGCCTGACCTCGCTGATGGCGACCATGGGTTACTGGTTCGACTGGGTGCGCTTTGCCGGCGCCGCCTATCTGATCTGGCTCGGCATCAAGCTGATCTGGGCGCCGGTCGAAGGCCTCAATGTCGACGAGCCGCCGGCGCCGCCGCGCGGCGGGTTCTTCCTGCAAGGCTTCCTTGTGCTGCTGTCGAACCCGAAAGTGCTGATCTTCTTCGGCGCCTTCATTCCGCAGTTCATGGACATGAACCGCGATCACTTCCCGCAAGTCGCGCTGCTGGGCGCCACGTTCATGGTCACCGCGGCGATGACGGATGCGCTCTACGCTCTCGCCGCGGGGCGCGCGCGAAAATTCTTTTCGGCCCGCCGGACGCGGCTGATGTCGCGCATCTCCGGCGGCTTCATGATCGGCGGCGGTATCTGGCTGGCGCTGACACGGGCAAAATAACCTCCCTCGTACCGGTTCGCGCTTGAACCCTTCGCGGCGGCGATGCGTCCAATCGGGCATTGCCGCTGACGAAGGAATTTGGCCGTGCCCGATCTGCCCTGGTTCGTCTATGCGATGCTGTTCGCACCGCTCGGGCTGTTACTGGTCGCCGCCGTCGTGAAGACCTGGCAGGCGCGCGAGGCGCGAAGCTGGCCGCAGGCATCGGGCAAGGTCGTCCGCTCGGTCGCCGAGGTGCGCGAGGTCAGGGTGTCCGACAGCGACCGCGAGGAAGGCTATCGGCTCGAGAGCCGCAATTTTGCGAACGTGACTTACGAATATCCGGTCGGCAGCCGCAAGCTGAGCTGTAACCGCATCTCGATCGGCGAGGACCTCGGCAATTTCGAGGTCGCCGAGAAGCTCGCAAAATATCCCGCCGGCAGTGTCGTCACCGTCTATTACAATCCGCGCCATCCCGATCAGGCCGTGCTCGAGCGCGACCTGCCCAAGGGGCTGTGGGGCTGCCTCGGCATCGGCACGGCGATCGCGTTTGGCATCGTGTTCGGCTCGGCGTTCGGTCTCAACCAGACTTATGCCTACCTTGCGCACCACATCGGGCGGCCCGATCTCGCCGGCCTCGTCGTCGGCTTCGGCGCGTTCGGCTTCGTCATCGCGCTGATGGGTTATGGAGTGCGGCGGCAGGCGTTGAAGGCGGCGCGCTGGCCGGTGGTGCCGGGCACGATCAAGCTGTCGGGGATCGAGCAATATCACGAGGCCAGCGAGCCGGGCGAGCGCCGCGGCACCGAGATGTTCGGCAAGCGCGTGACCTACACCTATCGCTATCAGAATATCAGCTACACCAATGAATGCGCGCGCGTCTCGGCCGGGACGCAGTCCGGGTCCGACGAGATGTTGAAGAAGCTGATGTCGCGCTACAAGCACGGCGCGACCGTCGAGGTGCGCGTCAATCCCGACAACCCGGCCGAGGCAACGCTCGATACAAGCGGCCCCGTCCGCATCGCCTGGCTGCTGTGGGGGATCGCTGCGATTTTCGCTGCGCTCGCGGTGTTCGTCGCGACGCGGGGCGGATGAGCCTGAGACAGTTGCTCAGCAGCTTCGTCGTACTCCGCTGCGTTCCCTCCCCCGCAAGGGGGGAGGGAACGCAGCGTGCCCTACACCAACAGCTCCGCCTTCAACTCCAGCTCGATCTCCGCAAAAATCCTCGCCAGCCGCTCCGCCCATTGCTGCTGGCCGGACTGATCCGCGATCAGATCCTGGCGGATCTCGATGCCGGTGTTGACGAGACCGCGGGCTTCGCCGTGGACGGGGATGGTGTAGTCGCTGAGGTCGCTCACCGCATAGGGCTCGTTGTCGCCGACGACGAGATCGCCTTCAGCGCGCAAATGCTTCAGCAGCAGCTGCGGCAGCACGGTGTCGCGGTTATACAGCGCGGCGATGTGCCAGGGCCGGGCGACGCCGGCATAAACCGGCGTGAAGCTGTGCAGCGACACCAGCACCGCCGGCCGCGTGTCGTGCAGGCGGCGGTCGATCGCGGCATCGATGCGGCGGTGATAGGGCTCGAAGATCTCGCGCCGCCGCGCCGCGCGCTCGCCCTCTGAGATGCCCTCGTTGCGCGGGATCGCGGTCGCCTCGGATATCACGGGAATCGAGCTTGCTACGCCGGGCGAGCGGTTGCAGTCGATCACCAGCCGCGAATAGCGCTGCGCGATCAGATGCGCATCGAGCATTTTTGCCAGCCGCTCGGCGACGCCGGCAATGCCGATGTCCCAGGCGATGTGCCGCGTCAGCTCGCTTTCCGCGACGCCGAGGTCGCCGAGCGCGCGCGGCAGAATCCGTCCGTAATGATCCGAGGTGAGCAGGAAAGGCGATGCCCCATCCGCATTGACCTCATGCACCGGCGGAATGTCCCCCGCGCCGAGCAGTTGATCGGTCGCGTCGGCCGTGTTCAAGTCCATCCTGATTGCCTATGGAAAAAGCAGGTACCGTCCAAATTGGGCAGCAATCGCTTGCAGGTCGGTCCACCCAAAATCATCATGATCGCCAGACGATGCCGTTGCCGGCGATTCATCACAAGACCAAATCTCGCTTGCCCCCGGGACTTCGCTCGGACGTGGAAATGTGCGGCTGTCGTTTCGCTCGATTGACGGCTATAGACACCCCATGACCTCCGATCGTCTTTTCGTCTACGGCACCCTGATGCGCGGCTTCGACCATCCGATGGCGCGGCTGCTTGCAGGGCATGCGGACTTTTTGGGTGACGCGACGTGTCGCGGGCGGCTCGTTCTCGTGAAGCATTATCCCGGATTGCTGCTGTCGAACGCGGCCTCCGATGTCGTCCATGGTGAGCTTTTTCAATTGCGCGTGCCCGATGAGCTCCTGCGCGAGCTCGACATGTACGAGGCCTGCGGCGAGGGCTTTCCGGAGCCGACCGAATATCTGCGCAAGCTGATCGACGTGACGCTGCCTGATGGCACCACGGAGAAGGCCTGGACTTACGTCTACAATTGGCCCGTCACCGATCTGCCGCGCATCGAGTCCGGGCGCTTTCTCGAGCACTAGGCGCGGATGCGGACTTCACCTCTCCCGCGCAAGCGGAGCGAGGGATCGCACCTTCATCGTGGCCGGCGTTCGATCACTAAGCCGACAGCACTTCCTTCACCAGGCGCACGTCGATCTCGTGCTCGACGTAGCTCCACTCCTCGGTCTGCCTCAGCATCGCCACCAGCTCCTCGAACAGCGAGGCATCGGGGGGCGCGAACTCGAACCATGTCAGGAAGTCGAAGGGACCGCCGAGATCGCGGCTGTGATAGAGCTGCCGCGCGATGGCGGGCAGGAAACGAAGAGTGCTGGCGATGTGGTGCGACTTGTCCTCGAAGATCTTGCGGCGCTCTTCCTGCGTCAGCTCCCACCACGCCTCCGATTTGCGGATCGGAATCAGCGCCGCGGAAGTGGCCTCTAACCGGCCGAGCTCGGCCTGCACCGCGGTGAGCTGCTGCTTCTCGGCGCGCTCAGTGTAGCGCGTCGTGCTCGCAACGCCGACCAGCCGCCACGCATTGCGAGAGGGCACCAGGGGCAATGAAATCGCCTCGCTGTCGGTCACCGACAGCGCCGGCACGAAGGGCAGGGGCTCGCCCACCACGGGTGAAATCGAGGTCACACGCCAGCCCCCGCTGTGGCCGCCGCGAAACATCCTGAACATGGCCTATGGAAGCGCGGAACCGGTCCGGGTTCAAGTCTTTCCGCGGTCATTCCGGGCTCGATGCTTCGCATCGCCCCGGAATGACGCCTGTGCATAGGTCGAATAACCCGGATAAGCCGGACAAACCTGACTTTTGGGCAGGCCGCGCCTATATCCGTAACCCTTCGCCCGACTTACGTTGATTCGCGCCAGACCCAGAGCCCATGCGCTTCACGCCCCAGTTCCTCGACGAGCTTCGTGCCCGGCTTTCGGTCTCCGAAGTCGTGGGCAAGCGCGTGAAGCTGAAGAAGGCCGGGCGGGAATGGAAGGGGCTGTCGCCGTTCCAGCAGGAGAAGACGCCCTCCTTCTACGTCAACGACCAGAAGGGATTTTACCACGACTTCTCCTCCGGCAAGCACGGCGACATCATCACCTTCGTGATGGAGACCGACGGCCTCCCGTTCGCGGAGGCCGTGGAGCGGCTCGCCAACATGGCGGGGCTGGCGCTGCCGGCGGTAACGCCGGATGCGGCGCGGCACGAGCAGCGGCGCCGCACGCTGCATGACGTGATGGAGCTCGCTGCAAAATTCTTCGCCGAGACGCTCGCCTCGCGCGCCGGCGCCAAGGCGCGCGGCTATCTCGCTGACCGTGCGATCTCGCCGGCGACGCAAGTGCAGTTCCGCCTCGGCTATGCGCCGCCGCCACCCGAGCGCTTCGCGCTGAAGGAGCATCTCGGCAAGCTCGGCGTCTCCGTCGAGGACATGATCGAGACCGGCCTGCTCGTAGCCGGCAACGACATTCCCGTGCCCTACGATCGCTTCCGCGATCGCGTGATGTTCCCGATCACGGATCTGCGTGGCCGCGTCATCGCCTTCGGCGGGCGCGCGCTGGAAAAGGACGTTCCGGCAAAATATCTAAATTCGCCGGAGACGCCGCTCTTCCACAAGGGCGACAATCTCTACAATCACCAGACCGCGCGCAAAGCCACCCACGATGGCAGCGCGCTGATCGTGGTCGAAGGCTATGTCGACGTCATCGCCATGGTGACGGCAGGCTTTGTAGGTGCCGTGGCGCCACTCGGCACCGCGCTGACCGAAAACCAGCTCGCGCTGCTCTGGAAGATGGCGGACGAGCCGATCCTCTGCTTCGACGGCGATCGCGCCGGACAGAAGGCGGCTTACCGTGCCGCCGACCTCGCCTTGCCGTTTCTTGCGCCGGGCAAGAGCCTGCGTTTTGCGCTGCTGCCGGAAGGTCAGGATCCCGACGATCTCGCCCGCTCGGGCGGCCGCGGTGCGATCGAGGATGTGATCGCGGCGGCGAAGCCGCTCGCCGAGATGATTTGGTCGCGCGAGCTCGAAGGCGGCAACTTTGCCACGCCCGAACGCCGCGCCGCGCTCGAGGCGCGCGTCAAGGAGCTGTCCAACGGCATCCGCGACGAGGTGGTGCGGCGCTATTATCGCGACGATTTTGCCGAGCGGCTTCGGCGTACCTTCGCGCCTGAAGGCGGCCGCGGCGGATTTGCCGGCCGGGGCAATTTTCAGGGCAATTCCGGCCGCTCCTTCCAGCCGCGCAACGGGGGGCAGGCGAATCGATTCGGGGGGCAGGGATTCGGCAGCCAAGGGCGGCGTGGGGGCCCCGGTCCCGCCTTTATTCCCTCCGGCCCCTACCAGGCGGCGAGCCCCCAGCTGGCGGCCAGCCCGATCATGAAGGGCCAGCGCAGCGCCATATCCCGGCGCGAAGCCCTGATTCTGCAAATCCTGATCAACCACCCCTGGCTGCTGCACGACCACCTTGAGGAGGTCGCCGCCCTGGAGCTGGCCCATCCCGAGGCCCATAAGCTCCGGGCCGGCATCATCGCCGCCTTTGCCAACGACCACCACCACTCGCCGGACCCCGGCGAGCTGGCCGAGAAGATGCGAGCCGACATCGAGAAGGGTGGATTTTCACAGCTTCTTCAAAGGGTTGAGAACGGTATCACGACCGCGGCGGTGTGGGGTGCCCGCGAGGGCGCCGCCCGGGACGACGTTCTCTCCACCTGGCACCAGCTCGTTGCCTTGCATCGGCAATACCATTCACTACTTAGAGAACTGAAGGACGCCGAGCTGGCCTTGGGGGAGGACCCCAGCGAGGCCAATTTGGCGTGGCTGCGTGACGTCAAGGCTCGGATAGGAGAAGTCGACGGTACCGAGGCCCTGATCGAGGGTTTTGGCGAGCTGTCGGGCCGGTTCCAGAAGAGCGTGTGATGAAAGAATCATGCGGACGGCCGGGACCGGAACCGCTAAAAGACTCGCCAAATCCAAGGTTTGGCGGCAAAAACAGGGTTAATCGAGGCTTAACGGTCTTGTAGCACTTTGGCCACCAGGCGGCCGCAGGCAGAACAGACGCGTCAGGAATAAATCCGCGCAATCGCTGTTGGCACTACACCTGCATCCGCTGCGACAAAGAGGCTCACGAAGCGTTAGGCAAATCCGGCGAGAGAGAAGGTCGGGGTGGCGAGAGATATCCGCGCCGCCCTTTCCGTGTCGCGATCTGACGAAGCGAGAGCGTCGAACAACAGGTTCAAGTGAATTCAGGCGGGCGGGCCGTTCGGCCTTCTGCATGAAGCGCGTTTAGGAGCAATGGATGGCCACCAAGGCAAAGACGCTGCAGGCGAAGGACAAAGAGAAAGACGACAAGGCAGCGGACGCGCCGGAGAAGGACTCCCAGGACGCGCCGTCGCCGTTGCTCGATCTGTCCGACGCGGCCGTGAAGAAGATGATTAAGCAGGCCAAGAAGCGCGGCTTCGTGACCTTCGATCAGCTCAACGAAGTTTTGCCGTCCGACCAGACCTCCCCCGAGCAGATCGAGGACATCATGTCCATGCTCTCGGACATGGGCATCAACGTCACCGAAGCCGACGATAGCGACGGCGAGGAGGACAAGGACGAGGGCGGCGAGGACGAGACCGACAACGAGCTCGTCGAGGTCACCCAGAAGGCCGTCACCGAGGTCAAGAAGAGCGAGCCGGGCGAGCGCACCGACGACCCCGTGCGCATGTATCTGCGCGAGATGGGCACGGTCGAGCTCCTGTCCCGCGAAGGCGAAATCGCGATTGCGAAGCGCATCGAGGCCGGCCGCGAGGCCATGATCGCAGGCCTCTGCGAAAGCCCGCTGACCTTCCAGGCCATCATCATCTGGCGCGACGAGCTCAACGAAGGCAAGATCTTCCTTCGCGACATCATCGATCTCGAAGCGACCTATGCCGGGCCCGACGCCAAGGGCGGCATGAACACCGCGATGATCGGCGGTCCGACCGGCGAGAACGGCGAAGCGTCCGCCGAAGGCGGCGAAGCCGTTGTCGTGAACGGAGCTGCGCCGGCGCATGTCGCGCCGCCCGCCGCGCCGCCGTCGCCGACCCCGTTCCGCGCCGCGCCTGCGCCCGGCAATGCCGGCGAAGGCGAGAAGGATCCGGGCGAAGCCGCCGCCGAAGCCGACATGGACGAGGACGACGAGTTCGAGAACCAGATGTCGCTCGCGGCCATCGAGGCCGAGCTCAAGCCGAAGGTCGTCGAGATCTTCGACAAGATCGCCGACAGCTACAAGAAGCTGCGCAAGCTTCAGGAGCAGGACATCCAGAACCAGCTCGAGAGCACCTCGCACGGGCCCTCGCTGTCGCCGCACCAGGAACGCAAATACCGCAAGCTGAAGGACGAGATCATCGTCGAGGTGAAGTCGCTGCGCCTGAACCAGGCGCGTATCGACTCACTGGTCGAGCAGCTCTACGACATCAACAAGCGCCTCGTGTCGCACGAGGGCCGCCTGATGCGCCTTGCCGACAGCCATGGCGTCGCGCGTGAGGACTTCCTGCGCAACTACACCGGCTCGGAGCTCGACCCGCGCTGGCTCAACCGCGTCTCGAAGCTCTCAGCCAAGGGCTGGAAGAACTTCGTCCATATCGAGAAGGACCGGATCAAGGACCTCCGTCACGAGGTGCACCAGCTCGCCGCGCTCACCGGCCTCGAGATCGTCGAGTTCCGCAAGATCGTGCACTCCGTGCAGAAGGGCGAGCGCGAGGCCCGCCAGGCCAAGAAGGAGATGGTGGAAGCCAACCTCCGTCTCGTGATCTCGATCGCCAAGAAGTATACCAACCGCGGCCTGCAGTTCCTCGACCTGATCCAGGAAGGCAACATCGGCCTGATGAAGGCGGTCGACAAGTTCGAGTATCGCCGCGGCTACAAGTTCTCGACCTACGCCACGTGGTGGATCCGGCAGGCGATCACCCGCTCGATTGCCGACCAGGCGCGCACCATCCGCATCCCCGTGCACATGATCGAGACGATCAACAAGATCGTGCGTACCTCGCGCCAGATGCTCAACGAGATCGGCCGCGAGCCGACCCCGGAAGAGCTCGCCGAGAAGCTCGGCATGCCCTTGGAGAAGGTCCGCAAGGTCCTCAAGATCGCCAAGGAGCCGCTGTCGCTGGAGACGCCGGTCGGTGACGAAGAGGATTCACATCTCGGCGATTTCATCGAGGACAAGAACGCGATCCTGCCGATCGACGCCGCAATCCAGTCGAACCTGCGCGAGACCACGACGCGTGTCCTGGCGTCGCTGACGCCGCGCGAAGAGCGCGTGCTGCGCATGCGCTTCGGCATCGGCATGAACACCGACCACACGCTGGAAGAAGTCGGCCAGCAGTTCTCGGTGACCCGCGAACGTATCCGTCAGATCGAAGCGAAGGCGCTGCGCAAGCTGAAGCATCCGTCGCGGTCAAGGAAGCTGCGGTCGTTCCTGGATAACTAATTCGGATCGTCGTGCCCGGGCCTGATCCGGGCATTCATCCAAACGCAAACGGCGGGCCGAAAGCCCGCCGTTTTCTATTTGTACTGACGCTTCGCAAGTCGGGCGGAGCCTACTTCTTCTTCGCGCCGACCCGGTCGAGGGTCTTGATTGCCAGCGGCGGGCGGCCGGACTTTTCAGCGATCTCGCGGTCCTGCTCCATGATGAAGCCGCGCGCGGGCTCGTCGCCGTCCAGGCCTCCGAGCAGCTCCGCAGGCACGCGCCGGTTGGAGCGTTGGGAGCCGTCTTCGTAGAAGACGTTGAAAAAGGCAAACTCGCCCTTGGGATTGGTTCCAGGTTTTTTGGCCATGGCGGGCTTGTCGTCGATCAGGACGCTATAGTCAAATGACTTTGGCCGGTTTTCCGGTGGTCACACGGACCTGTCGCGGCGGTATCGGCTGCGCAATCGATCGATGAAGTCCGTTTGCGGGATGTTCGGATGCATCCGGCGCTTCGTAAAATCCGATGCGACCCCTCGCTCAATAAACGGCGGGCCGCAAAGCCCGCCGTTTATTTTTGGTCTTCAGCGTCGCCCGGGGCTGGCGGGGCGACAACCTAGACTAGAAGACTATAACTTGCGCCATAACGTGGCAAGGCAAATCGTTGACGCTGTGATGTCGCATCGAGCGCGTCAGATATGCGCCGGTCGCGACATCTGGTTTCGATGCACATCAAAGCAATTGTTTGGATGGCCAAATCACTTTGTTCATATTTCCCGCTCTCGCAACGCAACGAGAGGTGCGTGCTTTGTAAAAAAGCGCGTTCGCCTGCACGTCTTCCGTCCGCGTGCACAGGTTGTGTTCCATTGTGCGAACGAGTTCCATGTCCACGGTTGCACATCTCACTGCGTACACGTGACGAGTTCCGCTACGACGAACCACTTCTCCACCGACAACGCCATTCAAGAGATACTCAGCGTGCAGGTGGGAAGATGAGTGAGGCCGTCACGGTGCTACCAGCTCCACGCGCCGGTTGAGCGCGCGGCCGGCGTCCGTAGCGTTGGAACCGACTGGTGCCAGCAATCCGACGCCGGCGGTGCGCAGCCGCGTCTGCGCGATCCGAAAGCTTTTCACGAGTTCGGCTGCGACCGCTTCGGCGCGGCGCTTCGAGAGATCGAGATTGTATTCGTAAGCGCCCTGGCCGTCGGTGTGGCCGACGATGAAGACGTTGAGCTGCGGCTGACTCGTCAGCAGCTTTGCGATCTGCTCCAGCGTCGGGCGGCTCTCCGGCTTCAGAACCGCCTTGTCGGTATCGAAATAGATGCCGTAGAGCGCGATGTGGCCGGTCTCGCCAAGGCCCTTCGCCATCGCGGCAGCATCGACCATCTTGTTCGCGATGGCGCCGAGCTCGGCGACCGTGACCTGCGCGGTGATGTCCTGGTTGTTCTGGCTGACGATGACGCTGGCATAGGTCTCGCGTCCGCCCTCGCTCTTGCGGCCAGAAAAATAGCGGTAGTTGAAACCGTCGACCCACATCTGCGGGACCGGCAGCGTGTCGATGCTTTCCGTGAAGGGAATGGCGCCGCAGGCGTCGGTGTCGCAGGCGAGTAAGGTCTCGAAGCCCGCTTTCGCAAGCTGCGTCTCGAAATTGCGCGACACTTCCAGGATCGAGGGGCCGGGATTGGTGCGATAGGCGATGCGGAAGATTCGGCCTTCGAGCCGCCGCGCATCGGCCGGCTGGCCGTCCCTAAAGGCGGCCGCCTGCATCCGTGCGGCGTCAAAATCCTTCGTCACGTAGCCGGTGATGACGCTGCCGGTGAAGCGGCCGATGCCGGGATAGTCGCGGCTGCCTGCGACATCGCGGGTCTGCGCGGCGGCGGCGGTGGCGGTGAAGGAGAGCAGGGCGAGGACAGCGAGCATCCGGTGCGGAATGGGCATGGTCATCTCGATCGGTTGGGGACGGGGCGAGCGCAATTCATTTGTCGCTCCCAAGATGCGATCGGTTCTGGTGAGGATCTGCCGCTTTGACGCGAATCCGGTTCCCGGGCATGATCCACATCCGCTGCGCACATTTTTAGGAGTTTCTCGCATGTCGAGATACTCCCTGGCTACCGCTTTCGTCGTCTGGCTGCCGGTTGGATCGGCAAACGCGACGGGGCGAGAGTGAATTTCGCGGTACAGCCTTCGGACGCATCTGGGACAGCAAGATTGCGCCGCGCCAAGCTGAGGTCGACTCTTGCGGACTAGCGCGGCACTTCGAGATAAGCGCAAGCGGCTGCAATCACCTTACGGCCAGCGTGAAGCAAGCTTCGATCTCGCTAAGTATACTTTCAGTTTCTCGAGCCGATCTTGGAAAAGCGTTTGCCTCGTGGGCGAACCGGTTTCGCGCGACGCGGACGTTTTGTCCAAAACGGCGAGCATTGGCTGCATTCAAATACCCAGGTTGTCCATACGGGATGCTCTCGAGTTGCCGGAAGATTGGGCCCAGCGAATGACCAGGCGAAATTCCGTGACTTCGGACAACTTCCTTAAGGGCAGTTTCAAGTGATCTGATCGCGTGCAGTAATTGCAAGAGGTTCTTGCGTTTTTCCGGATTGATGCGCGCGACTGCGGCAAGCTCCTGCAGTTCTTGGTCGACATGATTGAAGATGTTTGAACCAATTCGGGTGCGAGCACTCTTTGCGATTGCGCGCAAGGTATTTACTCTGCGAAGTGAACTCATGACCTTCGTCCTTGGCGCATTCGTTTCGCAAACCGAGGAAGTTCGCTGCGAAGCTCGGCAAGCACAAAAGCCCATCCGCCAAACGCGGCAGAAAGAATCAGCTTTTCTGAATCTCGAGGTCTGGCCGGCCAATCTTCAATCACCGCTATTCCTAATGGTTCTCTCGCGGCGAATGGAATCCCGCCGTCCAATGAAAAATAGTAATTGGCTTGTTCATACACGAGATCGTTCACCGTCGATGAGTCAACGTCGGCATCCGATAATTCTGACAAGTCGACCTGCTGCTCCGTCGAGGCGGAATTTCTATCTATCTGCGGTCGTCGCTTGCTGTGTCTTATCGCAGATCTGATCGGGCGCCTAAGTTCTGAGACTTTTTCGTCAAATGCCGCGCTGAATGGTCGGTTTGTCAGTCGACTACTCAGTCGCATCACAGCCATTGCATTTGCGAAACGTATCTGGGCGTCGCCAGAAATGTCTGGCGGGACATCCTTATGATGGCCAAAAGCAGTCACGTCCGTAATCATTTCGGAAATTCCTGCCCGATTGTTCCATTCCAGAATATTTGCAAAATCGTTCGCGAAAGAGTTGGCAATCGAGTAGTCCTTTTCTTCAGCTACTAGTATGCAGCGAACATAAGGAGGTAAAGCCAGACGACTAAGTATAAAGCGCGCTTTGAGTAGACCTTGGTTTGTTCGCTCCGCGGCTAGAGGCATAAAGACGGCAGTCGTCGCTCTCTCTCCCGCAACAAGGAGATCCGGGCCACGAAGTAACAGAGGATGGTCGGGATTGGGTACAACTAGGAATTCATTTGGTAGCTCCCGACGCAACAACTGGGTGAGCGTCTTTCTCCGATAATAAATGTTGGCCATGCCGGTCCGCGCGGAGTTCTTGTGTTCAACCAAAAATAGAATCTAAGCAATGCTCCACTGGTCTGACAACCGATTTCTGCTATCAACTGCCGACGCCTTCTGAGATTCTCGTGGAAAGATGTGGCTTTGACGATCCTATTTCCTGCAGGATTAAGGCTCGCGCGAAAATTTGAAAGGACACTTAGGGCATGTGGCGGTTTGGGCTAATCTGTCTGTTTGGGTCTGTCCTCTGTCTGGCCGGCGGATCGGCGCAGGCCGCGCGCTGCGGCGGCGACTTCAACAGCTTCGTCGCCAGCATGAGCTCGGAAGCGCAAGGAGCCGGCGTCTCGGCGAGCGTGACCAGCGCGGCCTTCAGCGGCATCGCCCAGGACGGCGCCGTGCTCGCCTTCGACCGGCGCCAGCGCTACACCTTCAACAAGAGCTTCGAGCAGTATGTCTCGACCCGCGTCGGCCCCGGCCGCATCAATGGCGGCAAGGCACTGTTGCAGCGTCACGCGGCGCTGCTCTCGCGCATCGAGCGGCAGTTCGGCGTGCCCCGCTATATCCTGGTCGCGATCTGGGGGCTGGAGAGCGATTTCGGCAAAGGCGACATCGGCAAGCTGCCGGTGATCCGCACGCTCGCCACGCTCGCGCATGATTGCCGCCGCACCGAGCTGTTCCAGGGCGAGCTGCTCGCCGCGCTCAAGATCGTGCAGCGCGGCGACCTGCCGCTGCGCGACCTCATTGGCGCCTATGCCGGCGAGATCGGCCAGACCCAGTTCCTGCCGTCGTCCTACATCAAATACGGCGTCGATTTCGACGGCGACGGCCACGTCGACCTGCGCCACAGCGTGCCCGACGTACTCGCCTCGACCGCGAACCTGCTTCACACCAGCGGCTTCAAGATGGGCCAGCCCTACGGCGAAGGCACCGCCAATTTCGAGGCGATGCGGGAGTGGAACAGGGCGGTGATCTACCGCAAGACGATCGGCTATTTTGCGGACCGGCTGGCGGGGCAGTGACCACATACTCGGTGTCATCGCCCGCCTTGTGCGCACTTGCGCACTGGGGCGGGCGATCCAGTATTCCAGAGGAGGCGCGGCTAGAACCGAGAAGCCGCGGCGTACTGGATGCCCCGGTCAAGCCGGGGCATGACAGCGGTGGTGTGGCGACAGCGGAGCACGCAGCGGCGATGCCGTCGCGTCACGCCTACTTCGCCGTCCCCTTCGCCATCTTCTCCAGCTTGCGCTGCAACGGCGCCCAATAGGTGCCCGGGCGGAAGCGCTGCAAAATGTCCATGAAGCGGGCGTCGTTGCCGATCAGGATGCGGGGCTGGTTGTTCTCGATGCCCTTGATGATGCGCAGCGCGGCGTCTTTCGGCGTGGTCTTTGCCGCGTTCTCGAACCGCTCGATCGATTGCGCGCGGCGCGCATTGTCGGTGACGCCGACCCCGGTGCGCGAATTGCGCGCGATGGCAGTGGCGACGCCACCGGGATGCACCACCGACAGTTTTACGGGGCTGCCCGCGACCGCAAGCTCGTGCCGCACGCTCTCGGAAAAGCCGCGCACCGCGAACTTGGCGGCGGCATAGGCCGACTGTCCCGGCGGCGCGATGATGCCGAAGATCGAGGAGACGTTGACGATGTGCGCCTCTGCCAGCGTCTTCAGATGCGGCAGGAAAGCGCGCGTGCCGTGCACCACGCCCCAGAAATTGATGTCGAACAGCCACTCCATCTGCGCCTGGTCGATCTCCTCGAACGTCCCCATCAGCGCCACGCCGGCATTGTTGATGACGATGCCGAGCGCGGGATGTGCCGCGATCGCATCACGCGCGAACTCTGCGATGTCGCCGGGCTCGCTGACGTCGACGCGATGCACGCTGACCTTGCGTGCGGCACCGATCTCGGCGGCGAGCGTCTTCAATCCGGCCTCGTCGCGATCGGCGAGCGCGAGATCGCAGCCGCGATTGCCGAGCTCGATTGCCAGCGCGCGCCCGATGCCGCTCGCCGCTCCCGTGATTGCGGCGGCACCGCGAATGGCAGTCATGATGTCCCCCCGTCAAGCCGGTCGTGTGGAACTATGATCTACATTTTTCATGATGGAACTGAACCACCGGCGAACTGGCTCCTTAACATAGGTTACGCAAGCAAGCACTGGAGCGGCCCCATGGGACAGGCAGAACCATTTCGCGCGACGGCGCTGATCGTCGAAGACGACGTCATGCAACGGGAGATGCTCAGTCTTCTGCTGGAGGAGAGCGGCTACCAGGTCATCCAGTGCGATAGCGCCGAGGCTGCCCAACGGGTGCTCGACAGAAGCGCCGGCGCGCTCTGTCTGATGCTGACGGACGTTCAGCTTGCGGGGCACATGACCGGGGTCGAGCTCGCGCACGTCGCCAAGGACCGCAATCCAAAGCTCGACATCGTCGTCACCTCCGGCCGCCCCTTGGCGCAGCCCTTGCCCGATGGCGCGAAATTCTGGGCCAAGCCATGGGCGCCGCTCGACGTGCTCCGCGAAGCCGAGCTCGCGCAGCCGTCCTGATGGTCGATGCGGGGGCTCGCTTTCTTGCCGTGAGGCACGGTGATAGGGTCTGCCCATGACCTTTTCCTTCCTGCTCACCTCGCTCATCGTCGTCGCCTCGCCCGGCACCGGCGTGCTTTACACCCTGGCTGCGGCGCTGACACGCGGCTCGCGCGCGAGCGTCGCTGCCGCCTTCGGCTGCACGCTCGGGATCGTGCCGCACATGATAGCTGCGATGCTCGGGCTTGCCGCGGTGCTGCATACCAGCGCGCTTGCCTTTGCCGCGCTGAAATGGGGCGGCGTCGCCTATCTGCTCTACATGTCCTGGCAGGCGCTGCGTGAGACCGGGGCGCTGGCGGTCGATGGCGAGATCAGGGAGCGGTCGAGCCGCCGCGTCATCGTCACTGGCTTCCTGATCAACATCCTCAATCCGAAACTGTCGATCTTCTTCCTGGCCTTCCTGCCGCAGTTCATCGCGGTGGACGAAGCCCATGTGCTGGCGCGGATGCTGGAATTGAGCGGCGCCTTCATGGCGATGACCTTTGCGGTGTTCGTCCTCTACGGCCTCTGTGCGGCGTCGGTACGCGAGCGCGTCATCTCCCGCCCACGTGTCATGGCCTGGCTGCGCCGCAGCTTCGCCACCGGCTTCGCCGCGCTCGGCGCCAAGCTTGCGTTTGCGGAGCGGTAGGCTTCGCCTTCACCTCTCCCCGCTTGCGGGGAGACGCCGCAGCTGAGTGCGGCCAATAAAAAAAGCGGGCCTTGCGCCCGCCATCTCCAAACTCTCTCGACCTTTTACCCGACGCCCGGGCGGAGCGAGGCTCCACCCGGGCAAAGAACATGCTGGCTACTTCTTCTTCGCGGCCTTCTTGGCCTTTTTCTTCGTCGCCTTCTTCGCCTTCTTCGCTTTCTTAGCCATAGTATCCTCTCAAGGGTTCATGGTTAAACGCGACACGAGGGATGCTCGGCGGAGGGCCAGCCTCGCAACATCCTCGACCACAAACTCAGCAGATTCGCGGGCGGCTGCCCCGTGCTGTCACATCTGTGTCATTACGTTATCCACAGCTCAGATGCATTTTCGGGTGATTTTTGCCCGCGAATCCGCATCGCAATGCGCATCGGCGTGGCCGCGCAGGGAGGCCGCGACATGCCTAACGATCCGATAATCGCGGCGCACTGTTCATGAATCCAAAACCAAGGGCGAGCTTTCGCAGATCGCAGTGAGGTTCCGTTAAGTGCAATCCGCGCATTCTTCCCCGCAAGAACGCGGGGAAGGGTCATGGACGAACGGCTGCCAGAGACGGGGGGGGCGACGCTGCGCGTGCCGCACGCGCCATGCTGAACGTACCGACACTCTGGACGGTCTTCGTCGTCAACTTCCTGGCGCTTGGCCTGATCTGGGCCTACGTGACGCGCTCCTATCCGAAATTTGCAGCGGCGCGATTCTGGATGGCATCGTCGTTCGTCGGCGCCGCCGGCGCGATGACAGCCCTGGTCCGCCTGTTCGTCGCCTCTCCCCTGCCGCTTCTTGTCGGCGCTGCCGGTATCATCGCGGCGAGCTGCCTCGCCGCCATGGGCATTCAGCGCTTCTATGACCGGCCGGTCTCATGGCGCGTCATGGCCGCAACGGGGGTGCTAAGCCTCGCCGGCGTCGTGTTCTTCATGGTCGGCTTCGAGCACATGCAGCTGCGCATGCTCAGCTACACGCTCGGCCAGGCCTTGCCGCTGGTGCTGGCGCTGCGTCTGCTCCTGGCGCCGCCGGAAGGCCGCGTCAGCCCGGGTGCGCGGCTGTCCGGCATCGTCATCCTCACCATCATCGGGATCTTTGCGGTTCGCACGCTGGGCAATCTGCTCGGCCACGATTTCTCGGCGCGCGCCGGCGGTCAGGCTCATGGCGTCATGGTGCTGGGCCTCCTGTTCCTGTCGATGACGCTCAATTTCGGCTTCCTGCTGATGGCGATGGATCGCCTGCGCAACGAGGTCGCCGACCTCGCGCTGCTTGACGATCTCACGGGCGTCGCCAACCGGCGCCATTTGTTGCAGCGCCTGTCCGAGGAATGCGCCCGGTCTGAGCGCAGCGGCGAGCCGTTCTCGCTGCTGGTGATCGATCTCGACGGCTTCAAGGCCATCAATGACTCCCATGGTCACGCCGCGGGCGATGCCTGCTTGCGGCACTTCACCCTGATGGCGCAAACGCGGCTGCGGCCGGGCGACATGCTGGCCCGCACCGGTGGCGACGAGTTCTGCGTCGTGCTGCCGTCCTCGTCCCTGCGCGAGGCTGCCGCGATCGCCCGCCGCGTGCTCGAGGTCTGCCGCCAGGACGCCGCGGCCTGTACAACCAGGGACATCCCGATCGCGATCTCGATCGGCGTTGCCGAATGGGACCGCGGCATCGGCCAGTTTCCGGACCGCCTCATCGCCCATGCCGACCACGCCCTCTATGCCGCCAAGAAAAACGGCAAGAACGACTTTGCCGTCTACGATCCGGCTCCGCCGCTCTCGCCTGAGCGGCCCGGGCTCGGCGAGGCCACGCGCAAATTCGCATAAAGCCTGCTAGGATTTGGGTCCGCCTTGGACCCGTATGATGATATTCCGCCTGCTCGCGACTTTTCTCGCCGCCCTTCTTCTGCTCACCCCAGCCGCCGCAACGGACGCCGAACTCGCGAAGATCGCGCGCGTCTCCGGCACGCCTGACATTCCCGGCCTGAAAATGGTCTGGCTCGCGCCATGGGGCGATGTCCGCGACGCCCATCCCTGGCGCAACATCATCGTGCACCAGACCGAGGGGCCGACAGGCTCGGCGCGCGGCGGCGCGGCGGAGCAGTCGAAGAACCCGACGCGCCGCGGCGTCACCGTGTGGGTCGAGACCGACGGCACGGTCTATTGGGCGGTCGCCGAGAACCTGGTGCCGACCCATGGCGACGGCGCCAACCGTAACGACAACAAGTACATCGACAACAGATCGACCTATCGCCAGGTCGTGCGCGACAACTCGATCGGCGTCGAGTTCGCCGGCAACTATCCGGATGTCACCACAGGCCCGACCGAGGCGCAGGTCGCGGCATGGAAGATCCTCGTGAAGGTGCTGCGCGCGCGCTACGGCATCCCGCTCGACCACGTCTATGCGCACAACTGGATCGACTACAAGGACGCCCGCTATTGCGAAGGCTGTTGGCTCGCGACGCTGGCGCGGACTTGGGGGGAGTGACGAGCAGGCGCGTCCGGCAACCGAAGGCCGAAACCTCCGGTGCCGGACGGCCATCGAGAGCGATCGCTATCGGCTCTCATCGCCATCCTAAGTCCACCGGTCTTCCCGGGCTCAGGGGAATGCCTTGGGAAGATCGGCGGAAGGCTTCGTGACGATCTGGTGCGCGTCGCGCCAGATCACTTCGCGCTGGCGTGAGGTTGTAATCGTGCGCACCGGCAGGCCGCCCTCCTCGAGCAGCCAAGCGCAGTAGCGCGCGCAGCTGACAGCCTCGCGGGCTTGAGGATCGAACCAGCAAATGCCCCAGATCGAATCGCGCCGCTTGAAGTGACGCGCGATGCGTCCAGGAAGCGGCAGATGCTGCGCGAACCAATTGAACTGGTCCGAGAGCTCATGCCGGATCCAGTCCGGACAGTTGTTTCGCTGGACATACCAGGACGCACGAAAGAAGCCGCTCTCCACGCGACTGTGCGGGTGGATGAGCGGTGTAACGAACCGCAAATGCATGACGACACGGCGCGACGCCTTGTTGCGTCGCGCCCCTCGCAGCCAGATGCAATGAATGGAGAACAGCGCGCGAAGCGGCGTTCAGCTTATGACCGATTGCCGATCAAAGAGTTCGGCGGTCAGAACGTATCGATCTACTTTTCATGCCGCCTCCCTTGGTTGCGCTGAACAACAAAGGCGCGATAGCGCGCCGGGCGGCAGCACATACATCAGCAATCGTCCTGCGGCAAGCGTGATCGACAAGGACGATTGAGCGGGAAGCATTCATGACGCGCTCCGGAATGACGAGCTAAACCGGCTGCGCCATCCAGCCGAACAGCCGTCGCATCAATCCCGGCCGCCGTGGCAATTCCGGCGGGCCGTCCGACGCCAGCACGCGTTTGAAGAAGTAGTCCAGGAACACCATGTCGTTCGGCTCGGTGACGGTGAATTGTTCGTCGCCGAAGAACACGCTGTAATTATAGAAGAACGGGCCCATGAGCGGGATCGTCGCGGTCGAGGCATAGTCCTTGGAGATGACGAACTCTGCGGGATCGAGCCCGTGCTCGCGCATCGCCTGCTCGACCAGCGGCAGCTTGCGCATGAACTGGGCGGAGAAGCCGCCGACGGTGGATTGCAGGATGATCGACACGGTTGGTGTCCGTTCAGTTGAGGCCGCCGGCCCGATCATTCTGGGTCGGTCGACCGGACGCGCGGGTTCAAGGCAAGCCCGGTTCTACGTCGGCCAGGGGAAGGAGACTGTGACGGCGGTCTCACTTGGCAGGACCTTCCGCCACAACCACCGCTGTCATCGCCCGGTTCAACCGGGCGATCCAGTATTCCAGGGGCCTGCGTTCGAGATCTCGCTGCCGGTACCGGTTCAAGCCGGGGCATGACAGCGAGTGCGGCGCGCTTCGCATCGCGCAGAGAAAGCACGGCGGATCACTCAAACAGAGCATCGCCACAAACAAAAAAGCCGGCGTTGCCGCCGGCTTTCTGTCTCTTGTCGATCCGCCAATATCTACCGCGAGAAGAGCCCGCTTAATGCGCGGCTTCCAGCGCGGCCTGTTCCGCCCGTGCGATCGTGCCCTTGACCGCGGCCTGCACCTTTTCGAAGGCGCGGACTTCGATCTGGCGGACGCGCTCGCGCGACACGCCGAACTCGGCGGCAAGGTCTTCCAGCGTCATCGGCTCATCGGCGAGGCGGCGCGCCTCGAAGATGCGGCGTTCGCGCGGGTTGAGCACGCCCATGGCGCCGTTCAGCGCGTCACGGCGTTCGTCATACTCCTCGTGCTCGGCCAGCATGGCTTCCTGGTTGGGCGTGTTGTCGACCAGCCAGTCCTGCCATTCGCCGGCTTCGCCGTCATCGCGGATCGGAGCGTTGAGCGACGCGTCACCACCGAGGCGACGGTTCATGTCGATCACGTCCTGATCGGTGACGCCGAGGCGCTTGGCAATGATCTTCACCTGGTCGGGGCGGAGATCGCCCTCGTCCAGCGCGTTGATCTTGCTCTTCGCCTTGCGCAGGTTGAAGAACAGCTTCTTCTGGTTCGCGGTGGTGCCCATCTTCACGAGCGACCAGGAACGCAGGATGTACTCTTGAATCGACGCCTTGATCCACCACATCGCGTAGGTGGCGAGACGGAACCCCTTTTCGGGTTCGAAACGCTTCACCGCTTGCATGAGGCCGACATTGCCTTCCGAGACGACCTCGGAGATCGGCAGGCCGTAGCCGCGATAGCCCATGGCGATCTTGGCCACGAGGCGGAGATGGCTGGTGACGAGTTGGTGCGCCGCGTCGCGATCGTCATGCTCACGCCAACGCTTGGCGAGCATGTATTCCTGCTGGGGTTCCAGCATCGGGAACTTGCGGATCTCGGCGAGGTAGCGAGAAAGGCCGGATTCTCCATTGAGGACCGGCAAAGCAGCGGTACGGGCCATGATGAAGCCCTCCAAGGTTCAGGCCCCCGATAGCGGCGGGCCAGGCAGACGACCGCTGTGTTAAAGCCGGCCGTAGCTGCGATGTTCCGTTGGTCATTTCCAACGCAAGCGCAATATACCCCAAGGGGGGTCAAAAAGGGAAGGATTGCTGACGTCACGTCCCCGTGTGGCAGCTATAACTTTTTGTAATGTAACGCTTTTCCAAGGTGGCCTGCGTCATAGCGCCGCTTTCAGAGCGCCCTGAAGGAGAAGCAAATCCTTCGGCAGAGGCGCTTCCCAGTGGAGTAATTCTCCGGTTCTCGGGTGCTCCAATACCAGCAAATAGGCATGCAGGGCCTGCCGTCCAAGCGTGGCCAGAGTCGCCTGCGACTCCGGGCCGAGGTGGTTCGCCTTGGTCTTGAAGTGCGGGCCATAGACGGCGTCGCCCATCAGGGGATGGCCAATATGGGCGAGGTGGACGCGGATCTGGTGGGTGCGTCCGGTCTCGAGCTCGCAGGCGAGCAGGGAGGCGATCGGCTTGCCGTCACGCCCCGCAAAACTCTCCAGAAGCTCCCAATGCGTCACCGCCTCGCGGCCGCCCTGGCGCACCGCCATCTTCTCGCGCGCATACGGGTGGCGGTCGATCGGCGCATCGACGGTGCCGCGGTGGCGTCCCGGCAGCCCCCAGGCGAAGGCCATGTAGCCGCGGCGCATCGCGCCCGTCCGGCCGTGGTCGGCGAATTGCGCGGTGAGCGAGGCATGGGCGAGGTCGTTCTTGGCGACTACCATCAGCCCGGTCGTGTCCTTGTCGAGCCGGTGCACGATGCCGGGCCGGCGTACCCCGCCGATGCCGGAGAGCGAGCCGCCGCAATGGGCGATCAGCGCGTTGACCAGCGTGCCGGTCTCGTGCCCGGCCGCGGGGTGCACGACGAGGCCCTTCGGCTTGTTGAGGACGACGATGTCGTCGTCCTCGAACACGATATCGAGGGCGATATCCTCACCCTTGGGCTCCGGCGGGGCCGCCTCCGGCACGTCGATTGTGATCGTATCGCCGGATGTGACGTGATAAGCGGGGTCGCGGATCGCGGCGTCCTTGAGGCTCACCGCGCCCGCCAAAATCAGGGCTTTCAGCCTCGATCGCGACAGGTCGGTGAGGTGCGCCGCCAGCACGCGGTCAAGCCGAGCCGAGCCCTCGTCGCCGGCGACGACAACTTCCAACCTTTGCGCAGAGCCTGAGCTATCCATGACGACGTCTGATACCGCTGTTCCCGAACCGAGCCCCGAGCAGGCCGCGCTGTTCGCGCGGGTGCGGCGGATGATGCTGATCGCGGGGTTGACCACGGCGCTGGCAATCTGCGCCGTCCTGATCGCGGTGGGCTACCGCCTTTTCAAGTCGGAGGGAAGGGCGTCCGAAATGGCCGGCGACGTCACCGCCGCCCTGCCCAAGGGCGCCAGGATCGTCTCGACCGGGGTCGCCGGCGACCGCCTCGTGGTCACGCTGGACGTTGGCGGGGTCATCGAGATCCGCACTTTCGACGCCCACACCCTGAAGCCGGCCGGAAAGCTGAAATTTGCCAATGAGCCGTAGGGCTGGCCGCGGCTGTTGATCGTTCTCCGGTCCAGTTTGTCTTGCCGCGCAACTTCTGATTTAGCTCTCGGGCTTGGGAAGTTGGGCTGGGACTGGGAATGGGACGTATCAAGTCGCGCGTCGTCGCAATTGCACTCGTTGTCGGGTCGTACGGATGCGCTGGATTTGCGGCGCTCGCAGAGCCGGCCAAGCAGCCCACAGCGCCAGCCAGGCAGGCTGGACTTGCCGCGCCGGCCAAACAACCCGCGGCGCAGGCCAAGCCAACGGGCTCGCGGAACGCACGGCTCTATTTCTTGCGCGAGAAGGGCATTTTCGGCGCGATGGGCGGAATGGCGGCCTCGTCGGAAATCCTGATCGACGGCAAGTCCGTCGGTAAGGTCGACATGGGGACGTTCTTCTTCGTCGACCGGCCGCCGGGCGTCCACAAGATCGCTTCCCACATGAAGATGTCGATGACGGACTATGAGGTCGAGGTCCCCGTCGAGGCCGGCAAGACGTATTATTTCGGCGTCGGGACGCAGCGGACAGGCGCCATCGGCCAGGACCTGCTCAACCAGGCCGTCGCCGGCAGCAGCGGCCAGCAGATCCGCTCCTCATCGCCGTTCAAATCCGCCTTTGCGGGCGCGGGCCTGTTCCGCCTTGAGCCGGCCGCGGGCGCTGCGGCGATCGAGAAACTGAAGCAGCCGTGAGTGTTCCCGGCGGTTTCGTAGGGCGCGCGGCGGCCCGCCGCGCAATTAAGCCTAAGCCGCATTGACCGTGCATATCCGGGGTTCTCGCCCCCGATCGAGGCTTGCCGCCGACAAAATTCGCGGCTATGTCCTGTCCCTCACGCTCCCTTCGTCTAGCGGTTAGGACGCGGCCCTCTCAAGGCTGAAACAGGGGTTCGATTCCCCTAGGGAGCGCCATTGCCTTGAAGCTACCTTCCCTTGATCTCGATTTGATTGTTCCCCCCGCTGGGTGAGCGCTTGTGGCATTGGCGATCAACGTTCGAGCCGATAACAATTCAGCAAGTGAGATCGAGCGGCTGTGGGATCAGGTCGTAGCGTTCGAAGTCGAGCCCTCGATGCGCGCCCTTGGCTATCGGCCACATTTTACATTTGCGATCTACGACTCGCTTGCGATCGACGAAAAGATAGCATGGGCCGCCATGCTGGCGGCCGTTGCTGGCGAAGCGCAATTTCGCATCGAGTTCAAACGGATTCGTTGGTTCGCAGGCTCGCCTCTCGTTCTCTGGGCGGAGCCGAGCTCCAATGAGGCGCTAACCCGCATCCACAGCTCGGTCAGCGCCGCAATCGACCCGGCGCATTGCCGCCCTCATTACCGGCCCGGGGCATGGACGCCGCATTGTACGCTCGGCTTGCGCATCGCCGATGAGCGGCGTGATGACGCGATTGCTTTTGCGCGATCGTTTGATCGAAGCATGGAAGTGCTGTTCGACGTGGCAGATTGCGTTACCTTTCCGCCGGTTCAGGTAATCGCTGAGCAGCGATTGCCCCCGTAGTCGATGGCACGGCCACGGCGGGCAAGGTCGGTAGCTTCGACGCCAAGTCGCTAGCAAACATGTTGCAGGCGAAGGCGCGATCACTGCGCCTGCAATCGCTTCAGGTCGGCAATGGCGGCACGATACTCTCGAAACGAGGTCGGGCATCCGTCTCGCGCGGCTGCAAACTCGTTCCGGGCCGCCACTGTATCTTTGCTCTTGAGCTGAGCGATCCCAGCGTAATAGTGTGCCTCGCAAGTTTGATCTGAATTCCTGACCGAAGCCAGGGCTGCGGCGGGCGTGATCCGGCCGACAAGCAATTCGCCGACGGTTCTCGGCCAATCCCTGAGCTGGCCCTTGTCGAGTGCAGCGGACAGCGCGATGCCGGCATCGGCAGATCGTCCCTGCATCCGCGCCACCGATCCCCAAATCACGCCGTAGCCATCGGGATCGGAAAACCGCGCCTCCCGGTCGTAGTCCGAAGCGGCATCCCTGAAATCGCCTCTCCGATAGTACGCATCTCCCCGGGCCGCGTAGTAGTCAGTCGCGACGCGATCGGCCTCCGGACGACTCACCTCCTGGTCTTTGGCAAAGGTGGTGTTCTTGTCGGGTCCAAGCCTGATGGCATCGGTGAAATCCCGGATCGCCTCGTCCAGCCTGTCCTCGGACATATAAATCTGCCCGCGAATGAACCGGCTTGCGGCACCTGAGGGATCAAGATTGATGGCCTCGGTGAGCGAAGCGATTGCGCGTGTGGTGTCGCCCTTTTTGGCCAAGGTCAGTCCCAGCTCGTGATGAGCGTAGTTGTTCTTCGGGTTGAGCCTGACCGCCTCGGTGAAGTCGGCTTCAGCCGCATCCATGTTGCCGAGTGCAAAATTTCCGAAGCCATGCTTGAGCAATGCCATGGATCTTGCACCGGGAGGTAGTCTGGCGTCCTGGGAGAGGCTGCTGCACGCTGCCATCATGCGCGGGACATCGGTGCTGTCCTGACAATCGTTCAGGTCTTGTGGGGTGGCCGCAAACGCGCTTGCCGCCGAGACGACGATGGAGATGATCAAAGCTGCCCTGCAGCTGATGCGCAGGCCCTGATTTGACATTGCAGACATTTCGCTCCCTTGCACGACACACTTGGCCGATGATCCCGACGCAGGCAACGCGACCTGCCGCGACGACAACCTTATAGAGATCTTTTCCATCATTCTACCGGAGGTTTGTTGGGCCGTTGCCCTTCGGGCAAGGCACGCCGCGAGGTCGCGAGCGCATGCAGCATCGGCATCAGTGCCGGTAGTCGTTCTCCCCAAAATCTGCACTATGCGCTCCGCGCCTCCGGAGCTTCTGCAGGGCTTTCGGAGGTTCTGGCAATAGCATGCGGAGTGACGACATGAGCGGTTTGGTGATCTCTGGCGGCCGGGTGGTGGATCCCGCGAGCGGAATGGACGCCATCGGTGATGTAGCGGTGATGGACGGCAAGATCGCCGGCGTCGGCACGGGCCTCGGCGGCGCCGAGCGGGTGATCGACGCGACGGGGCTCGTGGTCGCGCCGGGCTTCATCGACCTGCACGCGCATGGCCAGTCGATCCCGGCCGACCGCATGCAGGCGTTCGACGGCGTGACGACGACGCTTGATCTCGAGGCCGGCGTGCTGCCGGTCGCCTCCTGGTATGAGCGCCAGGCGCGGAAGGGACGCGTGCTGAACTACGGCGCCGCCACCAACTGGGCCTTTGCGCGCATCGGCGCGATGACCGGCTCGAATGCGGAGAGCTCGCTGGAAGCGTTCGGCAACGCCATGCGCGATCGCCGCTGGATGGACAACGTCGCCAGCGATGCGGAGGTCGCCGGCATCCTCGAGCGTCTTTCGCGCGGCCTGAACGAGGGCGGCATCGGCATCGGCATCCTGAACGCCTATGCGCCGGGCGCCGGCGTGCAGGAGCTGACCGCGGTCTGCCAGCTCGCGGCCAGGCAGGACGTGCCGACCTTCACCCACGTCGCCTACATGTCGCGCGTCGACCCCGAAAGCGCCGCGGAAGCCTATATCCGCCTGATCGGCTATGCCGGCGCCACCGGCGCGCACATGCACATCTGCCATTTCAACTCGTCGAGCAAGACGGATATCGAACGCTGCCGCGTGCTGGTCGAAAAGGCGCAGGCGCAGGGCTTGCCCATCACGGTCGAAGCCTATCCCTACGGTACCGGCTCGACCGTGCTGGCCGCGGCCTTCTTCAGTGATCCCCAGTTCGTCGAGCGCAACGGCACCGGTTACGATTCAGTGCAGCGCGTGACCGACGGTCACCGCTTCCGCGATCGCGAGGAGCTGCTGAAGGCGCAAGCCGAAGAGCCGTCCTCGCTGGTGCTCTGGCACATCCTCGATACCGACAACAATGCGCATCATCGCGATCTGCTCGATATGTCGGTGCTGTATCCCGGCGGCGCGATCGCGTCCGATGCGATGCCGTGGACGACGTCGGACGGCAAGACCTACACCGGCGATGCCTGGCCGCTGCCGGATGACGCCACCTCGCATCCGCGCTCGGCCGGCTGCTTCACGAAGTTCATCCGCGAATGGGTGCGCGAGCGCAAGGCCGTGTCGCTGCTCGAAGGCGTGCGCAAATGCGCGCTGATCCCCGCAGAGATCCTTTCGCAAAGCACGCCCGCGATGCGGGCCAAGGGCCGCCTTGCCAAGGACGCCGATGCCGACATCGTCGTGTTCGACTACGAGAAGCTCTCGGACCGCGCGACCTTCACGGCGATGAACCGCCCCTCGGACGGCGTGCGGCATCTGATCGTCAGCGGCCAGCCGCTGATCAGCGATGGCGTGCTGGACGTGGCGGCGCGGCCCGGCCGCCCCGTGCGTCGCCCCGTCGTCGAGGGCTGATCCCATGCCGGTCCCCATTCTCCTGGTGACGGGCTTTCTGGGGGCGGGCAAGACCACGGTCGTCAACCATCTGCTGGCGAACGCGGAGGGACGGCGTATCGCGGCAATCGTCAACGATTTCGGCGCGATCAACATCGACGCGGAGTTGATCGCGGGCGCGAGCGACGGCGTGGTCAGCCTCGCCAATGGCTGCATCTGCTGCTCGCTCGAAGGCGATCTCCTGCGCACGCTCTCGACGCTGCTTCGGCGCGATCCGAAGCCCGAATATATCGTCATCGAGACCAGCGGCGTCGCCGATCCCGCCGACATCGTCCGCAACCTGATGGACCCCGTGATCCTGCGCGAGGCGCCGCTGGAAACGGTGCTCTGCGTGATGGATGCGGCGACGCTACCTGCGGCCCTGGATGATGCGCTGATGCGGTCGCAGCTGCGCGCCGCCGATATCGTGGCGCTGAGCAAGCTCGATCTGGCGGACGAGAGCGCAGGCGCCCGCATGCGCGAAGCCATCCGCGCGCAGCGTGTCCCCGCCGTGGTGGTCGATGCCAGGCACGGCGAGATTCCGTCCGCGCTGTTGTTCCCCGCGGCTGTTGATCGCGCGCCCGCGCCGCGCGACCCTGGACCACGACGGCCGTCCGAGGAGCGCTTCGAGACGCTGAGCTGGACCTCGGATCAGCCGCTGTCGCTGCAGCGCCTGCAGCCGGCGATCGGCCGCCTGGCGCCAAAGCTTGCGCGCGCAAAAGGCCTGTTCGAGACCGTCGAGCAACCCGGGCGCCAGATGGTGTTTCAGTTCGCCGCCGGCCGCGCGACGCTCGCGACGGGCGGTGCACCGGCGGAAGGCGTGCCGCGATCGCGGATCGTCTTCATCACCGAGCTCGGTGTGCTCTCGAAGGCCGAGCTCGACGGGATCATGGCGGCGTGCGTTGCGGGTGGGTGAAGCAAGCGATCACGCCAGAAGCACGCCCCTCACTTCACGCGAATTGCGCGATGCCGTTTCCGACGGACCAGTTCTCCGCGGGGGCATCGAGCACGTTGACGAACACGTCCTCCGGCCGGATGCCCGGGTTTTCGCCGAGTAGGTCTGCGATCCGCCGGTACAGCACCATCTTCTGCTCCGCCGTGCGCGAAGCGAACACGGTGATCTGGATCAGCACGGCGTCGTCGCTGCGTTTGACGCCATAGGCATTGCCGCAGCGGAAGTTCGAGGCGTCATGCTCGCTGATGGTCATGAACTCGTCGCCCTCGGGCACGTTCAGTGCCTCGCGCATGGCGCGGTACAAACCATCGAGGATCGCCTGCCGATAGGCTTCCGGTTTGCCGGCGCGCATCGAGATGTGAAGGAGAGGCATGGGCGGGTCCCTTTTGGCATGCGAGCCCGATCGGCCAGGGCGCACGCAAGCGCCGGCCGTTGGGCCCATTGACGGAACGGGCTATCAATCCCAATTAGTTTTTGACACGATGTCGAGAAAACACGTTATTGACATCGTGTCAAATATTTTTGCCGTACCGAGGAGCAGGATTTGAGGCCGCGCGAATTCGACCACGACGACGTCCTGCGTATCGCGTTCGACCAGTTCTGGCGCAAGGGCGTGCGCGGCACGTCGCTGTCGGACATCGCGCGCGATGCCGGTGTTCAGCGCGGCAGCCTCTACAATGCCTTCGGCAGCAAGGAGGCGCTGTTCCTCCAGGCCTATGAGCGTTATGCGGGCGATTATCTCCTCGCCCTGCAAAAGGCGCTCGGCGCGGGCTCACTGCGAAAACGCCTTACCGCGTTCTTCGACCTGACCATCACCAACTTCCGCTCGGGCTCGCCGCCGCGGGGATGTCCGACCACGCGCGGATTGATGGAGCTCGGCGCGGCCGAAGGGGAGGGCTTGGATGAAGACGCGCGTCAGGCCTTTGCGGGCCTCATCTCGCGCATCACCATGCTGGTTCAAGAGACGTTGGCGGCAGGCGCAGAGCGCGGCGAGTTCAATGGCAATCCCGCGGCCGCAGCGCTGCATATCATCACGGTGACGCGCGGCCTTGGCGTGCTCGAACGTGCCTTCGGCGACGAGCCGCAGCTGCGCAAGATCGCGGCTCACACCATCGATCTCGTGCTTGGCAAGAAGGGCGGTTAGGCCAGGCCGCAAAACGACGACCCCAGCGGTGGTGATCCCTGGGGCCGTCTGGAGGTTTTATGGAGGGCATCGAACACTGCGTCTCCATGGCGATGTTGATAGCGCAAGGTCGCTTGAGATGCGACTAGAACCCATCAAAGCGTCAGCACAAGGCAAGCGCGTTGACGGCCCGCGTCGTCGCGATCTCGTTCTCGTTCCCGACGTACTGGCAAACGATGGATTCGAGTTCGCCCGGCTGGTTGCGGCGTGCGACCGCCAGCAGTCGCATCAATTCCGCCTCGTCCTGCGACAGGCGCCGGCACGAGGGCGGCATGAAGCACAGTTCGCACGGCCGGCCGCTGCGCAGGATCCTGACGAGCGCAGCAGCGCGCGCCACCAGCAGCGGACTGTCGGCGATGCCCGGCGCCTCGTCGGCGAAGCGATAGGCCGCTTCCCAGCAATCGGAGGCGCCGGTCGTATAGGCCGCTCCGATGAATCGGAACAGCGACAGCGCAACGCGGGAAAATTCATCGTAGCTCTCGACGCAGGGACGCGCCGCAAGCGCGGCCTGGAGCGGACAGAGCCGCGGCTGGCCGGCTGTTTCGACTGGCGCAGAACCGCACGTATCGTGGAGCATGAACGATCCCGTCAGTGCAGCGTGGGACTTCCGACCAGCCAGCTCTTCATTGCCATCGTCCGGTCATGGTCGAAAGACTGAACGTGTCGGTCGGGCAGGATGAGGCCGGCCATGCGGAAGATCGTTGCAAGCCCCCGCACGGGCGCGAGAGCCCAATCGGCACCGACCGGCGGCAACCAGCTCTCGAACTGCTCGCGCGCGACGTCGATGCGTTCCTGTTGTGCCGCGGCGATCGCCCGCAAGATTCCGTGCTCGCTGTCCGACATCTTCGGACAGGTCGGACAATGAACTTCGATGGCCGTATGCGCCGTGCACGCGAAGATCTCGATGATGGATTCTAGCGACGGCACGGCGTCGCCCACGCGAAAGTGGTCGTACACTTGCTGGATATCGGCCGCAGTCGGAACGGCGCTTCCGCTGCGTGCCTTGGCCCGAAATCCCCAGATGAAAAGCCGCTCCGCCGCGCACAGCGCAGGAAGGTCGAGGGACTTGCCATATGTCGATTGATGCATTGAGCCTCTGGCCTTCTGTGCAGCTCACGCCACAGCTGGCGCTGATGATCTGCGCCGATCGTTCCGCCAGAGCCGACCGCAAGTCAACGCTCGCAGCGGCGATATCGAGGTCTTCTAGATCTAAAGAGCCGGGATCCCGGATGCAGCCAAGCCTCGCCAGCCTGCCAAGTCGCACGCCGCGCGCCGGCTGCCTCCAACGCAATTTCGTGGGGATTTGGGGAACCCGAATGCTTAAAGCTTCGCTAAGGGGTGCGGGATAAACTGGCATATCAGCCCTTCCAATTCTTGCGAGCTCCGATGTTTTTCTCCCGCATCAGTTTCAAGCTAGTCCTGATTGTCGGCATCAGCCTCCTCGGCATGATCGCTCTGGCGCCGATCGCGCTCTCGACCCTGCGTGCGCAGATGATTGCCGACCGCCAGGCCAAGACGCAGCACATGGTCGATGTCGGCTACGGCATCCTGGCGCACTATCAGAAGCTCGAGAGCGAGGGGAAGTTGCCGCGCGAGCAGGCGCAGGCCGCCGCGATCACAACGATCAAGAGCCTGCGTTATGACAAGGTCGAGTATTTCTGGATCAACGACATGGCCCCCAAGATGGTCATGCACCCGATCAAGCCCGAGCTCGACGGCAAGGATCTCTCCGGCATGAAGGACCCCGCCGGCAACGCGCTGTTCATGGGCTTCGTTGACGTCGTCAACAAGCAGGGCGCCGGCTTCTACAGCTATCTCTGGCCGAAGCCGGGCTTCGAGCAGCCGGTCGGAAAAATCTCCTATGTGAAGGGCTTTGCGCCCTGGGGATGGATCATCGGCACCGGCATTTATCTCGACGACGTCGACGCCGTTTTCCGCCAGAACGCGACGACATTCGCCTACATTTGTCTGGCCGTCCTGGTCCTGGTGCTGGCCTGCTCCTTCGTGATCGGCCGCAGCGTGACCCGGCCGCTCGCGAAAATCACCGCGCTGACCGAGCGACTCGCCGCCGGCGACAGCGCGTTCGAGGTGCCCTACACCGGCCGCAGCGACGAGGTCGGCGGGCTCGCCAAGGCGCTTGCCGTGTTCAAGGACAATGCGTCGGCGGTGAGCCGCATGCATACCGAGCAGCAGGAGACGAAGCAGAGGGCCGACGACGAGAAACGCAAGACGATGGGCGATCTCGCCGGCAAGTTCGAGGCGAGCGTTCAGGCCGTCGTCCGCGACGTCTTCACCGAGGCGCGCGCGATGCAGCAGGCCGCGCAAGGCATGTCGGAGACCGCGAACAAGGCGACCGACCGCGCAAGCTTCGTCGCGACCGCCTGCCAGCAGGCGTCGAGCAATGTGCAGACGGTGGCGTCCGCCGCCGGGCAGCTGTCGTCCTCGATCACCGAGATCAGCCAGCGTGTCGCGCAGGCTGCAAGCGTGGCCGACAAGGCGGCCGCGGACGGTCAGCGCACCAACGACACCGTGCAGGGGCTGGCCGCCGCCGCGCACAAGATCGGCGAGGTCATCGACCTCATCAACCAGATCGCCTCGCAGACCAACCTGCTCGCGCTCAACGCCACCATCGAAGCGGCGCGCGCCGGCGAGGCCGGCAGGGGATTTGCCGTGGTCGCGAGCGAGGTGAAATCGCTGGCGAGCCAGACCGCGAAGGCGACCGACGAGATCGGCGCGCAGATCACCGCGATCCAGGCCGAGACCAACCAGGTCGTCGGCAACATCGAGAGCATCCGCAAGACCATCATGGAGGTCAACGAGATCTCCTCGTCGATCGCCGCCGCGGTCGAGGAGCAGGGCGCCGCGACGCAGGCGATCGCCCACAGTGTGCAGGAGGCGGCGTCCGGCACCGACCAGGTCTCGCAGAACATCTCCGGTGTCACCGACGCCACGGCGGAAACGGGCCAGGCCGCGGGCCTCGTGCTGCAATCGAGCGGCCGGCTGTCGCAGAAGCTGCAATCACTGGAGAACGAGGTCAGCACCTTCGTTGCGGGCGTGCGGGCCGCCTGACATCGCGCTCATACTATCTGCCGTGGCGCGGATTATGCGCCTCGTCGCCGCGCGCGCCGGCAACTGATATTCCGGCCCGCGGGACCGGCTATTGCGACGGGCGTTCTCGCCCTTGACGAGCGCGGTTAAAGTGAAGAAGCAGGATCATCGAACCTGCCGACCCGCGCCTCGGCCCGCGGGCATGGAGACGCCGCATGTCGTTCAAGAAACTCCTGATCGCCAACCGTGGCGAGATCGCCATCCGCATCGCGCGCGCGGCGGCCGATGCCGGCATCGCGACGGTCGCGATCCATCCGGCCGATGACGCGCTGTCGCTGCACGCGCGTGTTGCCGACGGGGCGGTCGAAATCCCCGGCCGCGGCGCACGGGCCTATCTCGATATCGAAGCGGCGGTGAAGGCGGCGAAGAGCGCCGGCTGCGACGCGGTGCATCCCGGTTATGGCTTCCTCAGCGAGAATGCCGCGTTCGCCAAGGCCTGCGCGGATGCGGGCATCGCCTTCGTCGGGCCGAAGCCGGCCGCGCTTGAACTGTTCGGCGACAAGGTCGCGGCGCGGCAACTGGCGAAGCGTTGCGGCGTGCCGATCATCGCCGGCACCAGCGGGCCCTCGTCGCTGGAGGAGATCACGGCATTCTTCGAATCCCTCGGCAAGGGCGCGGCGATCGTGATCAAGGCGATGGCCGGTGGCGGCGGCCGCGGCATGCGCGTCGTGGAGAATGCCGCCGATCTCGCGGAAGCCTATGCGCGCTGCCAATCCGAGGCCAAGGCGGCGTTCGGGTTCGACGGCGTCTATGCCGAGCGCCTGATCCGCCAGGCCCGCCACATCGAGGTGCAGATCATCGGCGATCGCCACGGCGCGATCTCCCATCTCTGGGAGCGCGAATGCACCATCCAGCGCAGGCACCAGAAGCTGATCGAGGTGGCGCCGAGCCCGTCGCTCAGTGACGCCTTGCGCGGCCGCATCATCGAAGCTGCGAAGCAGCTCGCGACCGCTGCGTCTTACGACAATCTCGGCACCTTCGAGTTCCTGGTCGACGGCACGGCCGAGGACAGCTTTGCCTTCATCGAGGCCAATCCGCGGCTTCAGGTCGAGCATACCGTGACGGAGGAAGTGCTCGGCCTCGACCTCGTCCGCGCCCAGCTCGCGGTCGCCGCCGGCGCAACATTGGCATCCCTTGATCTGGCACAGGGCGCCATCCCAAAGCCGCGTGGCTATGCCATGCAGCTCCGCGTCAACATGGAGACGCTGGACGAGCTGGGGGCGACGCATCCGACCGGCGGCGTGCTCGCCGTGTTCGAGCCGCCGTCGGGGCCCGGCGTCCGCGTCGATAGTTTTGGTTATGCCGGCTATAAAACCAGCGCGGCGTTCGACTCCCTGCTGGCCAAGGTCATCGTGCACACGCCGGGCGAAGCCTGGCACGACGTCGTGGCAAAAGCCTCGCGCGCCTTGCGCGAGTTCAGGATCGACGGCGTCGTGACCAACATCGCCTTCCTCCAAGCCGTGCTCGCACATCCCGATTTCAGGACTAACCGCATCGCGACCGATTTCATCGATCGCAACATCGCAAAGCTGGTCGAGGCGGCCGATGGCGCGGCAAAGCCGCTCTATTTTGCCGCGACCGAGCGAAGCGGCCATGGCGCGGAGACGCACGTCGCGCAGATCGTGCCCGAAGGCGCGGTGATGGTCGCTGCGCCCTTGCAGGGAACCATCGTCATCATCCAGGTGAAGGAAGGCGAGATCGTGCGCCCGGGCCAGCAGCTCGCCGTGATCGAATCCATGAAGATGGAGCATCTGGTCATGGCCGAGCAGGGCGGCCGCGTCATGAAGCTCGTCGCCGGCGATGGCGTGACCCTGATGCATGGCGAACCAATCATGTATCTGGAGCCGCTCGACGTCGCGGCCGATGCGTCGGCAGCGGAGGCCGATGTCGATCTCGACCACATCCGCCCTGATCTCGCCGAGATGATCGCGCGCCAGGCCAATACGCTCGATGCGAACCGGCCGGCCTCGGTCGAGCGCCGCCGCAACACCAACCAGCGCACAGCGCGCGAGAACGTCGCGCAGCTCGTCGACGACGGCTCGTTCATGGAATATGGCAGCCTTGCGATCGCAGCGCAGCGACGCCGCCGCAAGCTCGACGATCTCATCAAGAGCACACCGGCCGACGGCCTCGTGATGGGTGTTGCGACGGTGAATGCCGAGAAGTTCGGCGCCGAGGGCGGCCGCTGCATCGTCGTGGCCTACGACTACACCGTGCTCGCGGGCACGCAGGGCCACATGAACCACAAGAAGATCGACCGCATGCTGACGCTGGCGGAAGACTGGCGTGTGCCCTTGGTGTTTTACGCCGAAGGCGGCGGCGGCCGGCCCGGCGACACCGACCGACTCGGCATGACCGGCCTCGACGGCCCGTCCTTCGTGCAGTTCGCACGGCTCTCCGGCCTCGTGCCGGTTATCGGCGTGGTCTCCGGCTACTGCTTTGCCGGCAACGCCGCGATGCTCGGCTGCTGCGATGTCATCATCGCTACCAGGAACGCCTCGATCGGCATGGGCGGTCCGGCGATGATCGAAGGCGGCGGTCTCGGCGTCTATCATCCGGCCGAGGTCGGCCCTGTTACGTTCCAGTCGCCGAATGGCGTCATCGACATCCTGGTCGAGGACGAGGAGGAGGCGACGCGGGTGGCTCAAAAATACCTGTCCTACTTCCAGGGTGCGGTGACGGAGTGGCAAGCGGCCGACCAGCGCCTGCTTCGCCGCGCCATCCCGGAGAACCGCCTGCGGGTCTACGATATCCGCAGCGTCATCGATCTCGTCGCGGACAAGGATTCCGTGCTGGAGTTGCGCCGCGACTACGGCGTTGGCATGATCACCGCGCTGATCCGCATCGAGGGCAAGCCGTTCGGACTGATCGCCAACAATCCGCGCCATCTCGGCGGCGCGATCGATGCCGACGCCGGCGACAAGGCCGCGCGCTTCCTCCAGCTCTGCGACGCCTTCGATCTGCCGATCGTCTCGCTCTGCGATACGCCCGGCTTCATGGTCGGTCCGGAGGCCGAGAAGACCGCGATCGTGCGCCACGTCTCGCGCATGTTCGTCACCGGCGCGAGCCTTACCGTACCGCTGTTCGGCATCGTGCTGCGCAAGGGCTATGGTCTCGGCGCGCAGTCGATGATCGGCGGCGGCTTCCACGCCTCCTTCTTCACCGCGGCCTGGCCGACCGGCGAATTCGGCGGCATGGGCCTGGAGGGGTATGTCCGCCTCGGCTTCCGCAAGGAGATGGAGGCGATCGCCGACCCCGAGGAGCGCGAGACCTATTATCGGAACAAGGTCGCCGAGCTCTATGCCAACGGCAAGGCGGTCTCGATCG
This sequence comes from Bradyrhizobium sp. 956_D2_N1_4, assembly GCF_052076025.1. Lineage (NCBI taxonomy): Bacteria > Pseudomonadati > Pseudomonadota > Alphaproteobacteria > Hyphomicrobiales > Nitrobacteraceae > Bradyrhizobium > Bradyrhizobium sp. 956_D2_N1_4. The sequence continues at coordinate 74,362 of NZ_CP197237.1, read as the reverse complement.
CCTCGGTGTTCGAGATCGACAACGTCATCGACCCCGCCGAGACGCGGCGCTGGATCATGGCGGGCGTGCGCTCGGTGCCGAGGCCGCCCGCGAGGACGAAGAAGAAGCGACCCTGCATCGATACGTGGTGAGCGCAGTGCAGCAATAGCTGCGTCCCGGTTCCCGATTGACATCCCCGCCTGTGCTGCCAGACTTTGCACAATAATGCAGGGTGGAGACGTCCGCGATGGCCAGCCTTTCGGCCTCGAACCATGTCGCCCGTGTCTTGTCCGTCGCCAATCACGTGGCCGACGTCGATGCCTCTTCGCGCATCGCCAATTCCTGGCGGCGCTGCCTGGTGAGCCACAAGCTCGACCCCGCCCGCCAGGGCCCGCCGCAGACGCTCACCGAAGCCGAGATTCGCCACGTCGCCGGGCCCATGGAGGAGACGATCAGGCTCGTGACCCCCGAGCTCGACGATCTCGCCCGCGTGCTGCGCGACGCCGGCTACTGCGTCAATCTCGCTGACGTGAACGCGACCATGCTGTTCAGCCGCCTGCCGGCCGAAGCCGACGCAAAGATGTTTCTGGACTGGAAGATCTACACCGGCTCGAATTTCGCCGAGACCTTCGAGGGCACCAACGGGCTCGGCACTGCGCTTGCCGAAGAGAAGCCCATCCTGGTGCATCGCGACGAGCATTTTCGCGCGCAGTGGCACATGTTCTCCTGCGCCGTGGCGCCACTGTTCGATCAGGCCGGCCGGCTCGCCGGTGCCGTGAACATCACCTCGTGCCGCGAGGATCTCGAACGCGCCGGGCATCAGCTCGCGCTCGCGGTGACGATGGAGGCGACGCGGCGGATGGAGGGCGCGATCTTCCGCGGCCATTTCCACAACGCCTGGATCGCCACCGTGCCGGGCGACGGCGGCAGCGGCCTGCTTGCCTATGACGACGATCGCCGCATCGTCGGCGCCTGCCGTTCGGCGCGCGCGCTGCTGGGCCTCACAGACGGCTTGATCGCATCGGGCATCGATCTGTCGCGCTATATCAAGTTCGATCATCACGCGGCGCGTGGTGCGGACGAGGTCGTCGAACTGCGCCGCGCCGACGGCAGCGCGCTCGGGCAGGGACATGTCGCGCCGCCGCTGCGGGCGAGGCCGTCCACTCAGCGTCGTGACGTTCCCGTCGATCGTTTCAATTCGCTGCATCGGCTCGCAGGTCGCGATCCCGGCCTGATCAAAAGCGTCAAACGGCTGAGAAGCATCGGCGACCACAATCTGCCGGTGCTGCTGCATGGCGAGACCGGCGTCGGCAAGGATGTGTTCGCGCGCGCCATTCACGCGGCGAGCAACCGCGCCCGCAACCATTATGTCGCGCTGAACTGTGCGGCGATGCCGGAGAGCCTGATCGACGCCGAGCTGTTCGGCTATGAGGCCGGCGCCTTCACCGGCGCGCGCCGCGACGGCTCGAAGGGTCTGATCGTGCAGGCCGACGGCGGCACGCTGTTTCTCGACGAGATCGGCGACATGCCGATCGCGCTGCAGACGCGCCTCTTGCGCGTGCTCGAAAACCGCGAGGTCTGGCCGCTCGGCGCGCTCAAGCCGGTGCCGGTCGACATCCGCCTGATCAGCGCGACCCATCGCGACCTCGGCCGCATGGCGGAGGAGGGCGCCTTCCGCGCCGATCTCTACTTCCGGCTGCGCGGCATGGACGTGCGACTGCCGGCGTTGCGCGAGCGCGCCGACAGAGACGATATCATCCGCCAGATCGCGCGCGAGGAGGCGCCGGATTGCCGCCTGTCGGACGAGGCCTGGGCGTTGCTCTCGGCCTATCCCTATCCCGGCAACATGCGCCAGCTGCGCCACGTGCTGCGGCTTGCCGGCTGCACCGCGGAGGACGGCGTCATCATGGATGCCGATCTCGATCTGCCTCCGTTCGGTGGGTGGACGGCAGAGCCCGATCTCGCAACGGCCGAGCGCGCGACGATCGTCGAGGCGCTACGCAAGCATGGCGGCCGCGTGACGGAAGCTGCCCGCGCGCTGAAGCTGAGCCGCGCCACCCTGTACCGCAAGATCAAGCAGTTGAAGATCGAGACGGCGCAGTAGCGTTCAGTCGCATGCGGCGTTCTTTCTTCCTCTCTCCCCTTGTGGGAGAGGGTGGATCGCCGCGTAGCGGCGAGACGGGTGAGGGGTCTGCCTCCGCGATTACTCCCTTTCGAGTTTGCGGAGACATACCCCTCATCCGGCGCTTCGCGCCACCTTCTCCCACAAGGGGAGAAGGGAAAACAGCAAGCGAGAAGCTTACGAAAAATCGCTCCAGCTCAGATGCCGCGAATCGAGGTCGCCGACTGAAACGGTGCCGCGGATTTCGTGAGGGACGTGGAAGCTGCTGCGCAGATACACCAGCGGCGCGGCCTCGTCGGAATGCGTGACGCCACGCACCTCGCCGACGAAGATCGAATGCGTCTTGGTCTCGAATTCCTGCGCCAGCACGCAGTCGAATGCGGCGACCGCATCCGTCAGCACCGGTGCGCCGGTCACCCCGCGCGTCCATTGCCCGAACGCAAATCGGTCGTCGCCGTTGACGCCCTTCTGGCCGCTGAAGGTGAGCGCGAGCACGGCGTGGTCCTCGTGCAAGAAGTTGATCGCGAAGGCGCCTTCCTCGCGGATTCGCGCATGTGCGCTGGCGTTACGGTTGACGCAGACGATCAGGGACGGCGGATTGTCCGATAGCGAGCAGGCTGATGTCACAGTCAGCCCGGTGCGCTTGCCGTGCTCGGCGCCAACCGTGACCAGCGCAACCGCGCCGGCGCATTGGCGCATTGCCAGTTTGAAATCCTTTGCGTCGACGCTCACGCCGAAATCTCCGAAACGGGGCGGGTGCGACACGATTGCGCCGCACCCGCCGCGCGTCAAGCGGCCTTCTTCGCGGAGCCGAGATGCTTCAGGCGCGGCATCACCTCTTTGCTGAGCAGCGAGAGCGAATGGCGCCAGGCCTCCGGCTTGTGCTTGTAGTCGAAGCCGAACACCAATAGCACGCCGAAGCCGCCGACCTCGTCGTAGATCTTCTCGATCTTCTCGGCGACGGTTGCGGGTGAGCCGACGATCCAGTTCCGCTTGGCGCAATATTCGACGGTGACGTCGCTGTCGGGCACGTCGGGCGCGTGCTTCAGATAGTCCTTGAAGCCGAAATGGCCGAGCAGGGGCAGGAAGTACTCGCCCATCATCCGGCCCATCATGTCACCGGTCGAGAGCTTCCACGCCTCTTCGTCGGTGTCGGCGACGAACACCTCGCGTACGAGGCGCCAGTCCGCCCGGTTCGGCTTGCGTCCGGTCTTGGCGGCGCCGATCTCGACCGAGTCCCAATGGCTGCCGACATAGGCAGGGTTGAGGTTGAGGCTCATTGGAATGAAGCCGCGCTCGCCGGCGAGCTTCAGCGTGTCCGAGTTCTTAGAGAGCCCGGCAACGCCGATCGGCGGATGCGGGGCCTGGAGCGGCTTGATGTGGGGCTTGAGGAAGTCGAACATCGTGTCCGGCTTGGTCACCGTCCAGAACTTGCCCTTGTAGGTGAAGGGCGCGGGATCGGACCACAGCTTCAGGATGATCTCCAGCGCCTCGCGGGTCATGTCGCGGTTCTGTCCGCTCATGCCGTCGACGTTGAACATCGCCCAGTCGCTCGGCAGGCCGCTAGCGGCGACGCCGAAATTGAGTCGACCCTCGGAGAGATGGTCGAGCATTGCGACGCGGTTGGCGAGCTCGGCCGGATGGTGATAGGGCAGCAGGAAGCCGCCCGGCCCGATGCGGATATTCTTGGTCTGCATCAGCGCCTGCGCGATCAGGAGGTCCGGCGTGGGATTGGGTTCCCAGGGCGCGGTGTGGTGCTCGCCGACCCAGGCCTCCTGATAGCCGAGCTCATCGAGCCAGCGCATGACTTGCAGGTCCCAGTCGTTTCCTTCCTTCAAGCCGCACTCCGGCGGGTGCGAAGGCATCGTGAAATAGCCGATCTCCATGGGTTTCCTCATCTGATGTTGACGCGTCTTGTTGCGCGTTCCCGGACTTGAACAGGACAGCTTTAGCAAGCGGTGTGCCACCGCATCGCAAGCGGTGTGCCAGCGCGGCGAGCGCCTCAGACCCGCGAAAAATCGCTGGTTTGAGGCGGCAATAGCCGATATCCCGGGGCGGATTTGCGCGCCGTCGTCTCATTGTCGCGAGACGGCGTCTTGGCCGTGAGACTAAGGATACGTGTTGAGATGACCGAACCCGCCTATGTCGCGGTGGACTGGGGCACCAGTAGCTTCCGCCTCTGGCTGATCGACCGTGCCGGCAAGGTGCTGGCTGAACGTCGCAGCGATGAGGGCATGCTGGCCGCGGCCAAGGCCGGCTTTGCCGGCGTGCTGCAGTCGCATCTCACAGCTGTCGAGGCCCCGGCCCAGCTGCCGGTGCTTGTCTGCGGTATGGCCGGCGCCAAGACCGGCTGGGTCGAGGCCGGCTATGTTGACACACCTGCGCCGCTCTCTGCCGTGCTGAAGCAGGCCGCGCTTGTGCCCGGCGAGACGCGCGATATTCGCATCCTGCCCGGGATCGCGCAGCGCGATACCAGGGCGCCGGACGTGATGCGCGGCGAGGAGACGCAGCTGCTCGGTGCACTCGGTCTCGGGGCCCCTGGCGAAGCGCTGGTCTGCATGCCCGGCACGCATTCGAAATGGGTGCGCGTGAAGGACGGCACGGTCGTGCATTTCTCCACCTTCATGACCGGCGAGCTCTTCAGCGTGGTCTCGCGCGAGACGATCTTGTCACTCGCGGTCGCCGGTGCCGATGACGCCGAGGATGTCGCGAGCTTCAAGGCGGCCGTGAAAGCCGCGTATGAAGCGCCGGCCTTCGCGGCCAACCTTTTGTTCACAGCGCGGTCGCGGCAGCTCCTGTTCGGCGGCACGCCGGCCGCCGCGCGCGAGACGCTGTCGGGCACGTTGATCGGCGTCGAGCTGGCGGCAGGGCTCTCCGGCACGGTGCCGAAAGCGGGCATCACGCTGATTGCCTCCGGGCGGCTCGCGATGCTGTACCGGCTGGCCTTCGATGCGCTGTCGGTCACCGTGCAGCCGATCGATGCCGATGAAGCCGTTCGCCGCGGCCTGTCGATGGCCGCTGCCGCGATCTGGACGAAATGAGAGGAATCTTGAGATGAGCGTTCCCTTTCCGCCGATGAAGCGTCCGCTGGTCGCGATCCTGCGTGGTGTGAAGCCCGAGGAGACCGAGGCGATCGTCGGCGTGCTGATCGAGGCCGGCATGACCGCGATCGAGATCCCCCTGAATTCACCGGAGCCGTTCCGCTCGATCGCGATTGCCGCGAAGCTCGCGCCGGCCAGCGTCCTGATCGGCGCCGGCACGGTCTTGACCGCCGCAGATGTCGATCGTCTCAATGACGTCGGCGGCAAGTTGATGGTCTCGCCGAATGTGGATACGCAGGTGCTCACGCGTGCACATCAGTACGCCATGGTGACGTTGCCGGGCGTGTTCTCGCCGACCGAGGCGCTGCTCGCGGCGCGCTCCGGAGCATCGGGCCTGAAATTCTTTCCGGCCAGCGTGCTCGGTGCGTCCGGTATTGCCGCGATCCGCGCCGTGCTGCCGGCGGGCGTGATGATCGCCGCCGTCGGCGGCGTCTCCGACCAGAATTTTGCCGAGTACATGAAGGGCGGCGTGACCGCGTTCGGGCTCGGCTCCAGCCTCTACAAGCCCGGCATGACGGCCGCCGATGTCGCCGCTCGCGCAAAGGTGACAATCGCGGCCTATGATCGGGCGATTGTGAAAGACTGACCCAGCAATAAACAAGCCGTGATCCCGTCATAGCCGCGCTTTATCCTATCTTGCTGCACCAGCGAGATCAGGAGACCGACATGGCGATCAACAACGTAGCCGATCTGTTCGTGGCAACGCTCGAGCAGGCCGGCGTCAAGCGCATCTACGGCATCGTCGGCGACAGTCTGAACGGTCTCACCGAGGCGCTGCGCCGCCGCGGCACCATCGAATGGATTCATGTCCGCCACGAGGAGGTGGCGGCCTTCGCGGCTGCCGGCGAAGCCGAGATGACCGGAAGCCTTGCGGTGTGCGCAGGCTCCTGCGGCCCGGGCAATCTGCATCTGATCAACGGGCTGTTCGACGCGCATCGCAGCCGTGTTCCCGTGCTCGCGATCGCCGCGCAGATCCCCTCGGCGGAGATCGGCGGCGGCTATTTCCAGGAAACCCATCCGCAAAACCTGTTCAGGGAGTGCAGCCATTATTGCGAGCTGGTGTCGGATGCGAGCCAGCTGCCTTACGTGATCGAGAACGCCATTCGTGCGGCGGTCGGCCTGCGCGGCGTCGCGGTTATCGCGATGCCCGGCGACATCGCGTTCCGCAGCCCGCCCAAGCGCGCGCTGTCGACGACGCGCGGGCTCGCGCTGTCGGCGCCGAAGGTTGTGCCGCAGGCCGACGAGCTGAAGGCGCTCGCGGACCTCCTGAACGGCGCCGAGCGCATCACCCTGTTCTGTGGCCGCGGCTGCGCCGGCGCGCATGCGCCGCTGATGCAGCTGGCCGAAGCACTGAAGAGCCCGATCGTGCATGCGCTCGGCGGCAAGGAGCATGTCGAGTACGATAACCCCTACGACGTCGGCATGACCGGCTTCATCGGTTTCTCCTCAGGCTATGCCGCCATGCACGCCTGCGACGCGCTGGTGATGCTCGGCACCGATTTCCCTTACAAGCAGTTCTTCCCCACCGATGCGCAGGTCGCGCAGATCGACATCCGCCCGGAAAATCTGGGACGGCGCTGCAAGATCGATCTCGGCCTCGTCGGCGACGTCAAGCTGACCATCGAGGCGCTGCTGCCGCTGCTCAAGACCAAGACCCAGCGGAGGCATCTCGACGACGCCATCGCGCATTACAAGAAGGCGCGCGAAGGGCTCGACTCGCTTGCGAAGGGGACACCGGGCAGCAAACCGATCCATCCGCAATATCTGGCAAAAGTCATCAGCGACCATGCCTCCGACGACGCCGTCTTCACCGCCGATGTCGGCACGCCCACGGTGTGGGCCGCGCGCTATCTCGACATGAACGGCCGCCGCCGGCTGATCGGCTCGTTCGTGCACGGCTCGATGGCCAACGCGATGCCGCAGGCGATCGGCGCGCAGGCCTCGCAGCCCGGCCGCCAGATCATCTCGCTTTCCGGTGACGGCGGCTTCGCCATGCTGATGGGTGACCTGATCACGCTGACCCAGATGAAGCTGCCGGTGAAAATCGTGGTCTTCAACAACGGCGTGCTCGGCTTCGTTGCGCTGGAGATGAAGGCGGCCGGGTTCGTCGACACCAATGTCGATCTTGAGAATCCTGATTTCGCGGCGATGGCGCGCGCGATGGGCATTTTCGCCAAACGCGTCGAGGACCCCGGCGAGCTTCCGGGCGCCGTGAAGGAGATGCTGGCGCATGACGGACCCGCGCTGCTCGACGTCGTCACGGCGAAGCAGGAGCTGTCGATGCCGCCGACCATCACGCCCGAGCAGATCAAGGGTTTCAGCCTCTGGGTGTTGCGCGCCGTGATGAACGGGCGCGGCGACGAGGTGCTGGATCTCGCTAAAACAAATCTGCTACCGCGCTAGCCCCGCTTCACCGAAGGCGCGGGCAGCCGCTCGTGGCGGTGCTGGAAGCGCTGCCAGTGCAGCACGATGCCGATCAGCAGGGCCGGCACGAAGCCGAGTGCGATCAGGAAATACGGCAGCTGCGTCGGCGAGATGAATGCAATGGCGATATCGGAGATCAGCCAGAGCGCTGCGAACATCACCGCGAAATCGGTGCGCGGGCAGCGCAAATAATAGAACACGGCGGTGATGACGATGGCGGGCCCGATCGCGATGCCGATCATCACCGCGGTCAGCTCCTTCGGCGTCAGCGCGTCGAGCACCATCGACGCCAGCAGCCAGAGCGCGGCGAACATGGCGATGATGTCGAGCGGATGCCGCAATCCAATACCTCTCGCAGGAACCGCGCTATCGTTGTGGCCGGAACTCCGGTCGTCAAGGGAAAATACGCCTATTCCTCGTCACTTCCGGGCGTTGGCCGCAGCATGAAATGGCCGAAAGCGGTGGCGATCGGCTTGTTCGCATCGTCCTGCCAGGCCCGCGCCTCGAAGGCGACGATACGCCGGCCCTGTTTCACGATCGAGACATTGGCGACGGTATCGAGGGCGCGTCCGGAACGCAGATAGTTGACGGTGAGTCCGATCGGCTTGGGCAGCGCGGCGATGCCGAGCTCGCGCCTCACGCCGAGGATCGCGGAGGTCTCGAGGAAAGCACCGGTCATGCCGCCATGGATCGCGGGCAGGATCGGATTGCCGATGATCTGCGGCGAGAACGGCATCGTCAGCGTGCCGTCGTTATTGACGCGAATGCCGAGGCAGCGCGCGAACGGGCTGTTGGCGAACGGGCCGTCCGGATCGTCGGGCGCCTCCAGCGTCGGGATGCTGCGCGAGTCCATCCTGCGGTCCGCGAGCATGTTGGTGCGATTGGCGCCGATCATGAAGCAGGCGGTCGCGGTTGCAACCGGATCGTCCTCGGAGTCCTGATAGGCGGTGGAGCGCACGAAGGCGATCGAGCGCGTGGTGCGGTAGCAGACCGAATGCGCCTTGATGTCGAGGCCCGGTGTCGCCGGCTTCTGATAATCGATGCGCAGATCCAGGGTTGCGATCGCGCGCGTGCCGTCGAGCGCAAGTTGCACCGCCATGCCGCAGCTCTCGTCCAGCATCGCGGTGACGACGCCGCCATGCAGCACGCCGGTCTCGGTGTCGCCGACGAAGACCGGACGATAGGGCAGGCTGGACCAGGCCTCGGCGGGGGCGAAGCGGTCGAGCTGGAGCCCGCTGATATGGCCGTAGTCGGAGCGGCGGCCCTTGATCGCCTCGGCGAGATCCTCGAACGGCAGCGTGGTGGGTGAAGTGGACATGACGACGTTCTAGACCAGGTCGGGCGCCGCGCAAAACCCCGAAAGGGGCTCATCAGGCAGGTTCGCAGGCTGGTCTGCCTGGGCCGGTTTGGCCTCGACATGGTGTGCCGAAGCAACGATGGTGGGCGCTTCGTCCGTCGACTAGCCCTAAGGAGTGCCCATGGCCGACCCCGAAACACCCGCCACCAATCAGGGGCCCGTGACCATTTCGAGCTCCAGCTCGGAACGGGCACCGATCATCTATTTCGACGGCGCATCCTGCTTCGGACACCACAACGGCGCGATCCAGATCGAGCTCGCCGCGAACCTGCTGATGCCGGTCGGTGCCGCCGTCAGGGTCGACGTGGTCCAGACCGCGCACTTGCGTTGCAGCGTGGCCGCAGCGCTGGCGCTGCGCGAGGCCCTCGACAAGGCGCTGGCGATGTACAGGCAGGGTCAGCAGCAGCCGGCGGAGGTGATCCCGACGGTGAAGAATTGAGATCGCGGGCGATCGCTTTTGAATGCGATCGCAATCTCTCAGCCCACATGCACCTTCGGCTTCTTGCCGCCGTTCCACTTGCCGTCGAGCGCGCGCTCGATCTGGGCGGCGAGCTGCAGGAGCAGGCCGTCATTGGCCTGCTTGGCGATGGCCTGGATGCCGAGCGGCAGGCCGTGGTCTTGCTCTGCCATCGGCATCGAGATCGCCGGCATGCCGCAGAGATTGGCGAGCGGCGTGAAGGCGAAGAAGCGCCAGAGATTGCCGAACCAGTCGAGGACGTCAGGATTTTCGGAGATGGTGAGATATTCCCTGGTGCCGACCTTCGGCGTCGGCAACGCGGTGATCGGCGTCAGGATCACGTCCCACTGCTCGAAGAACGCGCCGAAGCCGCGTGACGTGGTGTTGAACACGCCTTGCATCTTCGCCCGCTCGGCGAAGCTCGTGTGCCGACCGGCTTCCCAGATCCTGATGTTCATGGGCTCGATCAGATCTTCCGGTGGCTTTTCCATCCCGCGTGCGGCGAGCATGTTGGAGATCACCACGGCAAAATTGCTGATGTAGCAGGTGGTCTGCGCCGCGAACGCGGCGCGGAAGTCGAGTTCGGGCAGCGCGTATTCGACGTGATGGCCGAGGCCTTCAAGGAAGCGGCCGGTTTTCTCCAGCTCGGCGGCGATCTCCGGCGTCGCAGTGTAGTCGCCCCAGGTGTGCGACAGCGCGATGCGAAGCTTTGACGGGTCGCGCTTGATCATCTCGGAATAGGGCTGCGCCGTGGTCCAGAACGGCATGAACTCGCCGGGCGCAGGCCCGCGCGCGTGATCGACGAAGGCAGCGGTGTCGCGCACCGAGCGCGACTGGCAGCCCTGGATCGAGACGAGACCGGTGAGGTCGGACATGTGCGGGGCCAGCGAGAACACGCCGCGCGACACCTTCAGCCCGATATTGCCGTTGACGCCGGCGGGAATGCGGATCGAGCCGCCGCCGTCGGTCGCATGCGCGATCGGGACGACGCCGGCCGCGACCATCGCCGCGCTGCCCGCGGACGAGCCGCAGGTGGTGTAGTCGGTATTCCAGGGATTGCGCGTCACGTAGACGGCGGGATTGTCGGCCGAGCTGCACACGCCGAATTCCGGCGTCGTGGTGCGTCCGATCAGGTTGAGGCCTGCCTGACGGAATTTACCGGTGAGGAACGTATCGGCCGCGGCGCGATTGCCGCGCATCAGCAGCGAGCCCATCTCCTGCAGCCGGCCCTTCATGGTCGGTCCGAGGTCCTTCATCAGGAAGGGCAGGCCGGCGAACGGGCCGGCAAGATTGGCTCCGTCCTTGGCCGGATCGGCGATCACGTCCTCGAACAGCTCGACCACGCCCGACAGTGCCGGATTGACCTTGGCCACGCCCGCGGCGGCCTGGCGCGCCAGTTCCTTCGCCGTCAGCTCGCCCTTGCGGACGCGCGCTGCCAGTCCGACGCCATCGTGCTGCGCCCATTCGTTCCAGCTCATCGGCAAAGTCATGAAGTCAAAATCCCCGTGGGTAGCGGCGTCACCTTTTTCGCAAGGGCCCGCGTGAATCAACTGAGCCGGCGCGAAGGGCAGGGTTGCGCCGGGCGGAGAGGTCGCCGCGTCATTAAGACAGCCTTGCGATCACCGCAACCGGGCCGCCGCCCGCCGGCCCCTGATGCTCGGCACCACCGGAGACATAGACCGCGCCGGTGCCGGCGAGGCCGGCGATCAGGCCGCCGACGGCCGCGCGGGCGTGGCGCGTCGAGCTGATGTCGGTATCTTCGAGCATGGTGTGGCGGAAGCCGCGCACGCTGCCATCAGGCGAGGCCTCGGCCTTGGCGAAGATGTTGACGAGCTCGCGGCCCTCGGTGGCTAGCGGCGCGACGCCAAGCCCAACACCAAGGCCAACACCAAGCCCGACGCTGTTCAACGCCGACACCACCGCCGGGGCATCGATCGCATCGTTCATCACGGCGTGGCCGATCTCGAACTCGCCTGCTGAAGACGCCGAGTTGCCGAGCACGATGATGACGTTGTGCATCAGCTCGATCCCGGACGAGGTGGACGCAACCGACGAGAACAGATCGTAGCGCCGCAGCACGTCGTCGTCGCCAACATCGGAAGCGATCTCGTCGAGCGCGACCGCGACCCCAAGCGCGGAGGCGCCGCGCGAATAGGCCATTGAGCTGTAGGCGCTGGTCGTGGCCGTCTTGTTGCCGCGCGCGTTTGCTGTTTCGACGCGGTCGCTGGTGAGCAGCGGGCATTTGATCTGCACGAAATGGACGTCGGCGGGATCGGTGATGCCGGCATCCGCCATCGCGGCAGTCACCGCCTTGGCCGTTTCCATGATCTGTGCGGAGCGGCCGATCTCTTCGGGGAGGAAGTCCCGCGTGTGCGCCATGCCGATGCTCAAGCGCTTGCCGGACATGCCTGCCGGGCGCTCAGCCTGGCGCCGCGTGAACACCGTGATATGCGGGCTGAGCACGCCTTCGGTGCCGCCCGATATCACGAAGGCGATGCGCTGCTCGACCGCCTCTGGCGAAAGGCCGAGTTCTGGCGCCAGCGCGGTGCACAACGCAGCAACGGCATATTCCCGCGTAAAATCGTTGACGCCGCCATTGCCTTCGGTCTTGCCGAGGATGGCCAAAATCGTTGTCGGGTCGATCGCGCCGGAGCCGATCATGGCCATGAGGCCGGAGACGTCGCCGGGGCCCTTGGTGGCGACCCTGAAGACGCCGACCGATGCTGTCCGCATTGCAGTCCTCGTGTGGAGTTCGGTGGTCCGGCGGATGAACCAGCCGTGGAACGGAGGCGCATGTCAAGGCACAAGCGGGGGTGCAGGCACCCACGAATGTGGCGAGATCGCATCCGGTTCAACAAAAAAATCCTCTGTCGACGGTTGCGCGCCGCACCTTGATGAATCAACCTCGGTTGGTCCATAAGCGGCGTCCCGCTGCCGGTGGTTCGCCCCCGCGTCGCGTGCTTGGATAGAGGGATTCTCGCGTGGCAAATATCAACCAGAAAATTGCGCAGGAGCTTGGGGTACGGGCGGAGCAGGTCGAGGCGACGGTGACGTTGCTCGACGGCGGCGCCACGGTTCCCTTCATCGCCCGCTACCGCAAGGAAGCGACCGGTGCGCTCGACGACGCGCAATTGCGCACCCTGGAGGAGCGCCTGGGCTATCTGCGCGAGCTCGAAGACCGCCGCAAAGCCATCCTCGAATCGGTCCGCGAGCAGGGCAAGCTCGATGCGGCGCTGGAAGCCTCCATTCTCGCCGCCGACAGCAAGGCGCGCCTGGAAGACATCTATCTGCCGTTCAAGCCGAAGCGCCGCACCAAGGCCGAGATCGCCAAGGAAGCCGGTCTCGAGCCGCTGGCCAATCAGCTGATGGCAGAGCCGGGCAACGATCCGAAGGTCGTGGCCGAAACTTTCATCAACGCCGAGAAGGGCGTTGCCGATGCCGCTGCCGCGCTCGATGGCGCCCGCGCCATCCTGGTCGAGCGCTTCGACGAAGACGCCGACCTGATCGGTGCTTTGCGCGAAGAGATGTGGACCAACGCGCGCATGGCCTCCAAGGTGCGCGAGGGCAAGAAGACCGAGGGCGAAAAGTTCGCCGACTATTTCGAGTTCTCCGAGCCGCTGACGAAGCTCCCGTCGCACCGCATCCTCGCGATGTTCCGCGGCGAGAAGGAGGAAATCCTCGACCTTCAGATGCAGGCCGAAGCCGAAGCGTCGCCGCCGGGCGTGCCGAGCGCTTATGAATTGAAGATCATGAAGCGGTTCGGCATCGCCGACCTCAAGCGCGCCGGCGACCGCTGGCTGATCGACACCGTGCGCTGGGCCTGGCGCACCAAGATCCAGGTGCATCTCAACATCGACCTGCGCATGCGGCTGTGGAATGCCGCCGAGACCGAGGCCGTGCGCGTGTTCGCTTCCAATTTGCGCGACCTGCTGCTCGCGGCACCCGCCGGCACCCGTGTCACCATGGGCCTCGATCCGGGCTACCGCACCGGCGTCAAGGTCGCCGTCACCGACGCGACCGGCAAGGTGGTCGATACTGCCGTGATCTATCCGCACGAGCCGCAGCGGCAGTGGAACGAGGCGCTTGCGATCCTCGGCAAGCTTGCGCTGAAGCATCGTGTCGAGCTGATCGCGATCGGCAACGGCACCGCCTCGCGCGAAACCGACAAGCTCGCAGGCGATCTCGTCAAGGGCCTGGCCGAGCTGAAGATGACCAAGATCGTGGTGTCGGAAGCCGGCGCGTCGGTCTATTCGGCCTCGGCCTTCGCCTCGGAGGAGTTGCCGGGTCTCGACGTCACCCTGCGAGGCGCAGTCTCGATCGCCCGCCGTCTCCAGGACCCGCTCGCCGAGCTCGTCAAGATCGAGCCCAAGGCGATCGGCGTCGGCCAGTACCAGCACGACCTCGGCCAGGCCAAGCTCGCCAAGTCGCTCGATGCCGTGGTCGAGGACTGCGTGAACGCGGTCGGCGTCGACGTCAACACCGCCTCGGCGCCACTTCTGGCCCGCGTGTCGGGTGTCGGCTCCGGCCTGGCCTCGAGCATCGTGGCCCACCGCGACGCCAACGGCCCGTTCAAGTCGCGCAAGGCGCTGAAGGACGTGCCGCGGCTCGGCCCGAAGGCGTTCGAGCAATGCGCCGGCTTCCTGCGCATCCTCGGCGGCGAGGACCCGCTCGATGCGTCCGGCGTGCATCCGGAAGCCTATCCCGTGGTGCGCCGGATTCTCAGCGCCACCAAGAGTGACATCAAGGCGCTGATCGGCAGCAGCGAGATCGTGCGTACGCTGAAGCCGAAAGATTTCGTCGACGAGACCTTTGGTCTGCCGACCGTCACCGACATCCTGCGCGAGCTCGAGAAGCCCGGCCGCGATCCGCGTCCGGCGTTCAAGGCCGCGGTGTTCAAGGAGGGTGTCGAGGAGATCAAGCATCTCCAGAAGGGCATGATCCTCGAGGGGACCGTGACCAACGTTGCCGCCTTCGGCGCCTTCGTCGATATCGGCGTGCACCAGGACGGCCTGGTTCACATCTCGGCGATGTCCAGGAACTACATCAAGGATCCGCGCGAGGTGGTGAAGCCCGGAGACATCGTCAAGGTGAAGGTGCTGGACTTCGAAGTCGCCCGCAAGCGCATCTCGCTGACATTGCGCCTCGACGACGAGGTCGGCGCCAAGAAGGACGCGCCCGGCATGCAGCGGGACAACAGGTCGCGAAACCCCGCGCGCATGACGTCGTCGGCCCCGCGCAACCAGGAATCCTCCGGCGGCGGCGCCCTCGCGGAGGCCATGCGCCGGGCGGCCGAGAGGAACGGCGGCAAGCGGGCGTGATACTTTAACCTCTCCCCGCTCTTGCGGGGAGAGGTCGGATCGCGCTAGCGATCCAGGTGAGGCAAGGCATGCGGCTGACCGGATCAAAGGCCCCTCCGGCTCGTAACTTGACGGTGCACGGGACAAGCGTTGCGATCACTTTTTAGATCACCTTGGCGGGACGCAGCCTCTCACCCCACCCTCTCCCCGTCAGAACGGGGTGAGGGAGCGAAAGAGCGTTCGTCCCTAACACCTGCGTCAGAATCTGGCGCGTTTGTAAGTTGAAGGTGCCTGTCCCTTCCTCTCATCTGATCCTCCTCGCGCGGCAGAAAGATCGCCGCGCAGCACGGAGGATGCTTCGATGGACAACAGGCTTCTCAAAGGCGTCACTGCGGTGACGCTCGCCGCAATGATGGCGCTCGCTTCACCTGCGCTTGCCCGTGGCGGCGGTGGCGGAGGCCATGGCGGTGGCGGCTTCGGCGGTGGCGGCCATGGCGGCTTTGGCGGTGGCGGGCATTTCGGTGGCGGCGGAATGCATGCGGGTGGCTTCGGCGGCATGCGCGCGGGTGGTTTCGGCGGCATGGGTGGCGCGCGCTTTGCTGGCGGCCCGGGCTTCGGTGGAGCCCGCTTCGTCGGCTCGCCAATGGCTGCCCGCGCCGCCATCGGGCCGCGCTTTGCCGGTGCACCATTAGCGACCCGCGCCGCTTTCGGCCCGCGGTTTGCTGGCCCGGGCTGGCACGGCAGGCCGTTCATTGGCCGCCATGCCTTCTTCCACCGTCACCGCTTCAACCGGTTCGCTTTCGTCGGCGCGCCGTTCTTCTATGCCAACTATGCCAACTATTACGACGATGGTTGCTGGCGCAGGAGCTTGACGCCCTATGGATGGCAATGGGTCAATGTGTGCGGAGACTATTGGTAGTCGCATCGCGGTACCGCACCATTGTCGCGATCGCCACCGGGCGGTTCCGCTCAGCCCCGGAACGGGATAGTCTGGTGGCGATCGTCGCGCGGAGTTTTGCATGACCGGAGGTCACCGCCGCATTCTGGTCGTCGAGGACGATCCGGAAACCGCAGGCCAGCTCGTCGAGGAACTCACCACCTCGGGCTACGACGTCGATCTTGCCGCGACGGGTCGTGAAGCCCTGAGCCACGGCGTCGCCCGCGACTATGCCGTGATCACCATCGACCGCATGCTGCCCGACATCGACGGCATCGCCGTGATGCGCCAGTTGCGCGACGACGGCATCGCCGCACCCTTCCTGATCATCTCCGCGCTCGGCGAGGTTGACGACCGCGTGCGCGGTTTGCGCGCCGGGGGCGATGACTATCTCGTCAAGCCGTTCTCCTTCGTCGAGCTGCTGGCGCGCCTCGAGGCGCTCGGCCGCCGCAGCGAGACCGTCGCCAAGGAAACCATCCTGCGGGTCGGCGATCTCGCCATCGACCTGATCGCGCGCAACGCCAGCCGGCGCGGCCGGAAAATTCCGCTGCTGCCGCGCGAGTTTCAGCTGCTCGAATATCTCGTCCGCAACGAAGGCCGCGTCGTCTCCCGGGCGATGCTGCTCCAGCATGTCTGGGATCTGCATTTCGATCCCTCCACCAACATCATCGACGTCTATGTCGGGCGGGTCCGCCGCAAGGTCGACGATGCCCAGGCCTATCCGCTGATCCATACGATCCGCGGCATCGGATATTGCATCCGTGCTCCTGGCTAAGACGCTCCGCTCCTCCACCTTCCGTCTGGCACTGATCGCGATCGCGGCGTTCGGCCTGATCGTCGCGGCGATCATGGCCTATGTCTATTTCGGCACGATCGCCTATGTGCAGGGCCGGGTCGGCGACGCCGGCGATCACAGCGGCTTCACCGCGATGATCGAGCTCGCGATGGTCGCCGTCGCCGTGCTGCTGGCCGTGCTGGCCGGGGTCGCGGCCGTGCTGGTGACGCGGCGCACGGTCGGACGGATCGAGGAGATCAATGCGACCAGCCGCGCCATCATGCTGTCGGGGCTCGACCGGCGCATTCCCTTGCGCGGCAGTCACGACGAGTGGGACCGCGTCGCCGAAAACCTCAACCAGATGCTCGACCGCATCGAGACGCTGATGGGTGAGGTCAAGCAGGTCAGCGACAACGTCGCCCACGATCTGCGCACGCCGCTGACGCGCATGCGCGGCCGGCTGGAAAAGGCCTATCACACCCCGCGCAATGGTGAGGCCGATGCGGTGCTGATCGGCGACACCATCGCCGATCTCGATTCGGTGCTCGGCATGTTCGCTTCCATCACGCGGATCTCGGAGATCGAGACCCGCGCCCGCCGGAGTGCGTTTCGTGCGCTCGACCTCGCTGAAATCGCCGGCGAGGTCGTCGAACTCTATGACGCCGCGGCCGAGCAGGTGGCGACCCGCCTCAGCCTTGACGGCGACCGCCAGGTGGCGATTACGGGGGACCGCGACCTGCTGTTCGACGCCATCGCCAATCTGGTCGACAACGCGATAAAGCACGGCCGCGCGGGCGGGCAGGTCACCGTGACCTGTCGCAGCGCCGGTGGCGGGGCGGTGATCGCGATCGCCGACGATGGCCCGGGCATTCCCACCGGAGAGCGCGATCACGTGTTCAAGCGCTTCTACCGGCTCGAACAGAGCCGTTACACGCCGGGCAACGGTCTGGGCTTGAGCCTGGTCGCGGCCGTTGCCGGTCTCCATGGCGCCGAGATTGCACTGCACGACAATGCGCCGGGCCTCACGGTCCGGCTCAGCTTCCCGGCGACATCAGCGCGATAGGAGCTGACGGCGTCATAGCTCGATCACGCCGCGGCGTGCCGCATGCGCGACCGCGTCGGTGCGGCCGGTGGCATCCAGCTTGTCGAGCAGCGAACCGACGTGGAATTTGACCGTGTGCACGGAGATGCCGAGCTGGCGCGCGATCAGCTTGTTGGACGCGCCTTCCGCCATCAGCGCCAGGACATCGAGCTCGCGCTGCGTCAGCGCGATGTCTTCCGGCATGCTGCGCGGATCGCGCGCCATGACCGTCGCCGTGGCGGCCTCGCCGGGCGCGGCGAGCCGAAGCCCGGCGATGTTGCCGAGCAAGACCGCCAGGCGATCGGCGAGGGCGGGATCGTCGATCTCCAGGGCGAGCACGATCTCGGGCGCGTTGTCCTCGCTCACGCCTCGGGCCTCTCGCCGATCGTGACCTTGAAGCTGACTGGCTCGCCGCCGCGGCGCACCGCGACATCGACGACCGTGCCGACGCTCGCAGGTCCCAGCGTCCGCGACAGCGCACGCACGCCGGAGAGCTTCTGGTCGTTAACCGCCACGATGACGTCGCCCTGGCGGATGCCGGCCGCAGCCGAAGGGCCGGCCTTGTCGACATTCATCACCATCGCGCCGATGCCATCGTCGAGCCGCACCGGCTGGAGCCCGAGGCCGAGATATCCGCGGGCGATGCGGCCGCGCGCCTCGAGCTGTGCCGCGACCCGCTCGATTGTCGCCGTCGGGATCACCAGGACCCGCCGCGGCCCGAGCACGGCCATGCCGAAGGCGTCGCCTGATGCATCGAGCGCGAGCCCGCCTTGTTGCGCGAAGCGCAGGCGTACGTCGAGCTCGATCCGCGCATCGATGTCGCCGCCGCGCAAGGAGCGCCAGCTCTTGCCGGACAGTGATACCATGCCGAGCGCCGCGCTCGGCGCATCGCGATCGGTGGCGACGACGACCGACAGCGTGCCGAGGGGCGGAACGGTCGCGGCCAGCTTGACCGGCGCAAGACTGGCATCGGTGCGCAACAGCGCGATGTCGGTCGTATGGTCGCGGCCGACGATTGTGGCGGCCGCGGTGCTGCCGTCGGGGAGGCTGATCTGGATATCGCCCTCGTCGGCCAGCGCTTCGTCGGCGGTGACGATCAAGCCGGGTTTCCAGACGAAGCCGGTGGCGCGGGAGCGATGCGAATGCACGGCGACGACGGATGGCGCGGTGCGCGTCACGACATCCGCGAGCGCGGACGAAAGGGACGACAGAGGAGTGGGGTCGGTCATGGAAGGCTCCTGTAAATTGTCCTCAATCTGGGATGTCGCGGGCGATAGCGAAACTGGCCGGGTGGCCAGGACAGATGGGGCGGACCGGCTTCCGCAGGACTACGGCCGACGAACATGTGATTGGGAGGCCTTCACGGGAACGTGTAGCAATCCAGAAATTGCACCGCACGTCCCTAAGCGTTTCCAGCGAGCCCCGACCGATGACCGTCGACCTCACCCGCCGTACCCTGCTTCAACTCGCCGGTGCGACCTCGCTCGCGATGGCGGCGGCCGCCGCCGCTCGGGCCGAGGGCCTGCCGCAAGGCGGCGGTCCGACCTATGCCAGCCGCACGCCGATGCGGGTGGGCATGGTGACGCTCCGGGTCAAGAACCTCGACAAGGTCGCGGACTACTATCGCGACGTGATCGGGCTCACCGTGATGGAGCGCTCCGCGACCGGCGCGACGCTCGGCACGGCCGGTATCACGCTGCTCGTGCTGGAAGCCCGTCCCGAGGCCGCGATCGAGCCGCGCAACGCCGCGGGCCTCTACCACACCGCCTTCCTGATGCCGTCGCGAAAAGATCTCGCGCGCTGGCTGGTGCACGCCGCCTCGCACCGCGTGCCGCTGTCGGGCTTCGCCGATCATCTCGTCAGCGAATCCGTCTATCTCGACGACCCCGAAGGCAACGGCATCGAGGTCTATGCCGACCGCGATCCCTCGCAATGGCAGTGGAGCGAGGGCAGCGTGAAGATGGCGAGCGACGAGCTCAACATCCCTGACCTCTTGTCGCTGACCAACACGCGCGTGGCAGACTACGCCAAGGCGCCGGATGGTCTGCGCGTCGGCCACATGCATCTGCGTGTCGGCGATCTCGCCGAGGCCGAACGGTTCTATCACGGCACGGTCGGCCTCGATCCGACCCGCCGCCGTGGCGGCGCCGCGTTCCTGTCGTCGGGCCGCTATCACCATCACCTCGGCATGAACGTCTGGCAGAGCCAGGGGGCCGGCCAACGCGACGATCAGACCACGGGGCTCGCCTGGTTCTCGCTGGTGATGGCGAAGCAGGACATTCTCGCTGCGCAGGAGGAGCGCCTGCGCAAGGGCGGCGCGCATGTCACGGCGCTCGCCAATGGTCTGGAGGCCGTCGATCCCTGGGGCACGCGGGTGCGCCTGATCAGGGTTTGATCGATAGCGCGGGCATTGCTATGACCGGTCAGGCGCTAGCCAATTTTCCGGGGTTCAGCCTGACATGCCTGATTTTCACGGCGTCTTTCCCTACCTCATTTCGCCCGTCGATGCCGATGGCACGGTGCGCACCGAAGTCCTCGGCAAGCTCTGCGACGATTTGATCGGCGCAGGCGTGCACGGGCTGACGCCGCTGGGTTCGACCGGCGAGTTCGCCTATCTCAATGCCGCGCAACGCACCGCGATCGTGCAGACCACCATCGAGGCCGCGAAGGGCCGCGTGCCGGTCGTGGCCGGCGTCGCATCCACCTCGACGGCGGATGCAGTGGCGCAGGCGAGGGCGTATCAGAAGTGTGGTGCCAACGGCATCCTGGCGATCCTGGAAGCGTACTTTCCGCTCGCCGATGCCCAGGTCGAATCGTACTTCCGCGCCATCGCGGATGCCGTGGACATCCCGGTCGTCATCTACACCAATCCGCAATTCCAGCGTTCCGATCTCACGCTCGACATCATCGCGCGCCTCGCTGAACATCCGCGCATCGGCTACATCAAGGACGCCTCGACCAATACCGGCCGGCTGCTCTCGATCATGAACCGCTGCGGCTATGCCTTGCGCGTGTTCTCGGCCTCCGCCCACATCCCGGCGGCGGTGATGCTGATCGGCGGGCTCGGCTGGATGGCGGGACCTGCCTGCATCATCCCGCGCCAGAGCGTCGCACTCTACGACCTCTGCAAGGCCGGCCGCTGGGACGAGGCCATGGCGCTCCAGCGCAGACTGTGGCGGATCAACGAGGCTTTCGCCCGCTTCAACCTCGCCGCCTGCATCAAGGCGGGGCTGGCGGTTCAGGGCTACGACGTCGGCGATCCCGTCCCGCCGCAGGCCGCGCTGTCGGCCGACGCCCGCAAGGTGGTGGAGGCGGCGTTGAGGGAGCTTGATTAGCCGTCATGGCCGGGCTTGTCCCGGCCATCCACGTCTTGCCCTGTGGCACATAGAACGTGGATGCCCGGGACAAGCCCGGGCATGACGAATCTGTGGGTTCACCGCCCAAAACCGCGGCTGGTATGCCTCCGATCGATCCGCTAAAAGGCGGCCCGCAGTTTCGAAAAGACCCTGAGGACCCCACGGAATGAACATTCTTCCCGGCAATTTGCGTTTCGGAGCGGGCCAGCCCGTCAAGCGTTTGGAAGACCAGCGGCTGCTCACCGGGAAGGGTCAGTTCATCGACGACAAGCCGGAGGAGGGCGCGCTGTGGTTGCATGTGCTGCGCTCGCCGCATGCGCACGCGAAGATCGTCGCGATCGACACCAGCGCCGCGGCATCGATGCCGGGCGTCACCGCGGTCTACACCGGCGCTGATCTCGTCAAGGACGATATCGGCACCATTCCGACCCTGAGCATCTTCAAGCGCCCCGACGGCAAGCCGATGACGGTGCCGCCGCGCCGCCTGCTCGCCCATGAGATCGTCCGCTATGCCGGCGAAGCCGTGGCCGCAGTGGTGGCCGCCTCGCGTGCCGAGGCGCAGAGCGCGGCCGAAGCGATCGTGATCGAATACGACGTGCAGCCCGCGGTGGTCGATCCGGTCGAAGCGGTCAAGCCCGGCGCGCCCGTGGTGTGGCCCGAGGCGCCCGACAACATCGTCGGTGCGATGAGCTATGGCGATGCCGCCAAGGCGGACGAGGCATTCGCCAAGGCCGCGCATACGGTCGAGCTCGACATCGTCAGCCAGCGTCTGGTGCCCTCCGCGATGGAGCCGCGCTCGACCATTGCCGAGATCGACAAGAAGACCGGCCGCCTCCTCCTGCATGTGCAGTCGCAGACGCCGGCCTCGACCCGCGACGTGCTGGCGGAAGCCGTGCTCAAGCGACCCAAGGACAGCGTCCGCGTGCTGGTCGGCGACATCGGCGGCGGCTTTGGTCAGAAGACCAACCTCTATCCGGAAGACGGCATCGTCGCCTATGCCGCGACCAAGCTGAACCGGAAGATCCGCTGGCGCGGCGACCGCACCGACGAATTCGTCGGCGGTACCCATGGCCGCGATCTCACCTCGACGGCATCCTTCGCGCTCGACGAGAAGGGCAAGGTGCTGGCCTATCGCGTCAAGTCGATCGGCTGCACCGGCGCGTACTCGTCGGGTGCGGCGAACATCATCCCGCTGGTGCTCGGGCCGTTCGTGCAGACCGGCGTCTACGATCTGCCGCTGGTGCATTTCGAGGTGCAGTCGGTGATGACTCACACCGCGCCGGTCGGCGCCTATCGCGGCGCGGGCCGGCCCGAAGCGGTGTTCATCGTCGAGCGCCTGTTCGACGCCGCCGCGCGAAAAATCGGCATGGATCCGCGTGCGATCCGGAAAGCGAACTACATCAAGCCGGCGCAGCTGCCCTACACCAACGCCGCGGGTCAGGTTTACGATTCCGGCGCCTTCGCCCACCTGCTCGATCGCGCCGTGAAGTTGGCCGATTGGGACGGCTTTGCCGCGCGCAAGAAGGCGGCGAAGAAGAAGGGCCTGCTCTACGGCCGCGGGCTCACCTCCTACATCGAATGGACCGGCGGCCGCGCGCATACCGAGAAGGTCAGCCTGCACGCGACCTCGCAGGGCCGCGTCGTGCTGCATTCCGGCACCATGGCGATGGGGCAGGGGCTGCAGACCACGTACACCCAGATGATCTCCGACACGCTCGGCATTGCCATGGACAAGATCGACGTCGTCCAGGGCGACACGGATCTTGCGATGGGCTTCGGCAGCGTCGGCTCGCGCTCGCTGTTCGTCGGCGGCACGGCCGTGGCAGTTTCCTCCAACGACCTGATTCAGAAGGCGCGTGAGAAGGCGGCCAACGTGCTGGAGACCTCGGTCGAGGACATCGAATATCAGGGCGGCATGCTCACCGTGGTCGGCACCGACCGCCGCATCAGCCTGTTCGATCTCGCCGAGAAGGAGGGCGGCGCCAAGCTCAGCGTCGATTCCGAAGGAGAGGTCGATGGCCCGAGCTGGCCGAACGGCACGCATATCTGCGAGGTCGAGATCGATCCGGAGACCGGCGTGTCCAAGGTCGTGCGCTACACCACCGTCGACGACGTCGGCGTTGCCGTGAACCCGATGCTGGTCACCGGCCAGATCCATGGCGGCGTCGCGCAGGGCATTGGACAAGCGCTGTACGAGGGCGTGTCCTACGATGAGGACGGCCAGCTCCTCACCGCGAGCTACCAGGACTATTGCATCCCCCGTGCTGACGACGTTCCGCCGATCGAGGTCACGCTCGACGACTCCGCGCCCTGCCGGACCAATCCGCTCGGCGCCAAGGGCTGCGGCGAATCCGGCGCCATCGGCGGCCCGCCCTGCGTCACCAACGGCGTGATGGACGCGCTCGCCGAGCTCGGCATCACCCAGCTGAACACGCCCCTGACGCCCCAGAAGATCTGGAAGGCGATCAAGGACGCGAAGGTGGCGGGTTAAGCGGGGCGCGTTGTTACGCCGGCTGTCGCCATACACCCAGCTGTCGTCCCGGGGCGCGCAACGCGCGAACCCGGGACCCATAACCACAGGAAGTGGTTTGGCGAAGACTCGTGGTGACCAGCTCGCGCCATAACCTCACCCTGTGGTTATGGGTCCCGGATCTGCGCTTCGCTTCGCTGCGCTTGTCCGGGACGACAGCGGAGAATGCCCCGCCAGCTCTGGCTAAATCCCCACGCCCTTAAATCCCCAGCATCATCTTCGCAATGATGTCGCGCTGGATCTCCGAGGTGCCGCCGAAGATCGTGTAGGCGCGGCCGTTGAGATATTCCGGGACCACCGTCAGCATCTCCTCAGGCGTCGCCGGCGCATGGTTGAGCTTGTAGAGCGGGCGCATCGGCTCGACCGCGAGCGCGTCGTGACCGATCACGTCGACCCCCAGCCGCGTCACGGCCTGCCTGATCTCGCTGTTGCGCAGCTTCAGGATCGACGACACCGCGCCGGGATTTTGCCCGGTCTGAAGTGCGGAGAGCACGCGCAGCTCGGTCATCTCCAGCGCGTCGATATCGATTTCGACCTCCGAGATGCGCGTCGCGATATCCGGGCTGTCGATCGCGCGACCCGTCAGGTCCGACTCGGCCAGCTCCGCGATCGCCTTCAGACCCTCGCGCAATTTTGCCGAGGCGATGCCGGAGCCGCGCTCGAACTCGAGCAGATATTTGCCGTAGGTCCAGCCTTTGCCTTCGTCGCCGACGCGGTTGGCCACGGGCACGCGCACATCGTCAAAGAACACCTGGTTGACCTCGTGGTCGCCGCCGATGGTGAGGATGGGGCGCGTGGTGATGCCCGGCGTTGTCATGTCGATCAGGATGAAGCTGATGCCGTCTTGCTGCCGCGGTCCGTCGCTGGTGCGCACCAGCGCGAACATGCGGTTGGCGTGGTGGGCGTGCGTGGTCCAGATTTTTGTGCCGTTGATGATGTAGTCGTCGCCGTCGCGGACCGCGCGCGTCTTCAGCGACGAGAGATCGGAGCCGGAGCCCGGCTCGGAATAGCCCTGGCACCAATAGTCTTCGCCGGAGAGGATGCGTGGCAAATAAAAATTCTTCTGCTCGGGCGAGCCGAAGCCGATGATGACGGGCCCGACCATCTTCACGCCCATCACGTTGACATTGGGCACGCCGGCGCGTGCGGATTCAGTCTCGAAAATCCAACGCTGCGCCGGCGTCCAGTCCGGACCGCCATATTCGACCGGCCAGCCCGGTGCGCCCCAGCCCTGCCGGTGCAGCGCGCGCTGCCACGCCATGCCGATATCAGGGTCGGAGAACACCGACGGCGTCAGCGCGGTTGCGCGCTTCATCTCTTCGGTGAGGTTTTTTGCAATGAAGCCGCGCACCTCGTCCTGGAAGGCGCGCTCCTCGGTGTTGAACGAGAGGTCCATGATGCGCTCCTTGTGTCAGGCCGTGCGGCCGAGCTGGGCGTGGCGGCTGTAATGGTGCGCGCTGCCGCCGAACAGCGTGTCGAAGGCGACCAGCCGCTTGAAATAGGCGCCGACCTCGAGCTCCTCGGTGACGCCCATGCCGCCATGAAGCTGGATCGACTGCTCGCCGACGAAGCGCGCGCATTTGCCGATCTTCGCTTTCGCACCGGAGGCAGCGCGGGCGCGCTCGACCGGCGAGCTATCGACCTTCAACGCGGCGCGCAGCGCCATCGAGCGCGCCTCATCGACCTGCATCGCCATGTCGGCGAGGCGGTGGCGGATCACCTGGTTGGCGGAGAGCGGCCGGCCGAACTGCTTTCTGATCTTGGTGTATTCCAGCGTTGTGTCGAGCAGCGTCTGCATGATGCCGACGGCTTCGGCACCGAGCGCAGCCATGGCGCGGTCAACGGCCCATTCGATCGCGGGCAGGGCGTCGTGTCCGTCGCCGAGCAGGGCATCCTCCGGCAGCTCGACGCCGGACAGCTCGATATTGCAGGCCCGTCCGCCGCCGAGACGTTCATAGTCGGTGATGACGACGCTGGGCGTCTTCGCCGGCACCAGGAACAGGCCGATCCGTCCCGAAGGTCCCTTGTGATCGTGGATATGCGCGGAGACGATGATCTCGTCGGCGGCGAGGCCGTCGAGCACCGCGATCTTGCTGCCGGCAACGCGCCAGCCTTGCGCCGTCTTGTGGGCGACGGTCGCGACTATTGCGAGATCGAACCGCGCCGCGCGCTCGGAATGGGCGAAGGCGAGTTTCAGTGATCCGTCCGCGACCTTCGGCAGCCGCGCCTGCTTCTGCGCGGTGCTGCCGCATTTGTCGATCAGCGAGGCTCCAAGCACCACCGTTGCAACATACGGCTCCGACACCAGCCCGCGACCAAAGGCTTCCATCAGAATGCCGATCTCGACCGCGCCGCCGCCGAGCCCCTCAAACTCTTCGGGAATCGGCAGCGCCAGCCAGCCAAGCTCGGCGAACTGCTTCCAGACCGCTGGGCTGAAGCCGAGCGGGTCGTTCGCCATCTTGCGGCGGTGATCGGCATCGTAGCTCTCGGCCACGAAGCGCTCCGCGCTTTCGCGCAGCAGCCGTTGCTCGTCACTCAGGTTGAGGTCCATGTCGTTACTCCGCGGCCGCCGGCGGCTTGCGCACGGAGGGATGCAGTCCTGATGGATCGACCACCATGCCGAACTGCTGAAGGTTATGGGCGTGACAGAGCTGATGCAGCGCAAAGGCCTGGTCGATCGCGGCGGGCTGGCCCATCACATCGACCGAGCGATTCACGGCTTCCTTGGTCAGCTTCAGCGCGAAGGACGGCTTTGAGGCGATCCGGCGCGCCAGCTCCAGCACCGACGCTGAAAGCTCCGCGCGCGGCACGACCCGGTTGACCATGCCGAGCTGATGCGCCTCCTGCGCACTCCATGCGTCGGCGGTGAACAGGAATTCCTTGGCCTTGCGCGGGCCGAGCTCCCAGGGATGCACGAACCATTCGACCCCGCAGACGCCCATGGTCACCACGGGATCGCAGAACTGAGCATCGTCGCTGGCGACGATGAGGTCGCAGGCCCAGGCCAGCATCAACCCGCCGGCGATGCACTTGCCGTGCACCTCGGCAATGGTCGGCTTGGCCAGGTTGCGCCAGCGCCGCGTGATCTGGAGATATATTTCCTGCTCGCGCGCGAAGCGGCCATGCGCGTTCGCCTCCGCAAAGCCACCCCAATTTCCGATCGGCGGAAAATCGACGCCTGCGGCGTTCTTGCCGCCGGGGCGCAGATCGTGGCCCGATGAGAAATGCGGCCCGTTGCCGGCGAGGATGATGACCTTGAGCGCGTCGTCCTGCACCGCCTCGTCGAAGGCGGCGTTGAGGTCGTAGGTCATCTGCAGGTTCTGCGCGTTGCGCGCCTCGGGCCGGTTCATCACGATCCGGGCAATCGCCGGCTCGGGCCTCTCCACGAGGATGGTCTCGAACGAGCTCATCGCGTTCCCCTTGGCGTTTCCGTTCTTGTTTTGCTCAAGTTGACTATGTCGGCCAGGGATAGGCAAGGGGCTTGCGTCAGGCGGTTGCTTTTCGCGCCGCCGGCACAAGATGTCTGGCACCGCGCGCGTTCAATCTGATAGTTTACGCCAGATTTCACCGGGAGGAATTTGATGCGCAAGATCCTGACCGTGCTGGCGGCTCTGGCCTCGCTGAGCCTGACCAATTGCGGCTACAACGCGATCCAGAGCGAGGACGAGCAGATCAAGGGCAACTGGTCCGAGGTCGTGAACCAGTATCAGCGCCGCGCCGATCTCGTGCCCAATCTCGTCAACTCGGTAAAGGGCTTTGCGCAGCAGGAGAAGGACGTGCTGCTCGGCGTCACTAATGCGCGCGCCAAGGTCGGCAGCATCCAGGCGACGCCTGAGGTGCTGAACGACCCCGCCGCCTTCCAGAAGTTCCAGGCCGCCCAGGGCGAGCTCTCCAGCGCGCTGTCACGTCTCTTGGTCGTCACCGAGAACTATCCGCAGCTCAAGTCCGATGCGCTGTTCAAGGATTTGATGTCGCAGCTCGAAGGCACCGAGAACCGCATCACGGTCGCGCGCAACCGCTACATCAAGGCGGTGCAGGACTATAACGTCACCATTCGCTCCTTCCCGAGCAACCTCACCGCAATGATGTTCGGCTACAAGGAGAAGCCGAATTTCGCGGTCGAGAACGAAAAGGAGATCTCGACCGCGCCGAAGGTCGATTTCAATCCGGCGCCTGCGCCGTCGAAGTAGCTGCGCGCCGTTTTGCGAATGCGCCCAGCCCCACCCACCGCCGTCATTCCCCGCGAAGGCGGGGAATCCAGTACGCCGCGGCTCCTCCGTAGTCCTCTGGCGTCTCTGGAATACTGGATCGCCCGGTCAAGCCGGGCGATGACAGCGAGGTTGTGGCAAGCGATAGCCGTATTCGTACTCCTCCTCGCATTCAATTTCCCCGCCCTTGCCGACGTCGCCATCCCGCAACTCACCGGTCGCGTGGTCGATCAGACCGGCACGCTGTCGAGCGGCGACATCGCCGCGTTGTCGCAAAAGCTGCGTGATTTCGAGACGCGCAAGGGCAGCCAAATCGCCGTCCTGATCGTGCCGACGACCCAGCCGGAGACGATCGAGCAGTTCTCGATCCGCGTCGCCGACGCCTGGAAGGTCGGCCGCAAGAAGGTGGACGACGGCGCGATCCTCATCGTCGCCAAGAACGACCGGCACTTGCGCATCGAGGTCGGCTACGGTCTCGAGGGCGCGCTCACCGACGTCACCTCGCGGCGGATCATCGACGAGATCATCACGCCGAAATTCAGGACGGGCGATTTCGCCGGCGGCATTACTGATGGCGTCGATCGCATGATCCGCGTGATCGACGGCGAGCCGCTGCCGGTGCCTTCGCCGACTGTGAATTTCGGCAATCTGGACGATATTGCGCCGCTGTTCATCGTGACGCTGTTCGCCTCGATCGGGGTTGGCGGCTTCTTCCGGGCCATGCTGGGCCGGCTGCTTGGCTCATTGGCGACCGGCGGCATCATCGCGGCGCTGACCTGGCTCATTCTCGGATCCTTCGCAATCGCGCTCGCGCTCGGAGCGCTGGGCTTCGTCATCGGCTTCATCGCCGATCTGTTTGCGGCGATGGCGCCAGCCACGAGATCGTCGCGCGGCGGCTCGTGGTCGAGCGGCTCCTCGGGAGGTGGCTGGAGCAGCGGCTCGTCGTCCAGCGACAGCGGCGGTTTCAGCGGCGGCGGTGGCAGTTTTGGCGGCGGCGGCGCCTCGGGGAGCTGGTAGCGGTCATGGGCATCAAGCGCATTGCCAGACATCTCGTGCAGCATCATTGGCGGGCGAAGCAAATCTTTCCGCCAAAGGTGCTCGCCCGCATCGAGCAGGCGATCAAGCAGGGTGAGAGCACGCATTCCGGCCAGGTCCGCTTCGTCGTCGAAGGCGCGCTCGACGGGCGACCGCTGATCCGCAACCAGCCGGCCCGCGAGCGCGCGCTCGACGTGTTTTCGCATCTGCGTATCTGGGACACCGCGCACAACAACGGCGTCCTGATCTATCTCCTGCTCGCCGATCGCGACGTCGAGATCGTGGCCGACCGCGGTATTCACGCGAAGGTCGGTGACGAGGGCTGGGAGAGCATCTGCCGCGCGATGGAGGCCGAGTTCGCCTCCGGCCAGTTCGAGCGCGGTGTGATCGGCGGCATCGCTGCGGTGTCGCGCGAGCTGGCGCGACATTTCCCACCGCAAGGCCCGCATGCGAACGAGCTGCCGGATGCGCCGGTGGTGATGTGACGGATAGTGATGTGGGCGGAGCGGTGACGTGAACGGAGTGGGCGCCGCCCACTCCGTCATTGCGAGGAGCTCTTGCGACGAAGCAATCCAGACTGCGGCCTTGGAAAGATTCTGGATTGCTTCGCTGCGCTCGCAATGACGGTGTGGAGGCAGCCATTCCGCGGCCGTTCATCTTCCCCCGCTTACAATTTGTTTCACGCCCGCCACACCGGTTCCACGTTCCCGGCCCAATTCGGCCCCGGATGACTTCCTAAAATTTCGGTAAGCGGGTCCCGAAGTAAGGATTTCGCAAGCAATGAAAGTTACCAAAAGGTCAATCCAGAGTGGAGTATTCGAACTGTGAGCGAACCAATGGCTGAGCAGGCTGCCCAGGATACGAGCGTCGTGGAAGCTTCGACCGCGCCGCAGGCCGTCGAGGCTGCCGGCATCGAGGCCCCCTCGATCGCCCCCGACCATGAGTCGCCGCCCAAGCCCGATCCAGTCAAGGCAGAGGCCCCGAAGGTCGAGCCGCCCCGGATCGAAGTGCCGAAGTTCGAGACCAAGCCGGAGCCGAAGCCCGGCAAGCTCATCGTCATGGCACCGTCGGAGCGCTCGTGGGAGCGCGAGGAGTTTGCCCCGCATGTGAAGGCGGACGAGTCGCGCGAGACCGGCGACAAGCGCCGCCTGTCGGCGATGGCCGCGGTGGTGGCGATTGCGGCCAGCGTCGGCGCCATCAGCGGCGCGCTCGCGACCGCCGGCATGATGCATTTCGCAGCCCCGGCCCCCGCGCCGGCGCAGGTCGCCGACACCAGCGCGCTGGAATCCTCGGTTGCCAGGATCGATGCCGATGTCGTCGCACTGAAGGCGAATGTCGAGCACACCTCCAAGACTGGCCTCAGCCAGTTCAATCGCGCCAATGACCGCCTCGACAAGCTCGAGAAGGCCCAGGCCGAGCCGATGGCCAAAATCGCAAAGCTGTCCGAGACCGTCGACAAGCTCCGCGCCACGCCGCCCGCGGCCCCCGCGCAGGCCGCGGCAGCCGCCGCGAAGGAGACCACCGGCTCGATCGCGCCGACCCAGGTTGCGACCGCCGCCGCCGCACCGGTTCCGGCCCCAGCCGCGCCCAAGACCGAGGTCGGCCGGTTGCCGACGATCGACGGCTGGGTGCTGCGCGACGTCGCCAATGGCGGCGCACTGATCGAGGGCCGCGGAGGCCTCTACGAGGTCTATGCCGGTGACCCGATCCCCGGAATTGGCCGCGTCGATGCGATCCGCCGTCAGGACGGCCGCTGGGTCGTCGTCACCAGCAAGGGCCTGATCGTCGCACGCTGAGCGTTCGATATCCGCTCTTCAAAGAGGCGCTTCACCACCATGTGAGGCGCCTTTTGACTTGAATAGGCCGGCTTACGCGGTGTTACTGAAGGCATGAGCCGCGCGTTGCGAATTCTCTTTGCTGCCGCCGTCTTGCTTGGCGGAACTGTTTCGCTTTTCGCAGCGGAGAACGCGCCGTTGACGCGCGGCACGGCGATCATCGATCCCGATCTGCTCCGCAAGCTCGACCAGAACGATTCGCTTACGATCTTGCGCCTGCTATGGCCGGAGCGGAACGCAAACGTTCCGCTGACGACCGATTTGCTGTTCTCGTCGCTGTCGCAGCTCAAGGGAATTCCACCCGCGATCGACGCGGAGTTCGACCACTACATCATCCGGCAGAAGGCGGCGTACCCGACCGAAACCATCGGCGTCGGCGAAGGCTTTGACGTGCAGCTGTTCGATCGGGCCAATCTCAAATCCCGCGACACCCGCTTCGTGCTGGCGGGCATCGTCAATCGCATGGACCGCGCCTATGTCTCGGAGGAGGCGTGCGGCGAGATCAGGCTGATTTATCGGCTGGTGCGTTTCGAGAGTAAGCCGGAAGGTGGCAAGACCGCGACGCGCCTGCCGATGACGTTCAATCTGGTGATGAAGGCACGCGATGCGCGCCAGACCGATGCGAACGGAAAGCCTGTTACCTGTGCCGAGGTCGCGCGGCGCTGGCTCGACAATGGCGACTGGCAGGGGCTGATCGGCGGCGGCATCTCTCCTTCCGACGCCATGCTCGATCGCATCGAGACCAATATCCAGATCTCGATCGCGCCGAAATCGGCATTGCACGATTTCCGTTCCGACTATCTGCTCAAGGTGTTCAAATATAACCCCGCGACGAAGACGTTCGAGGAATCGACGCTGGAGAACCAGATCGACCGCGACCGCATCCTCGCCGACAACGATCTTCGACGTGATTTCAAAGCCTGGCTGCTCGCGCCGGAAAATCTCCGCGAGTTCGATCGCGGCACAGTGCTGATCCCCGAGACATTCCTGGCCAAGGCCGCGGTGGTGCCGACGCCGGCGGGCCTTGACGCTTCGCCGTTGCAGCCGGAGTTCGGCATGGTGCAAGGGGAGGACAGGGACAGCAACAAGGGCGAGCCGGTCTTCACCGACAACGACGTGGTCGGCGCGCTGAAGCAGGCGGCGGCGCGT
The DNA here is from genome assembly GCF_052076025.1 of Bradyrhizobium sp. 956_D2_N1_4. NCBI lineage: Bacteria > Pseudomonadati > Pseudomonadota > Alphaproteobacteria > Hyphomicrobiales > Nitrobacteraceae > Bradyrhizobium > Bradyrhizobium sp. 956_D2_N1_4. Next base: position 42,719 of record NZ_CP197237.1, on the reverse strand, counting down.
GGCATCGACATGCAGAACATCCGCTCGGTCGCGGGCTTCCAGCGCCGCCTCAACGACGTCACCTGCGCCGGCTGCCACCAGACCCGCGGCATCGGCGGCTTCCATTTTCCGGGCGTCGATTGGCTGGCGGACAAACCGTCGAACTCCACCATCGTGCCGGCCTCGCCGCATTTCTTCGGCGACCAGGTTCGCCGCCGCGACATCCTGACCGCATTCGCCGCGGGAAAACGCCCTGATTTCTCACGCGGATTTGCCAGCCGGCCGCAGACCCGCGGCAGCGGCGAGCTGGCCGGCACCGAATATCAGGATGGTTGGGGTGCCCATTGTGCCCTGCAAAATGCGGGATCGGGAACGCCGGATAAGAGTTTTACGTCATGGAGCTGTGCTAAAGGTCTCACCTGTCAGGCTGCCGCGGCATCGAGCCGCATCGGCATGTGCTTCATCAAGACGCGTTAGCGCGTGATCCGAAAAAGTGTGTAGCGGTTTTTCGAAAAGGTCACGCGCCAGATAAAACCAGCAACCGGTTTGGATGACCCATGACTGAGACCAGCGACGCCGACAAGGAGCGCAATCGCGAGATCGCGCGCAATGAGGAAGCCAAGCAGGTCACCGGCAGCATCCGCGTCAGCACCTGGGCGGTCGCGGTGGTCGTCATCGTCGGCGGGATTCTGTTCACGCTGGGCTGGCTGGCACTGCGGGGTTAGTGCCAGCGCCCTCACTTCGCGTAATTCGTCATCCGCTTGCCGGGCAAGAGTTCATAGGCCGGCTTCCAGCCGGGCAGGGTGGCCATGCGGCCGAGCCAGGCGTGGACGGCAGGATGGCTCGCCGCGAAATCAAAACCGTGCTCGTCGCTCGGATAGTGCAGGTAGGCCATCATCGAGATATCGGCGACCGTCGGCCTCGCCCCGATCGCAAAGGCATTGTGCTGGAGATGTCCGTCGAGAATGCCGAGGAAGTCCTCGAGCCGCCGGCGAAAATGCTTCAGCACCTGCGGATCGTTTTTCTCAGTGAACGCCCGCATGAAGCGATAGGTCGCCATGTAGCCGGTGAGCTTGTGGTTGTCCCAGAACAGCCAGCGCAGCAGCTCGAACTTCTCGTCCTCGGTCTCGGCACCGAAACGGCCGTACTGCCCGGCAAGCTTCAGCAGCAAGGGCGCGGTCTGTGTCATCTTCACGCCGTCGACCTCGAGCACGGGAATCTCGCCCATCGCGTTCACGGCCTTGCGCCATTCCGCCGTGCGCGTGACGCCACCACCGAAATCGGTCCACACCGGCTCGAACCTCTCGCCGCAAAGCGTCAGCATCAGCGCCAGCTTGTAGCTGTTGCCGGACTCCGGGAAGTAGTGCAGGCGATATTTGGGCATGAGGGCCTCACGAGACGCGATGTTGTCGTGAGTTTATAGCGAGATCGTCCCACGCCGTCATTGCGAGCGCAGCGAAGCAATCCAGCAATGCATCCGCGGTGGGATTCTGGATTGCTTCGCTGCGCTCGCAATGACGTCGTCTGTGACGACGAGCTACCTCCCCAACGTCGTCCCGGACAAGCGCGGCGAAGCGGAGCGCAGATCCGGGACCCATAACCACAGGAAGGTGTTTGGCGAAGACTCGGAGTTGGCAGCTCGTGTCACAACCACTCCCTGTGGTTATGGGTCCCGGGCTCGCGCCTTGCGCGCCCCGGGACGACAGGGGAGTTTGTGGCGCCGCCCTACCCCACCGCGCCTGACGACCGCAGCTGCTTGATTGCCTTCTCGTCGTATCCCGCCCCGCGCAAAATCTCGTCACTGTGCTCGCCGACGGCCGGCGGCTTGCGCGGCTGGACCTTCTTGGCGCCGTCGATCCAGATCGGGCTGGAGATGGTGAGCATGGTGTCGTTCTCGAACGGCACCAGCACCTCGTTGTCGAGCATCTGCTTGTCGTTGGGGATGTCGTCGAGAATGCCGACGATGCCGAACACCAGTCCGTTGCCGTCGAGGATCCTGCGCCACTCGGCGAGATCCCTGGTGGCAAACGTCTCGTCAAAAATCTTGATCAGCTCGACCGAGCGGGCGTGGCGGTCAGCCTTGGTGGCAAAGCGCGGATCGGTGATCAGGTCTTCGCGTCCCAGGCATTTGGCGAGCGTCGGAAACTGCTTCTCCTCGCTCAGCAGCGACAGGATCAGCCAGCGGCCGTCCTTGCACTGGTAGTGGTTGGCGACCGCATTCAGCGCGCGCTCGCGCGGCCGCCGCTCGGCGAACCTGGCGCCGCAGAGCTTGGCCTGCGCCAGCGTGCCCGCGGCCCACACCCCGTTCGCCATCAGATTGGAGGCGACATGCGAGCCCTTGCCGGTCTTCTCGCGCTGATACAGCGCGGTGACGATGGCGCCATAGAACGCCATGGCGCAGGGATGGTCGCCCATGCCGGCGACCGAGCGGGCCGGCGTCGTGTGGGTGTCGGCGCGGACGAGGTCCATCAGGCCGGAGCGCGCCCAATAGGCGTTGCTGTCGAAGCCGGGCTTGTTGGCCTCTTCGCCCTTCTCGCCATAGCCGGTGAACGAGGCGTAGATCAGCCGGTCGTTGAGATGGGCGAGGTGGTCATAGGTGATGCCGAGCTTGGCGCGCACCGGCGGCGGCATGTTGGTGATGAAGACGTCGGCCTCTTCGACCAGCTTGTAGAGCACGGCCTGCGCCTCCGGCTTAGAGAGGTCGAGCGCGATGCTCTTCTTGTTGCGGGCCTCCAGCAGCCAGGCGAAATTGTGCTCGCTGCTCGGATAGCCCGGAATGTTGGGCAGATTGCGGTAGGGGTCGCCGGCGCCGGGCGGCTCGATCTTGATGACGTCGGCGCCGAAATCCGACAGCACGGTCGCGGCCGCGGGCGCTGCGATGAAGCTCGCGCAGTCCAGAACCTTGAGCCCTGCAAAAATGCCCTTTTCCATCGCGGCGTAGCTCCCTCGCTCTTGTTGTTTCCCGCGCGCTGGAATTGGCGCAGATCAAGTCATAGCAGCATTAGACCGATGTTTCAGCGGGATGCAACGGCGCCAGGCGCAGGGCCTCACTCCTCCCCCGCAAGCAGCGCGGCATTGCCGCCGGCTGCCGCGGTGTTGATCGTCACGGTCTGCTCGGTCGCAAAGCGTGCGAGATAATGCGGGCCGCCCGCTTTCGGGCCGGTTCCGGACAGCCCGTTGCCGCCGAATGGCTGCACGCCGACCACGGCGCCGATCATGTTGCGGTTGACATAGATGTTGCCGACCTGCACGCGATCGATGATCGCCTCGATGGTGTCGTCGATCCGGGAGTGAATGCCGAGCGTGAGTCCATAGCCGCTGCGCTCGATCGCCTGCAGGACGCGGTCGAGGTTTTCCGCGCGATAGCGCACGACGTGCAGGATCGGTCCGAACACCTCCTCGGTGAGCTGGCCGGCGTCCTTGAGCTCGAAAATGTGCGGGGCGACGAAGCAGCCCTCGGGCGCAGTGCCGGCAAAGTGCAGCCGCGCCTCGCTCTTCATCCGCGCGATATGCGCATCGAGGCGCTGCTTGGCCTCGGCGTCGATCACCGGACCGACATGGGTCGCGACATCTGCGGGATCACCAATCCTGAGTTCGCGAGCAGCGCCCGCGATCATCTCGATCATGCGGTCGGCAACATCCTCCTGCACGAACAGCAGCCGCAGCGCCGAGCAGCGCTGGCCGGCGGAGCGGAAGGCCGAGGTCACGACGTCGTCGGCGACCTGCTCGGGCAGCGCGGTCGCATCCGCGATCATGGCGTTGATGCCGCCGGTCTCCGCGATCAGAGGCACGATGGGCCCGTCCTTGGCGGCGAGCGTCCGGTTGATCAGGCGCGCGACCTCGGTCGAGCCGGTGAAGACGACGCCGGCGATGTCGGCATGCGCGGTCAGCACGGCGCCGATGCGGCCGTCGCCGGTGACGAGATGCAGCGCGCTCTTGGGAATGCCGGCCTCGTGGAGCAGGGCTACGGCCTCGCGGGCGATGCGCGGCGTCTGCTCGGCCGGTTTTGCGACGACGCTGTTGCCGGCCATCAGCGCCGCCGTGACCTGGCCTAGGAAGATCGCCAGCGGAAAATTCCACGGCGAGATCGCGACGAAGGCGCCGCGCCCGCGCATGGCGAGCGCATTGCTCTCGCCGGTCGGGCCCGGCATGGCGGCATCAACGCCGAACAGCTTTCGACCCTGCGCGGCATAATAGCGGCAGAAGTCGGCGGCCTCGCGCAGCTCCGATAGCGCATCGTCCAGCGTCTTGCCGCCCTCGGCTTGCAGCAGCGCGATGAAATGGGCGCTCCGGCTCTCCAGAAGATGCGCGGCCTGCTCCAGTGCGGCCGCGCGCGTAGCCGCCGGCGTCCGGCTCCAGGCGGCAAAGCCGGCGCGCGCAGCAGTCACCGCCGCATTGGCTCGGTCCGGCGTTGCGTCGGCTATGGGCTTGAGGTCGGCTGCCTCGGCCTTCACGTCTGCCAGCAACCGGTCGAGGGCCGCGCGCGCGCCGAATTCGACGCCGCGCGAATTGCGCCGCTCCGGCGCGAACAGATCGCCCGGCAGCGGAATTCTGGGATGGGCCGCCGCTTGCGGCCGGACGATGGCATCGGCCGGACGCTGCAACAGCGCCACAACCGGCACGCGATAGTCGGCCGCCTGCGCCACGAACGACGAGTTGGCGCCGTTCTCCAGCAGCCGCCGCACCAGATAGGCGAGCAGGTCGCGGTGGCTGCCGACCGGGGCATAGGTACGATAAGCGATGTCGGGGTGATCCTTGGCGAGCTGTTCATAAAGCGCCTCGCCCATGCCGTGCAGGCGCTGGAATTCGAAGCCGCCACCATCTTGCGCAAGCTCCAGCACGGTCGCGACCGTCAGCGCGTTGTGGGTGGCGAATTGCGGGAAGATGCGCGGCCGCAGACTCAAAAGCTTCGAAGCGCAGGCGACGTAGTTCAGATCCGTCATCGCCTTGCGCGTGAACACGGGATAGCCGTCCAGCCCGCGCTCCTGCGCGCGCTTGATCTCGGTGTCCCAATAGGCGCCCTTGACCAGCCGCACCATCAGCTGGCGGTCATGCGCGCGCGCCAGCGCGTCGACATAGTCGATCACGGCGCTCGCGCGCTTCTGATAGGCCTGGATCGCCAGCCCAAAGCCGTCCCAGCCGCTGAGCGAGGGGTCGGCGAGCGTCGCCGCGATCACGTCGAGCGACAGCTCCAGCCGGTCGGCTTCCTCGGCATCGACGGTGAAGTTCAGATCATGGGCCTTGGCGCGCTGCGCCAGATCGAGCAGCTGCGGCACCAGCTCGGCCATCACGCGCGCGCGGCTGATCGCCTCGAAGCGCGGATGCAGCGCCGACAGCTTGACCGAGATGCCGGGACGGTCGGGCAGGGGATGGTTGCCGGCCGCCTTGCCAATGGTCAGAATCGCGCTCGCATAGGCGTCGAAATAGCGCCTGGCGTCCGCCGCGGTGCGCGCGCCTTCGCCGAGCATGTCGAAGGAGTAGCGCGTCTTTTGACCGGAGCGCGGACGGCCTCGCTCCAGCGCCTGCTCGATGGTCTCGCCCAGCACGAAATGGTTGCCCATCAGCCGCATCGCCTGGCGCGTGGCGGTGCGCACCGCCGGCGCGCCCAGCCGCTTCACCAGCCGGCCGATGGTGCCGTCGGGCGTCTCGCCGGGCTGGATCACCCGCGCCGAGAGGCCGAGCGCCCAGGCCGAGGCGTTGACCAGGAAGGCGGTGGACTTGGTCTCGTGGTGGATGAAGTCGCCCTCGCCGAGCTTGTCCTCGATGAACTGGTCGGCGGTGCGCGCGTCGGGCACGCGGAGCAGCGCCTCGGCTAGCACCATCAGGGCGAGCCCCTCCTTGGTCGAGAGCGCGAACTCCCGCAGCATGTCCTCGACACCGCCAAGCCGGTCGTCGCGCTTGCGGATCGCCTCGATCAGCCGCGTCGCGGTGCGGTCGATCCGCGCCTCCTGCGGCGGGCCGAGATGCGAAGCCGGCAAGAGCCGCGCGGCAATCTCGGCATCATCGGGCGCGTAGGGGGCGGTGAAGGGCGGCGGGATGTTCGGCATGGCGTGTCCTGTGGCTGAAATCCAGGATAAGGCCCGCTAGACCGTAGTTCGATAGACAAATTAGTCATTTTGCCTTAGGAAATGAAGATCATTGCTATATTGGCCACATAAAATATGGAACTCGATCGAATTGACCGGAAGATCCTCTCAATTCTGCAGCAGGACGGGCGCATCGCCAATGTCGAGCTCGCCGAGCGCATCGGGCTGTCGCCGACCTCGGTCGGCGAGCGGCTGAAGCGGTTGCAGCGGGAGGGCTTTGTCGAGGGCTACGGCGCGCGGCTCAATCCGCACCGGCTCGGCCTGGGTCTTCTGGTGTTCGTCGAGGTGCTGCTCGACAAGACCACGCCGGACAATTTCGAGCGGTTCGCGCGCGCGGTGAAACTCGCACCCGAGGTGCTGGAGTGTCACATGGTTGCAGGAGGCTTCGACTATCTTGTGAAGGCGCGGCTTGCGGACATGACCGCCTATCGACGCTTCCTCGGCGAGACGTTGCTGTCGATGCCGGGCGTGCGCGAGACGCGAACCTATGCGGTGATGGAAGAGATCAAGCGCGACGCACCATTGCCGGTGGACTAACGAAGGGCCGTCGCGATTGTCATTGCTGTGGCGTTGAACGAGCGGTCTTCGCGGGAAAATAGCTCTCCGTGTGCAATCGCAACGCCCGTCGTCGAATGCACTGGCCGTCTTCTAAAATTTTTTTGGCCCGGCTCCCGGACAGATCCGGGAGGCAGCAAAGGCTGCCGGGCTTATACTTTGAGGTTCTCTGCGGAGGTCTTGCCCCGGTTTGCGATCTCTTCGTATTCCACCGTCTGTCCTTCGTTCAGGGACGACAGACCGGCTTTCTGCACTGCCGAGATATGCACGAACACATCCTTGCCGCCCGACGCAGGCTGGATAAATCCATAACCCTTCGTCGGGTTGAACCACTTGACCGTACCTTTAGCCATCACGTCTTCTCCGCGGGTCTTCCTCCGAGATCTCGAACCGCCAGTCCCCGCCAACCGGCCGGTTCGGTCCTAACAGGATACGCGGAATGTGGCCGGCTTGGTAGCTCAAACCATATCGGCATTTCGCCGAATTCCGCTCAACTTCGCAGCGTTTTTGCCGATTTTGCCCGTTTCGCGGTCAATTGATCGGCACGCCGCGCGCCATCCGTCAATAAGTCGTGGCCAGATAATCGACGATCTTGCCGACATCGGCATCGTCGATCGGGGCGCCATAGACCTTGATCATCTTGGTCACCTCGGCCTGCCAAAAACCTTTCTTGTCCTTCATCGGCGGCTGCGTGTTGACGTAATCGGCCGAGTGGCAGGCGCTGCAATTGCCCTGCACGACCTCGAGATTGGGGCCCGGCTTGAAGGCGGCGACCTCGTCGGGCGTCTTGTAGTTGAGCGGCGCTGCAAGGGCCGAACCGACCATTGCGGCGACGGCGAGTGAGATGGCGAGGAGAACGGTGCGCTGCATGATCATTCTCCCTCAGGCCACGGTGACGCGGACGGTTTCGACGACGTTGCGTAGATAACCCGCCGGGTTCCAGCGTGGCGCATCCGGCTGGGTCTCGCCGCCATTGCCGGTGGCGCGCACCTTGAGCTCGTGGGCGCCCGCCGCGAGCTTCACCGGCAGCTTCCATTCACGGAATGAGTATTTGCCGAGATCCTTGCCGAGCTTGGCGCTGACCCAGGTCTTTCCGCCGTCGGTGGAAACCTGGACGTCCTTGATGCCCTTGCCGCCGTCGAAGGCGATGCCGCGCAGCGTCGTGCCGCCGGCCTTCAGCTTGGCGCCATCGGGAACGCTGGTGATGAAGGATCGGATGGTGAAGCGGTTGATCGGGATCGTCGCCTTCGGCGCGGTGCCCGGTTCGACCGCATTGTTCGGCGTGTCCGGAATGCGATAGGCCGACTTCATCCAGAAGCCGTCATAGACATTGTCGATGACGGTGATCTCGTTGAGGTGCTTGACCCAGTAGGTGCCGTAATAGCCGGGCACGATCAGGCGCAGCGGAAAGCCGTTGAGGAACGGCAGGTCCTCGCCGTTCATGCCATAGGCCAGCATCACCTCGCCGTCGGTGGCGTGCTCGAGATCGAGCGCCTTGACGAAATCGGGCGTCTTGTCGCTGACGGGGCCGTCCATGCCGTTGAAGGTGACCTGCTTGGCGCCGCTCTGCACGCCCGCCATCTCCAGCACGGCCTTCAGCGGCACGCCGCGCCAGCGCGCATTGCCCATGGCGCCATTGGCGAGCTGGCCACCGGCGACACGCGGCTCGGAGAAGCCGCGGCTGTTGCCGGAGCACTGATTGACGGCGACGATCTCGGTCGCCTTCATTTTCCTGATGTCCTTGAGCGACAGCTTGAGCGGCTTGTCGACCTTGCCCTTGACCTCGAGCGTGAACTTGTCGGGATCGAGATTGTAAGGCAGGTCCGAGAGGTGATAGCGCACGAAGAACGCGTTATTCGGCGTGATCGGACCGTCGTTGAAGATCGCGAACGGCGTCTCGAGCTGCGGCGGCCGGCTGGTCAGGCCGATCATCGGCCGCTTCTGCGGATATTTCACCAGCGGCCGCTCGCCATTGGCGAAGGGAAGCGTGACGGTGTCGAGTGCCAGCGCCCTGGTGGAATTCAGTGTGGCCGCCATAGCGGCAAGGCCCGCTCCTTTGAGCAGGTCGCGTCGATCGAACATTCTCGTCTCCTCCCGGAGCTTTTCGTTGGACCGCAGTCATCACCGCGATCCCGCGCTCATCTGTCGCAACGATCGAGATGAAGTCAATTCGTGCTTTCGCAGCAGGCCCATGTCGCTGCGTTGCAGCAAGCCGGTGTTACGTTCGTAACGAGATTGCCGAGCTGTAGCCGCAGTGACAGTGCACTCCCTCGCCCCGCCTGCGGGGAGAGGGTTGGGGTGAGGGGGAGTCTCCGCGAGCGAGGTGAGAGTTGGATTCGCGGAGGCTCCCCCTCACCCGGAATCCGCGCTGCGCGCGCATTCCGACCTCTCCCCGCTTGCGGGGAGAGGTGAAGAATCAGGCCGCGACGCGCTCGCTTCGGTCAACCAGCGCCGACAGCTGCCTCGTGTCCGCAACGACGCGCACGGCCAGGGGCTCGTCGCGGCCGCGGATCGCGACCTCCTGCTGCGGCAGCGCATCGTCGGCAAGGCCCGCGGTGCGGCGGACCTCCTCCGAGACGATCGCTTCGCAGGCCAGCGTCTTGGTCATGTCCTGGAGGCGGGCCGCGACATTGACGGCATCGCCGAGCGCGGTGAAGACGATGTGATCGCGATAGCCGATATCGCCGATGATCACCTCGCCGCCGTGAATGCCAATGCCGAAGCGGATCGGCTGGCGGAGATCGTGGCTCAGGAGCTCGTTGAGCTCGTCGATATGCGTGGCGATGCCGGCGGCAGCCTTCAGCGCTTGTCGGCAGGCGGTCTCCGGATCGGCTGACAGCCCGAACAGCGCCAGCATGCCGTCGCCGACGAACTGGTTCGGCTGGCCGCCATTCTCGATCACGGCCCGCGAGACGGCGCCGAGGAAGCGGTTGACGATGAAAACGGTGTCGAATGGCAGCCGCTTCTCGGCAAGCTGCGTCGAACCGCGCATGTCCACGAACAGGCTGACGAGGTAGCGCTCCTGGCCGATTCTGGCTGATGTCGAGGCCTGTCCGTCCGCCGAATGCGTGTGGGGCGTGAAGAGCTGGAAGAAGGAGAGGTCGGAGTCCGGCCGCAGCTGGCAGGCAAGCCGGATCGAGGGATCGGCGGTGCCGACGCGCGCGAGCACGAAGGCCTCGCGCTGCGACGGCACGGGCAGGGCGGCATGATCGCCGATGATGCGGATGCGGCAGGTCGAGCAGCGGGCGCGGCCGCCGCAGACGCTGGCATGCGGCACATTGTGGCGCAGGCTCGCCTCCAGCACGGAGAGACCCTTCGGCACGCGCACCGTCTTGCCGTTGCCGTAGGACAGCGCGATCATGCCGCGGCGCCGCTCGCGCAAGGCGCGCACGCCGCGTGCCGCCAGCGCCAGTCCGAGCAGGCCGACATAGCCGATGGTGAGGCCGCCGGTGATGCGGTCGAGCGTCGCGGCTTCCGCGGTCGAGCCGAGCTGGCGGCGGGTGAGATTGTGCGTGCGCCATTCGCCGTCGTCGACCTCGATCTGGACACTGCGTCCGCCCTGGTAGACGCCGAGCAGCGACAGCGTCGGGATCAGCACGGCGGCGGCGAGCAGATAAGGCGCGGCGCGCGCGAAGAACGGTTTCAGGCGCAGCCAGAAATAGATGCCGATGCAGCCATGGACCCAGGCGATGATCAGCAGGATCGTCATGGTCCAGATGCGGTTCGAGGTGACGAAGAACAGATAGAGTTCCTGCGGATAGAGTTTCTGGTGCCCGTACAGCGTGTAGCCGAGCCGGACGCCGATCACATGGGCCATGACGAGGGCGGGGATGCTCAAGCCAAGCACGAGCTGGAGCGGCTCGATCGTCCGCCAGCGGAACTGGCGGCGTTGATAGAGCGCGTAGATGCCGAGCCCCATATGCGTGAGCGCGGCCGTATAGAACACGATCGCGATGGGGAGGAACCGCCAGAACGCCGTGTGATAGTAGACCCCGATCTCCATGGCATCGACCGAGATGTTGCCGAGCGCATGGTTGAGGAAATGGCTCACCACGTAGGAGAACAGGATGACGCCGCAGACCAGCCGAACCTGCCGCATGCTGGTCGCGCGGGACAGTTCGGACAATCGTGAGGATGCAGTGGCCATGATTCAGTTTGTATCAGTTCATGAAGGAGAACAGCCAGCGTAGCGTTTAATTCCAGGGGCGGACAGCTGGCCTGATCACATGCGCGGCAAGGTTACCGAACCGTAGGGTGGGCAAAGGCGCGCGCCACACCCACCGCTGTCGTCCCGGACAAGCGGCGCGCCGATCCGGGATCCATAGCCACAGGATCGGATTTGACGAAGACTCGTGGTTACCAGTTCGCGCCACGACTCCTCCCTGTGGCTATGGGTCCCGGGCTCGCGACTTCGTCGCGCCCCGGGACGACACCGGTGTTTGCGGCACCACCCCCTGCATTGACTCCCCCTCCCAGGTTGGCGAAAAGCGCGGCCGTGACGACAGCCCCTGATATGACCGTGTCCCCAGCCGGCGCCGCGCGCCGACCCCTCGTTATGGCCGTGCTCGTCATTGCCGCGATGACGCTGCTGCGGATCGTCTACGCCTCCGCGATCGAGCTGCGCACCGACGAGGCCTATTACTGGACCTGGTCGAAGGAGGCAGCGCTCAGCTTCCTCGATCATCCCCCCATGATCGCCTGGTTCATCCGTTTTGGCACCGCGATCTTCGGCGACACCGTGCTCGGCGTCCGCTTCGGCGGCATCGTCGCGATGCTGGTGACGCAGCTGCTGCTCGCCGACATGGTCCGCCGCCTCACTCATGATGCGCGCGCCATCATGTTCGCGGTGCTGATGCCGGAGGCTGCGCTCTATTACGGCCTGCTGATGGCCAAGGTCGCGCCGGACGTTGCCATGATCCCGTTCGCGGTGGCGATGATGTGGGCCCTGGTGCGGCTCGCGCAGGGCGGCGACGGACGCTGGTGGCTGGCGGCGGGCCTGTTCGCCGGGCTGTCGATGCTGTCGAAATTCACCGCGATCATGTTCGCGCCGGCGGTCGCCGCGTTTCTGCTGGTGCCGGATTGGCGCTGGCGCTGGCTGCGCAGTCCTTACCCCTATCTCGCGGTGCTGATCGCGATCGCCGTGTTCTCCCCGGTGCTGATCTGGAACGCGCAGCACGACTGGGCCTCGTTCCGTTTCCAGGGCGTGCGGGCCACTGCCAATTACGGCATCTCGCTGCGCACCATCGGCGACTACATCGGCCTGCAATTCGGGCTGGTCGGCTTCGTCATGCTGCCGGTCGTGCTGTCAGGCCTCGTGATGACGGCGTGGCGCGGCTATCGCACGCGCGAGCCGGTCGCGATCCTGCTGTCGACCGCGGTGCTGGTGCCGTTCCTCTATTTCTTCTTCAAGTCGACGACGCTCAGGGTCGGCGACACCTGGCCGATGTTCATGTGGCCGGTCGGCTTTGCCGCCGCTGCGGTCAACCTCGTCATGCTGTCGCACGAGCACTGGTCGGCGCGGATGATCCGCTCGAGTATCTTCTGGCTCAACACGGCGGTCGTCACGGGGATCGCCTTCGTCGTCATCGTATTCCTGTACTACGTCGCCGCGCCCTGGAACCTACTCGGCAAGATCGATCCGATCGGCGCCGAAGCCGGCTACGAGCAGATCGCGGCGCGTGCGCAGGCTGCGCTCGACGAGACCGGCGCGACCTGGATCGCGACCACGGACTATCGCACCTACGCGATGATGCGCTGGCTGTTCAGGGGCCGCGTGCCCGTCGTCGAGATCAACGAACGCGGCCGCTTCCAGGATTTTCGCGATCCCGGCATGGATCGGATCAGCGGGCATGCGGGCATCTATGTCGGGCGAGAGCCGGACAATCGCGCACCGGTGTGGGGATCGATCCCTGCGAAGCGCGAGCAGCTCGGCCAGGTCGAACGTCGGTGGCGCGGCGTTCTGACGGATACCTACGTGATTGAGAAGCTCACCGGCTGGACGCCGGAACTCTCGCCGCCAACGGATTCGCCGCTGTTTCAATGGCGGGTGCTGGCGGGGGAATTCGAGAAACGTACGCTCGCCTAACGAGGCACCCTTCTTCCCTTCTCCCCTTGTGGGGGCCCAAATGCAAACGAGGCCACGCGTTGAAGCGGCCTGGCGTGGCATGAGAACAACATACAAACAGAAATCTGAGCTGATCGCTTAGCTGCAACCAGCATTTTTCCCGACATTCACAGGCCGCCATCCCAGATTACCACCCGCTCAGGCATTTAAGCCACTAAGCTGGAGCTATCGTGACGAAGCATATTTTCTCTTATTGATATTATCTACGGGGATAGGACATGTTTGATGTCTATCGCAATGGCAAGCGGGACTTCCTCGTCGTCAGCAACGGCTCTCCGATGCCCGCGCTCTACTCTTCCAACAAATGGCGCAAGAGCAGAGCGAGAGTTCTCAAGGTCAGCGACGAGATCAGGGCAGCCGTCCAGGAGCGAGGTTATTATCTTGGCAGCGTGCGGGTGACCAAGAAGGACCTGATCCACACCGAGTGCACCGTTGTCGATACGACACCGGGCAATCTCTGAACATCCGGCCGACTAGGCCGGCAACCGCGCCAGCCCGGCCTCAATCACGACGATGTCTTCCTCGATCTGCCGGATCGTACTCCTGCAGTCGATCCCGGTACATGCATCGAGATCTGCGATAAGTTTGCGACGCTGTGTTCGAAGCTCATCAAGAGCTGCTTGGTCCCTGAGGGAAACGTAGCCCTCCACGATCAGCTCAATTGCACCTGCCACCATCAAACTCCCCACGCCTTGTTAGCCCCGGCAAGGCACTCCCGACCAGCCGAGGATCGAGCGTGCCAATTGGTTACGCGGCTCAATCCCGCGCACTGAGTTCTTCCAGAACAACGCGCCTCCGCAACTCGTGCGCAGCAGCGGTCAAACGAGACCCTGCGATCAGCCCGAGCCGCCTCAATCTTGGCAGAGCGACGGGGTCGCACAGCTCGATGGAGAGCCCGGCGCCCAATATCGCAATGGCGCGTTGCTCCTCCGCGTCGAGATCAGTCCATGGGATGCCCTTCATCACCGGCCTCAAATCGTCCAGTGCACCTCAAAATCCAAACGCGCGCCTGATATGCCGCAGCATATCCATGGCCGCGTCGGTGTACCGGCCGTTGGTCAGGTATCGATCCAGTTGCAGTGTGCTGATCAGCGCCACAAGCGCTGCCATTAAGCCCTTAAACATTGGGCCTCTCCTGAAAGAGACCGCCAACCGGGCGTGTCGAAATATTGAGCCGTTCTCAGAATGCGCGCCGCATATGGCGGCCTAATATGCAAATGGTGACATTGACTGGTAACCAGTTTCTTAACGGGCTGATGCGCCGTGGATGGGGCGGCCAGAGGCTGACTTGAAAGCGGCGACTTGAATTGCCGCTTCCTTGTGCTCAGTTGCCATTAACTGCGGCACATAATCCTCCAATACTCGAAAGGGCTAACTCGATAGTTCGCTTGCGAGGTGCGGCTTGACTGAGCAACGTCATTTTACCGGACAATTGCCCTTTAACCCCGTCCGGGTCTGCCTCAGATCAGCCGGCGAGGGATGATATTCCGCTCGTTGGCTCGATTGGGTGGCATCAGCTGCTCGGAGCCTTTCGTGTGGTCCTTTGCTGTTGCGGCACTGTTCCTGGCGCTGTTGGTGTTTGGTGCGGTCGGGTTTATCATTGTCAGCTTCGACTTTCCCGATGAACCGCGAGCTTAAGCTTCGCTCTTTCAGACGGCGCGCCATGGGTCGGTCCGGCGAATGGCGCGAACGATGGCGCGGATAGCGCCGCTACTCCTCGTCCTTCTTCCGCAGCAGATCCGTCGCGAGGTCCGACAGTTTTGGCGGCGGCAGCGCCGCGAACGGCAGCGGCCGCGTCACGTCGATCGCGGCCAGACCCAGCCGCGCGGTCAGCAATCCGTTCAGCACACCTTCGCCAAGCCGCTGAGACAGCTTTGCCGCAATCCCATGGCCCAGCATCTGCTGCACCAGGCTGTCGCTCGCGGCCATGCCGCCGGTGATGGCGAGATGGGCGATCACGTGGCGGAGCAGGCGGATCATGCCGAGCGCGCCGGGGCGGCCGCCATAGAGAAAAGCGAGCTGACGGATCAGGCGCAACGCGGCCACGAACACGAACAATACGTCGATCGCCGCGCGCGGCGAAACTGCGGTCACGATCGAGACCTTTTGTGCGGCCGACGACACCAGCCGCCGCGCTTCCGCGTCCAGCGGCGACATCAGTTCGCGCTCGGCAAGCCGGATCATGTCGGCGCCGTCGATGATATCGCCGGTGTGGCTTTCCAGCGTGGCGCGCGCGCGGGCGAGCTGCGGGTTCTGGTGCGCGATCTTCAGCAGGTCCTGCACGATCACGCGGCTCTCCTTGCGATCGTCGCTGGCAAGGACCGCGGCGGCGCGCGCATGCAGCTTCTCGATGGTTGCAAGGCGCGCCAGCCCGAAGGCCTCGCGCCCGATCACCACCGCGAGCGCCAGTGCGGTGACGAAGGCGAATGCGAGGCCGACGAAGCCGAGCGTTTCGCTGCGCGCAAACAGATCCTCGATCAGACGGACCACGCCGAGCCCGGTGCCGAGCAGCGTCAGCCCGCCGAGCCCGGACCAGAACAGCGTGCCCCAGGGAAAGCCGCGCCGCGCCGGAAGCGCGGCCTCGATCGGCACCGGCAATGCCTGCGGATCGTGCTCCGGCGTGATCTGGATCGTGGCGCGTCCGAGCCGGCTGGTCTCGTCGGCTTCGGTGACGACGACGCCGGGATCGTCGAGCCGGAACGTCGCCGGCCGCCGCGGCTTGGATCGATCGTTCATGACAGCTTGTCTCCGATCAGGAACTGCAGGGCACGGTCGAGGCGGATGTGTGGCAGCGCCGGCTCGTCATTGCCCTCGCGTTCGAGCTTTGGCGGACGGAAGCGCAGGAAGCGAAAATCGCTCTTCTCGGCGGCCTCGGTCGCGAGGCCCCGGAACGCGCCGGTGCCGTTGAACAGCGGCTCGGGGTCCTGCGGCAGGTCACCCGGAAAGGTCGCAACCTCCGTGTTGCCGTCAAAGAACTCGCCGCCGGCGCTTTCGCCGGCCGCTGGCGTTCCCAGGATCGACGGCAATTTGTCGCGGCCATGCGCGACCTGGGCCTCGCGCGTGGCGCGAACTGCGGCGAGCGCCACCACGTCGATCTCCGCGCCGGTATCTTCCGCGCGCACCACCGCGCGGGTGACGGCGCGGCGCAGCACCGCCTCGAGCCGGTCGTGACTGGAATGATGCAGATGGTCCGCCTTGGTCGCCGCGAACAGGATGCGGTCGATACGCGGCCGGAACAGGCTGGAGAGGAACGTGCTGCGGCCGATGCGGAAGCAGTCGAGAATTCCGGCAAGCGCGGCTTCGAGATCGTGCAGCGCTTCGGGGCCGGAGTTGAACGCCGCGAGCGCATCGGCCAGTACGATCTGGCGATCGAGCCGGGCAAAATGATCATGGAAGAACGGCCGCACCACGACGTCCTTGTAGGCCTCGAAGCGGCGGACCATCATCGCCCACAGCGAGCCGTCCGGTGCCTGGCCGCCCACAGGCACGTCGAGCGGCGCAAAAGTCAGCGCCGGCGTGTCGGCGAGATTGCCGGGCATCAGGAAGCGGCCGGGCGGCAGCAGGCTCATCGCGAAGCGCTCGTCGCGGCAGGCGCGCAAATAGCCGGTGAAGAGCTTTGCCGCCGTCAGCGTCGCCTGCTCGTCCTCGCGCGCCTCGGGCTTGAGCGTCGCGAGATGCGCGTGCCAATCCCCCGCAAGATGCGCGCGCGGCGCCTCGCGCGACAGCGCGAGGCTTTCGGCTGACCATTGCTCATAGCTCTTCTGGAGCAGCGGCAGGTCGAGCAACCACTCGCCGGGATAATCGACGATGTCGAGCGTCAATGTGCGATCGGCGCCGTTCTGGCGCTGATAGTCGATGACGAGCCTGAGTTCGCTGATGTCGACGGTCGAGTTCGGCCAGCGCCGCTCCTCGAGCAGCGCGCGCAAATGGTTCTCATAGGCGAAGCGCGGCACGGCGTCGTCCGGCTGCGGCGCCAGATGCGCCCGCGCGATCCGGCCCGAGGCATAGGCCTCGAACACCGGAAAGCGGCCGCCACGGGTGAGGCCGTGGATCAGCGCGGTAATGAATACGGTCTTACCGGCCCGTGACAGGCCGGTGACCCCGAGACGCACCGTCGGGTTGAAGAAGTGCTCACCATAGTCGATCAGCGCCCTGGCCGACAGCCGCGCTTCTTCGACCATATCCTGGAAACTGAATGCCATATGAACGTGATTGATCTCGGGGCGGGCGGAACAGTGAAGCCGTTCACAAAAGTGGCAATTGCGTAGGGAAAATCAAGCTTCATACTTCCACCGCCTTTGTCGGCAAATCAGCCGTTTGAACGATGCGCCGATCGCGAAAGACCCTACAAGAGGGCATTGTCTTAGCCTTGCGGATTGCCATGACCGTCTTCCAGCTGAAACAGCTTGCATCCACCTCCGTCCACGCCGCGGCCGACGCGATCGGCTGGAACTACGACCGTGCCGAATTGATCGCGGACGGCGTGATCCACGCGATCGGCGTGTTCTGCGGCATCGTCGCCGCCACGGTCCTGGTGGTGCTGACGGCGGTTTATGCCGACGCCACCAACATCGTCGGGGTCTCGATCTATGTCGCCGGCCTGCTCTCGATGCTGGTGCTGTCGGCGACCTATAATCTCTGGCCGGTCTCGCCGGCCAAATGGCTGCTGCGGCGATTCGACCATTGCGCGATCTATCTGCTGATCGCGGCGACCTATACGCCGTTCATCCTCGAGGTGAGGGACAGTGTGTTCGCGCTGGTGCTGCTCGGTGGCGTCTGGTGCGTCGCGATCCTGGGTATCGTGCTGAAACTTCTCTACCCCGGCCGGTTCGACCGCGTCGCAGTCGGAATCTATCTCGCGATGGGCTGGAGCGGCGTGATGGTCTACGACGCCGTGGTCAAGGCGCTGCCTGCGCTGGTGCTGGGCTTCATCCTTGCGGGCGGCCTGCTCTACAGCTTTGGCGTGATCTTCCATGCCTGGCGGCGGCTGCGCTTCCAGAATGCGATCTGGCACGGCTTTGTCTTGGCCGGCGCGGCGTGCCATTATACCGCGGTGCTCGACCTCGTGTTGAGCTGAGCAAGATCCGCGAAGCGGAATAAGCGAAGCGGTATAAGATAGCGAAGCGCTATCCGAAAAGAGAAGCGCTACAAGACAAAGAGGAGACGTCGCATGCAGGTGACCGGCAAGGTCGTGGTCGTCACGGGCGGCGCAAACGGCATCGGCAAGGCGCTGTGCGAGGCCTTCCACAAGGCGGGTGCCGCCAAGGTCGTCGTCGCGGACATGGACGCCGCCAATGCAAGAGCCGTCGCCGCCACGGTGGATGGCGCGGCCTTCAGATGCGACGTCGCGCAGGAAAAAGAGATCGCCCACGTCATCGAGGAGACCGAACGGCAGTTCGGCCCGATCGAATTGTTCTGCTCCAATGCCGGCATCGGCGGCGGCTTCGATCCGATGTCGGTCAATGCCGGCGGCGCCTCCGACGAGCCGTGGCAGCGGAGCTGGGCGATCCATGTCATGGCCCATGTCTATGCGGCGCGGTATCTCATTCCCCGCATGAAGGCGCGCGGCGGCGGATATTTTCTCAATACGATTTCGGCGGCAGGTCTGCTGTCGCAGGTCGGAAGCCCCGCTTACTCCACCACCAAGCACGCCGCGGTCGGCTTTGCCGAAAACCTCGCGATCTCGCACAAGGCCCACAACATCAAGGTGTCGATCCTCTGCCCGCAGGGCGTCGACACCAACATGCTGCGCTCGATCCCGAAGGGCCCGCAATCCGGCGACGGCGATCTCACGCCGGAGCAGGTCGCGAAAGACGTGCTCGCCGGCCTCGAGCAGGAGACGTTCCTGATCCTGCCGCACCCCCAGGTGCTCGGTTACATGCGCAAGAAGACCGAGAATTACGACCGCTGGATCGGCGGCATGGCCAAGATCCAGGCCAAGATGCGGGAGGAGTTCGGGAAGTAGGGTAGGCTGGTGCCACCCGCACCGCTGTCATTCCCCGCGGAAACGGGGCATCCAGTACGCCGCGGCCTGTCGAGGAATCACAGCCGTCTCTGGAATACTGGATCGCCCGCCTTCGCGGGCGATGACACTGAGAATACGGCTACGCCGCCGACTCCCCCTCATCCTCCATGCGGCTCTGCCGCAGCGCCCGGGCATAGAGCATCATGCCCTCGCGCACCGTGCGCTGCTCGGCCTCTGTCAGCGCGGCCAGCGCGCCGCGCACCTGCTGGCGTCCGAACGCGTGCAGCGCCTCCAGCGTGCGCCGGCCCTTCGCCGTCAGCGACAAGAGCTTGCTGCGCGCGTCGGCTTCATCAGGCGTCTCCCGCAGCTCGCCGCAATCGACCAGCTTGCGCACCAGGCGGCTGACGCTGGATTTCTCCAGCCGCAGGAAATCGCCGAGGTCGCCTGAGTTCATCGGGCCGCGGATGCCGATCTCCAAAATGGTGTGCACCGCCGAGGGCGGATAGTCCGAGGCCGCCACCGTCGCATCCATGAAGCCGAGCTCCCGCACCATCAATCGCGAGGCGGCGCGGATGTCGTCGATCAGCGCAAGCTCGGCCATCTTGACTCCCGGCATATAGTTGTATCATACAACTATATGCGCGCAACGTCGCGCGCAAGCGTTTTGGAGTGAGCCATGAGCGGAACTGTGCCGGCCGGGATGCGGATGAGAGGCAAGGTCTGCCTCGTCACGGGCGGCGGCAGCGGCATCGGCCGCGCCACGGCGCTGCGGATGGCCTCGGAAGGTGCGGAGGCGATTGTTGTCGCGGGACGGCGGGAGGCCGAAATCAAGGACACCGCCGCAGCGTGCCGGGAGCTCGGCGCTGACGCGATCGCGATCCAAACCGACATCACGCAAGAGGATGACGTCGAACGGCTGGTTCGCACGGCGGTCGAGCGCTGCGGCCGGCTCGATGTCGCCTTCAACAATGCCGGATTCCAGGAGCGCCGCGCGCCGCTGGAAGAGCAGGGCACGGAGATCTACGACACGGTGTTCGACACCAATGTCCGTGCGCTGTTCCTGTGCCTGCGCCATCAACTGCCGGCGATGCTGGCGCAGGGCCGCGGCAGCATCGTCGTCAACGCCTCCGTCAGCGGCGTGCGCAATCCCAATCCCGGCTTCTCGCTCTACTCGGCCTCGAAGGCGGCGGCGATCTCGCTGACACGCTCGGCCGCGATGGAGAACGCCCCGCGCGGCATCCGCATCAACGCCATCGCGCCCGGCCGCGTCGTCACCGACATGATGCTGCGCGCCGGCGTCGGCGATGTCGCAACCGTCAGTGCGGGCCTGCCGCTGCGGCGGATGGGGAGCCCGGAGGAAGTGGCGGAGGCCGTGGTGTGGCTGTCGTCCGACGCGTCGTCGTATGTCGTTGGCCACGTGCTCGCGGCGGACGGGGGATTTTTGGCGTCGTGATGTCGTAGTCGTAGTTCGTAGCCCGGATGGAGCGCAGCGTAATCCGGGTCGACTCGCTTGTGCCACGATTCCCGGATTTCGCTTCGCTCCATCCGGGCTACGCGCCCCCCTAATGCTTCTGCCCGTACAGCACCGGCACCGCCGAATCCACGACGACCTCGACGAGGCTCGTCCCCTCGAA
Organism: Bradyrhizobium sp. 956_D2_N1_4; assembly: GCF_052076025.1. Classification (NCBI taxonomy): domain Bacteria; kingdom Pseudomonadati; phylum Pseudomonadota; class Alphaproteobacteria; order Hyphomicrobiales; family Nitrobacteraceae; genus Bradyrhizobium; species Bradyrhizobium sp. 956_D2_N1_4. The sequence goes on along the minus strand of NZ_CP197237.1, from coordinate 22,376 downwards.
CGCCATTCCGCGCTTGAGCGCCTCGCCCAGCTCCGCGGCCTTGCTCACCCGCACCGCATGGCAGCCCATGCCCTCGGCGAGCCTGACGAAATCGATCCCCGGCAGCTCCAGCCCCGGCACGTTCCTCACCTGCATCACCTGGCTGAACGAGCGCATCGCGCCGTAGCCGGAATTGTTGATGACGACGATGGTCAGCGGCAGTTTTCGTTGCGCGGCGGTCCACAGCGCCTGGATCGAATACATCGCCGAGCCGTCGCCGATCAGGCACACCGTCCGCTGCTTCGGCTTGCCGAGCGCCATGCCGACCCCCGCGGGCAGGGAGTAACCGAGGCCACCGCTCGCCATGGTGTAGAAACTGTCCTGGCCGCGCATCGGCATGAACTTCTGCATCGCCGGTCGGTGCGAGGGCACTTCCTCGACCAGCGACGCGTCATCCGGCATCGCCTGCGACAGCGAATGCAGCAAAAATTCGACCGGCAGCGGGTCGGCGGCCTGCGGCGCCGACGGCAGCGTGCGGCCTTTCGGCGTCGCGCGTTTGCTCTCCGGCAGCAAGTCGAGCAGCAGGCTCAGCGCCGGCTTCATGGTCGCGATGATGCTGGTGCCGACCGGCGTCACCGCCGCCGCGTCCGGATCGTCGGTGATCTGAAAAATCGTCGCGCCGCCATCGAAGATCGCGGCATGGCCTTCGACATGGAAGGTGAACACCGGCGCGCCGATGACGACGACGAGATCGTGCTCGCGCAGCGCATCGGACAGCTGCGCCGGCGAGGCGTGCAGGAACCCCGCGAATTGCGGATGACGCTCGGGGAACGAGCAGCGCGCGGAGAACGGGCTGACCCAGACGCTGGCCTTGGCTTTCTCGGCCACGCGCACCATCAAATCGACCGCGCCGGCGCGGTCGATGCCGGGGCCGACCACGAGGGCAGGGTGTTTTGCTGAGCCGAGCGCGGCGACGAGCGCCTTCATCGCGTCCGGCTCGGGCCCGATCTCGCGGCTGACCTTGCGCGCCTCGACCGGTGCGGTCGCATGCGCCCAGTCGTCGATCGGGATCGACACGAAGGTCGGCCCGCAGGGCGGCTGCATCGCGGTGTAATAGGCCCGCGCGATCGCGGCCGGAACGTCCTCGGGCCGGGCCGGCTCGACGCTGTATTTGACGTAAGGCCGCGGGAATTCCGAGGCGCGCTCGGCATAGAGGAACGCCTGCAAGGGCAGGATCGAGCGCGCCTGCTGGCCCGCGGTGATCACGAGCGGCGTCTGGTTGCGGTGCGCGGTGTAGATATTGCCGAGCGCGTTGCCGACGCCGGCCGCCGAATGCAGATTGACGAAGCCGGCATTGCGCGTCGCCTGCGCGTAACCATCGGCCATGCCGACGGCGGAGGCTTCCTGCAGCGCCAGCACGTAGTCGATGTCATCAGGCCAGTCGCTCAGGAACGGCAGTTCGGTCGAACCGGGGTTGCCGAACACCCTGTCGATGCCCAGCGAGCGCAGCAGATCGAGCGTCGCCTGCTTCACGGTGACGGACTTGCTGCCGCTCTTGCCGTTCTTGGACATGGTTTCCGTCCCCTGTAAATTCCTCATCCTGAGGAGCGCGGAACGCGCGTCTCGAAGGATGAAGGCCCGGCTGGTGGCCTCGCCCTTCGAGACGCGCGCGAAGGGGCGCGCTCCTCAGGGTGAGGGTCTAATAGCGGTGCCTACCACACCGCCGCGCCCTTCATCGTCGGCTGTCCCTCCGCATTCGCGGTCCACAGCTCCATTCCCGCCTCGGTCTCGTTGGCGTTGATGGAGAACTCGGTGCCCTCGAACAGCGGCTGCACGCCGCGATAGGTGAATTTCTTCGGTGCCTTGCCGTCGTGCAGCTTCGCCGCCATCTCCACGATCAGCGACGCCTGCAGCGGCCCATGGAAGATCAGGCCCGGATAGCCCTCGACCTTGGTGACGTAGTCACGGTCGTAATGGATGCGGTGACCGTTGAAGGTCAGCGCGGAATAACGAAACAGCAGCACGGGATCGGACACATGCGTCTCGCGGTGCTGCGCCTTCGGCGGCGGGGGCGGGGCCTTGGCGCCGGCGGGCGCGCTGCTCGTCATCTCGCGATAGACGATGTCCTGCCGCTCGCGGATGGCAATGCCCCGCGGCGAGGAGATGCTGTGCTCGACCGAGACGAAGCACAGCGTGCCGGTCGTGCCCGATTTCACCTGCACGTCGGCGATGCGCGAGGTCCGCGTCGATTCATCGCCGACGCGCAGCGGCTGCAGGAATTCGATCTCGCCGCCGGCCCACATCCGGCGCGGCAACGGCACCGGCGGCAGGAAGCCGCCGCGGGTCGGATGGCCGTCGGGGCCGAGCATCGACATCGGAAACACCGGCTGCGCCAGGCACCAATGCACCGTGAACGGCGCGGCATCGCCCGCTTTGGGCTCGCCGACCTCCTGGAACAGGGTCGCGCGCAGGCCCTTCACGAGCTGCGCGGTGACGATGTCGGTGGCCTCGGTGCTGCGGCCGATCCATTGCCGCAAGTGGTCGATGTCGAGCTTCTCGGTCATGACGCCTCGCTCTTGTTATGACTTCCTGGCCGGCCGCTCGCCGATGGCGGGCACAGCGCCGTAAGCGCGGGTCTCGCCGACGATGATCGGCGCCGGCGCGGGATAGCTGACACGTCCCTGCGGCGTGTCGACCTCGATGCGGCGCAGATGCGGATGATTGGTGAGGTCGGCCATGGTGTTGACCTCGGCAAAGGCGATGTCGGCGTCCGACAGCCGCTTCAACAGCTCGTCGCGCGTCATCTTGCCGAAGATATCTGCGACCGTCGTGTCGGTGAAATCGCGGTTGCGCACGCGCTCGACCATGTTGGCGACGCGCGGATCGGCCGGCAAATCGGGCTGGTCTAGCACCTTGACGCAGAGCGTCTTCCACTCGCGCTCGCTCTGGATCGAGATCAGGATGTCCTTGCCGTCCTTCGAGGTGAACACGCCGTAGGGCGCGATCGAGGGATGGCGCAGGCCCATCCGCTTCGGCGGATTGCCGGCTTCGGAATTGAGCAGCGGCACGGTGCACCAGTCGGCCATCACGTCGAACATGGAGATGCGGATGTCACAGCCCTTGCCGGTGCGCCCGCGCGCGATCAGCGCTTCCAGGATCGCCGCATGCGCGGTGGCGCCGGTCGCGACGTCGACGATCGACATGCCGACTCGCGAGGCTCCATCAGGGTTGCCGGTGATCGAGGCAAGGCCGCTCTCGGCCTGGATCAGCAGGTCATAGGCCTTGCGGTGGGCGTAGGGGCCTTCGTCGCCATAGCCGGTGATCGTGCACGAGATCAGCTTCGGATAGTCCTTCAGCAGCCGTTCGCGCGAAAAGCCGAGCTTGTCCATCGAGCCCGGCTTGAGATTCTGGATCAGCACGTCCGCGCTCGCGATCAGTTTCTCGAGCTCGGCGCAGCCTTCTTTCATTGCGAGATCGACCACCGCCGATTGCTTGCCGCGGTTGAGCCACACGAAATAGCTGCTCTGGCCCTTGGCCGCCGCGTCATAGCCGCGAGCGAAATCGCCTTCGGGCCGCTCGATCTTGATCACCTCCGCGCCGGCGTCTGCCAGCCGCGACGAGCAGAACGGCGCCGCGACCGCCTGCTCGACCGCAATCACCCTGATCCCGTCCAATGCTCCCATGACGCGACCTCAGTACGAGCGGGGCATGCCGAGCACGTGCTCGGCGACGTAGGACAGCACGAGGTTGGTCGAGATCGGCGCCACCTGGTAGAGCCGCGTCTCGCGGAATTTGCGCTCGACGTCGTACTCCTCGGCGAAGCCGAAGCCGCCATGGGTCTGGATGCAGGCGTTTGCCGCTTCCCACGACGCATCGGCCGCCAGCATCTTGGCCATGTTGGCCTCCGCGCCGCAGTCGAGCCCGGCCTCGTATTTGCGCGTCGCTTCCTTCACCATCAGCTCGGCCGCGCGCATCGAGGCGTAGGCCTTGGCGATCGGAAACTGAATGCCCTGGTTCTGGCCGATCGGCCGGCCGAACACCGCGCGCTCCTTGGCGTAGTTCGTGGCCTTGGCGATGAACCATTTGGCGTCGCCGACGCATTCGGCGGCGATCAGGATGCGCTCGGCATTCATGCCGGAGAGGATGTAGCGGAACCCCTTGCCTTCCTCGCCGATCAGATTCTCCGCCGGCACCTTCATGTCGGTAAAGAACACTTCGGTGGTGGCGTGGTTCATCATGGTGCGGATCGGGCGGATCTCGAGGCCGTTGTTCTTGGCCTCGCGCATGTCGACGATGAACACCGAAAGACCATCGGTGCGCTTCTTGCTCTGCTCCTTCGGCGTAGTGCGCGCCAGCAGCACCATCAGGTCGGAATGCTCGGCCCGGCTGGTCCAGATCTTCTGGCCGTTGACGATGTAGCTGTCGTTGCCTTCCTTGCGCGCAAAGGTCTTCAGCGAGGAGGTGTCGGTGCCGCTGGTCGGCTCGGTGACGCCGAACGCCTGAAGCCGCAATTCGCCGCTTGCGATCTTCGGCAGATATTTTGCCTTCTGCTCGTCGTTGCCGTGCCGCAGCACCGTACCCATCGTGTACATCTGGGCGTGGCAGCCGCCGCCGTTGCAGCCAGCGCGCTGGATCTCCTCGAGGATCGCAGCCGCGGCGGAAAGCTTCAGGCCCGCGCCGCCATATTCCTCGGGGATCAGCACCGAGAGATAGCCGGCCTGCGTCAGCGCATCGACGAAGGCCTTGGGATAGGCCATCTCGCGATCGAGCTTGCGCCAGTACTCGCCGGGAAACTGCGCGCACAGCTTCGCGACGGCTTCGCGGATGTCGGCGTGATCTTCGGTGTGGTGTTCTTCACTCATGGCGTTTCCCGTATCTAGCGGCAGTCAAGATAACGCCGGCCGATCCTCTGGCGTTGTGAAAACATCGCCAGCCCCCTATGCTCATTTGCTATAGCGTATGAAGTAGCCTTCGAGGATTGGCAAGCATGGATTTCCGGCAGCTCAGGACCTTCAGTTGCGTGGCGGAGCTCGGCAGTCTCTCCAAGGCCTCCGACACGTTGCGCGTGGCGCAGCCGGCGCTCTCTAGGCAGATCAAGCTGCTGGAACACGAGCTGCGCACCGAATTGTTCACGCGCAATGGCCGCGGCATGGTGCTGACGGAAGCCGGCCGTCTCCTGCTGGCACGCACCTCCGGCATCGTGCGGCAGATCGACCAGATCCGCGACGACATCCAGTCGACCAAGGGGCCGCCGTCCGGCCAGGTCGTGCTCGGCCTGGTTCCGACCGTGAGTTGCGTGCTGTCGGCGCGCTTTGCGCGCCGCTGCGTCGAAAAATTTCCCGGCATTTCGCTGCGCATCGTCGAGAGCTACAGCGGCCATCTCGTCGAATGGCTGCATCGCGGCGAGATGGATCTGGCCATTCTCTACGGCCGCTCCGCCGATCTGCATCTCAACGTGGAGAGCCTTGGCCGCGACAACATCGTCGCGGTTGGCCCGCGCGGCTGCGGCCTCGCGCGCAAGAAGAGCGTCGATGTCGGCTGGCTGCTGCGCCAGCGGCTGGTGCTGCCCAGTCATTCCCACGGTCTCCGCGCGCTGATCGAGCACGCCGCCGCCCAGCGCAAGATCAAGCTCAACGTCCAGCTCGAGGCGGATTCCTTCCGCGTGCTGACGAGCCTCGTCGAGGAAGGCCTCGGCTTCGCGCTGCTGCCGCCCTCGTCGGTCCACGGTGAGGTCGCCGACGGACGGCTGGAGACCGCGCCCGTATCCAAGCCGATGACGCGCGAACTCATTTTCGCCTCTCCGATCGACCGCCCGGGCTCAACGGCGTCGCTCGCCATCACGACGCTATTGCGCGAGGAAGTCGCGGCCTGCCGCAAGGAAGGCCTGTGGGACATCAAGTTGAGTTGAGGGCCAGTGCTGAATTCTCAGGAGAATTTAGGACACAAGCCCGCAGCTGGCCCTTCGCATATTGAGCGAGCTGTCATGCCGGAATTTTATAGCCGGCCGCGCGCTCCTCGAGCGTTAGGAGCACACTCTTCGTCCTACACTCGGTGTCATTGCCCGCGAAGGCGAGCAATCCAGTATTCCAGAGACGGCGCGGCTAGAATCGAGGAGCCGCGGCGTACTGGATGCCCCGCCTGCGCGGGGCATGACAGCAGAGATTGGCGAGGCCGCTTGCCTTAAGGTAGTCCCTAGAGCACGCCTACCCCGGAATCCTCACCGGCAACGACTCATATCCCTTGATGAAGCTCGAATAGATCCGCTTGGGCTCGCCGACCACCTCGATGCGGTCGAAGCGCTTCAGCATCTCCTCCCACACGATCCGCAGCTGCAGCTCGGCGAGGCGCATGCCGACGCAGCGGTGGATGCCGAAGCCGAAGGAGAGGTGGGTGCGCGGCCGCGGGCGGTCGATGATGAAGTCGTTTGGCTTCTCGAACATCTCCTCGTCGCGGTTGCCCGAGACGTACCACATCACGACGCGGTCGCCTTTCTTGATATGCTTGCCGCCGATTTCGGTGTCGGCAAGCGCGGTACGCCGCATATGCGCCAGCGGCGTCTGCCAGCGGATCACCTCGGGCACCATGGAGTCGATCAGCTCCGGATTGGCGCGCAGCTTGTCGAACTGGTCCGGGTTCTCGCTCAGCGCCAGCACCGAGCCGCTCATGGTGTTGCGCGTGGTGTCGTTGCCGCCGACGATGAGCAGGATGATGTTGCCCATGAGATTGTCGGGGTCCATGAAGCGCGTCGCATCATTATGTGCCATCAGCGACAGCAAATCGTTGCGCGGCGCGGAGTTGACGCGTTCGTTCCAGAGCTTGGACATGTAGGCGTAGCATTCGTCCATCTCGCGGCGGCGCTCTTCGGCCGAGGCGACGATGCCGCTCTTGGGCAGGGCGGTCGCGACATCGGACCAGCGCGTCAGCTTGCGGCGTTCTTCCCAGGGGAAGTCGAACAGGGTCGCCAGCATCTGCGTCGTCAGCTCGATCGAGACGCGTTCGACGAAATTGAAGGTCTCGTTGCGGGGTAGATTGTCGAGCACGGTCTGCGAGCGCTGGCGGATCAGTTTTGCCAGCTCGTCCAGATGCGTCGGCGTGAACATCGGCGACACCGTCTTGCGCTGCGCCGAGTGCTGCGGCTGGTCCATCGCGATGAAGCTCGGCCAGTCATAGCCCTGCGGCACGTCGCGGATCCCGATGCCGCCGAGCGTCGAGTCCGAGGAGAAGATGCCGTGACTGGTGTCGACATGCATGATGTCGTTGTACTTCACCACCGACCAGTACGGCTCGATCGGCGCATTGGTGCAGTAGTGCACCGGCTCTTCCTTGCGCAGCCGCTCGAACCACGGCCACAAGGTGTCGTCCTGGAACAGCCTGGGTGCGCCGGGGTGGAATTGCGCCAGCGGCGTCGCATAGGCCTCCTCGCGGGCCCTGCGCATGCGTTCGGCGTTGTCGGTTTTGACCGGAGTCTGGATGTTCATGGTAGTAGCTCCAGTGTTTCTCTTTCTCCCCGCAAGCGGGGAGAGGGAGTGATCTCACGCCGTGATCTTCACCGGCAAGGTTTCAAGTCCCTTTACGAAACTCGAATAGACCCGTTTGGGTTCGCCGACCACGTCGATATGGTCGAAGCGCTTGAGGATCTCTTCCCAGATAATCTTGAGCTGAAGTTCGGCAAGCCGCAAGCCGACGCAACGGTGAATGCCGAAGCCGAAAGAGAGGTGCGTACGCGGGCGGGCGCGGTCGATGATGAAATCGTAGGGCTTTTCGATCGCTTCCTCGTCGCGGTTGCCCGAGACGTACCACATCACGACCTTGTCACCTTGCTTGATCTGCTTGCCGCGGAACTCGAAGTCGGCAAGCGCGGTGCGCCGCATATGCGCCAGCGGCGTCTGCCAGCGGATCACCTCCGGCACGAAACTGTCGAGCAGGCCGGGGTTCTCGCGCAGCTTGCGATACTGCTCCGGATGCTGGCTCAGCGCGTAGATCGATCCCGACATCGTGTTGCGGGTGGTGTCGTTGCCGCCGACGATCAAAAGGATGAGATTGCCGAGGAAGTTTTTTGCATCCATGTCGCGCGTCGCGGCACCATGCGCCATCATCGAGAGCAGGTCACTCTTCGGCGGCTGCTCGATGCGCTCCTTCCACAGCCGCGCGAAATAGCCCGCACATTCGGTCAGCTCGGCCTGCCGTTCGTCTTCGGTGGCGACGAGGCCGTCGGGGCCGGGAATGGTGGTCGCGATATCGGACCAGCGCGTCAGCTTGCGGCGGTCCTCCCAGGGAAAGTCGAACAGCACCGCGAGCATCTGCGTGGTGAGCTCGATCGAGACACGATCGACCCAGTCGAACACCTGGCCCACGGGCAGATTGTCGAGGCACTCGGCGGAGCGCTCGCGGATGCTGAGCGCGAGATTGTCCAGATGCGTCGGTGTGAACATCGGCGCCACGGTCTTGCGCTGCGCCGCGTGGCGCGGCGGATCCATCGAGATGAAACTCTCGCGGCGCAGGTCCGGGTCGATGTCGCGGATGGTGATGCCGCCGAGCGCGGAGGCCGAGGAGAACACCGAATGGTTGGTCTCGATCTCCATGATGTCGTTGTAGCGCGTCACCGACCAGTACGGCCCGAACATCGAGTCCTTGCAATAGTGCACGGGATCTTCGCGGCGCAGCCGATCGAAATACGGCCAGAACGTATCGGTCCTGAACAACTCGGGATCGCCCGGATCGAACTGCTCCAGCGGCAGTGACGTGGCGCGCGCGCGTAGCTCGTCGAGCTTCGCCGCGCTCTCGATGGTCCCATGCATGACCGCTCTCCCTGACATGAACCGCGCGTTCTCGTTGAATTCTGCGCTGCGGTATTTGATTTGCAATTACAGCCGGTTGTCTGCGTCGGAGCAAGGGAGACTTTTGCCACATCCAACCTTTGCGAGAGGTGGCTAGATGCGTAGCCCGGATGGAGCGGAGCGAAATCCGGGATTCGGGCCGCCATTGGCGCTGTCCCGGATGACGCGGAGCCTGTCATCGGGCTACGGATCAGCAACCGTCACGCAGATGTGTCAACGTGATCTCCCGCACCCCCGCGCCTGCGGAATCATGCGAGAAATCGAGGTAAATCGAACCCAGCCATCTTGGGGATCGACCAAATCTCTGATCTATAGTTTGACCGTATCAGGTCCGCACCCCGAGGTTGCCGCCGTGAACGACATGCAATGGGCCCCCATCGGCTCCGAACCCTTACCCCCGCCGCTGCCGCCCACGCGGGTCGACTTCACCGGCAACCGCTCCGAGTTCCGCAAATTGGTCACCAAGGGTGCCATGCTTGAGCTCGTCACCTTCGGCTTCTACCGGTTCTGGCTGGTCACCGACATCCGCCGTCATTTGTGGACGAACACCGCGGTCGACGGCGATGCGGCCGAATACACCGGCCGGGCCAAGGAGCTGCTGGTCGGCTTCCTGTTCGCGCTCGCGATCCTGGTGCCGATCTACCTCGCTTATTTTCTCATCGGCATCGAGTTCGAGCGCTGGCAGGGCTTTGCCTCGACGCCGCTGTTCATCAGCTTCTACGCCTTCGGACAGTTCGCGATTTTTCGCGCGCGGCGCTATCGCCTGACGCGCACGGTCTGGCGCGGCGTCCGGTTCTGGATGGACGGCTCGGGCTGGGCCTATTCGTTCCGGGCCATGGCGTGGGGCCTGCTGGTGTTCCTCACCCTCGGCCTGGCGCTGCCCTGGCGCGAGGCGTCGCTCGAACGCTACAAGATGCGGCACACCCATTACGGCGATCTCTCCGGCGACTTCGAAGGCGACGGCTGGACCTTCTTCAAGCGCGGCTGGTGGCTGTGGCTCTTGAGCCCGATCGCACTCGTGATCTTCCCGCTCGCCCCGTTCTTCTATGCCGAGTTCAAGGCGCGTGAATGGCGCTGGTGGCTCGACGGCATCCGCATCGGCGGTGTCAGCCTGTCCTCGGAGTTGCCGCACAACGCGTTCTACGGCCTGTACTGGAAAGTGATCGGCTGGTGGATGCTGCTTTCGACCGTTTTCGCCGCCTATATGGGCGGTGGCGCCTTACTCGTCGTCCAGCTAAGTGGCGTTCCGGCTGATCAGGTCTTCGGCCCCGGAAATGCCGGCAAGAGCATCCCGATGCTGGTCATGATGGTGATCGGCTATTTCGCCGTGGCGCTAGCGATCAACATCGTCATGCGGGTCTATCTGCAGCGCGATCTCTGGGCCAAGGTGCTGGAAACCGTCGAGGTGCACAACATCGGGGCCGCGGCGGATGTACGCGGCAGCGGTGAGCTTGCCAGCGCGCTCGGCGAAGGCTTTGCCGATGGGCTCGATGTCGCGGGATTCTGATCTGTGAGTGAGTTGTCCACCGAGGTTCCGGCGCAGTCCGCCAAGCCGACGATATTCTTCGACGGCGTGTCGAGCCGCAGGCGGGAGGTGTCGCTGGCGCTCGGTGACGCGCTCGACATCGTCGAGGAGGGCGGAGCGCCGGTTCGCTGGACCTATGCCGACATTCGCCGCGCCGACAGTCCGGCCGGGATATTGCGCCTGGCCTCGACATCCGCGCCGCCGCTGGCGCGGCTTGAAATTCGCGACGCCGCGCTCGCCGCCGACGTGACCGCCCGCTGCATGCGTCTCGACGAGCACCAGACGTCGCGCCGCGGTGTCGCAAAGATCGTCGGCTGGTCGGTGGCCGCCGCCGTCTCCATCGTTTGCGTCGTGCTGTTCGGTGTGCCGCTCGCTGCCGACCGGCTAGCGCCGCTGGTGCCCAAGCCGATCGAACGGCGCATTGGCGACGCCTCCGAAGTCCAGGTGAAAACCATCTTCGGCCGCAAGGCGTGCGAAGACCCCGCGGGCAAAGCCGCGTTCACAAAACTGGTCAATCGTCTGCGCGATGCCGCCGGCCTCGACGACGATTCCATGACGGCCGGTGTACTGCCGACCTCGGTGCCGAATGCATTCGCGCTGCCCGGCGGCAAGGTGTACGTGCTGAGGGGCCTGGTCGACAAGGCCGAAAACCCCGACGAACTCGCCGGCATCCTTGCCCATGAGCTCGGCCATCTCAAGCATTACGACAACATGCGCGGGCTGATCTACAACGGCGGCACATCGTTCCTGATCGGCCTGTTGTTCGGCGACGTCACCGGCTCGAGCGCCGTGATCTTCGCCTCGCGCAGCGTGGTCGAAGCCTCCTATTCGCGCGAGGCCGAGACCGCCGCGGATACGTTTGCGATCGAGATCATGCACAAGCTCGGCCGCTCGCCGAAACCCGCGGCCGAACTGATGTTCCGCATCACCGGCAAGGAAGGCGGCTCCGGCCTCACCACGATCCTGGCGAGCCACCCGCTCACCGAAGACCGCCTCGCACGCATGACGAAGGAAGATCGTCCCGCCAGCGGCCCGCCGCTGCTGACGGACAAGGAATGGCAGTCGCTCAAGCTGATTTGCGGCAGCGGGAAGATCTAGAGCGTTTTCGAGCGAAGTGGCGACCGGTTCGCGTGAAGAAAACGCGTCAAAAAAAGAGCTCCGCGCCTACCGCGTCCCGTAAGCGCGGTCGCCGGCATCGCCGAGGCCCGGCAGGATAAAGCCGTTCTCGTCGAGACCTTCGTCCACTGCAGCCGTCCAGATCGGAACGTCGGGATGCAGTCCGCGCAGCCGTTCGAGCCCTTCAGGGGCCGCGATCAGGCAGGCGAGACGGATGTCCCTGGCGCCGCGCTCCTTCAGCCGGTCGATTGCGGCGACGGCCGTGTTGGCGGTCGCGACCACCGGGGTCACCACGATCGCGAGGCGCTCGCTGAGGTCGGACGGCGATTTGAAGAAATACTCGACCGCGGCAAAACTGTGCGGCTCGCGGTAGAGGCCGATATGGGCGACGCGCGCGGTCGGCACCAGATCCATCATGCCGTCGACGAAGGTCGTGCCGGCGCGCAGCATCGGCACGAATACCAGCTTCTTGCCGGCGATCTTGGCCGAATGCATCGTCGCCAGCGGCGTCTCGATGACGGTATCGGCGAGCGGCAGATCCCGCGTGATCTCGTAGCACAGCAGCATGCCGATCTCCTTGATCAGCTCGCGGAAGGACTTGGTCGAGATGGACTTGTCCCGCACCAGCGTCAGCTTGTGCTGCACCAGCGGATGATCGACGATCGTGACGCCTTCCATGAAACGCTCCTAACGAAATGCACTTGGGTGAAACGCGACGGGCCGTTGCTTCTTCCCTTCTCCCCCTGTGGGAGAAGGTGGCATAGGCGGCCCTTGGGCCGCCGTTCTTAAGAACGCCGATGCCCCGCATCGGCTACGGCGCCGGATGAGGGGTCTCTCTCCACGAACTCCAATGAGAGATGCCCTCGCGGAGACAACCCCTCACCCGGCTTCGCTTTCGCGAAGCCACCCTCTCCCACAGGGGGAGAGGGTTTAGAAAACCGTGCCGTCGCTGATCACCTTGAGCGGCGGCGCGCCGTCCGGCCGGCGCGCGAAGGCGATGGCGCGGCCGGCGGCCCAGCTGCCACCTTCGAGAATGCTCGCGAGGGGCAAGGTCTCGGGCGTGCGGCCGAGCCTGGCGCGGATGCTGCCCGCAAGCCGGTCGAGCAGCGCGACGGTGAGCGCGCGCCATTCTACGACGAGCAGGGAATCCACCGCATGCGCGCGCTCGGCATCGGCGGCGTCGCGCAGGCGCAGCACCTCGTGATCGACGAACAGGCCGCCATTGCGGTATTCGGCGAGGCCGGTGAGGCCGTCGATGTCGGTGACGTCAAAGCCGGCGCGCTGCAGCGGTTCGATCAGCGAATAGCTCAGCCATTGCGACAGCTTGTGCAGGGGTACGAGGCCTGCCGTTCCGTCGTCCGCCCCGATCGCCGGATGACGCCAGCAATCGCCGAGCGGAATCCCGGCGAGCTCGAGCCGTGACGGCCAGATCGGTCCAAGCTGGTTCAGCACTGCGGACAGGATGGCGGGCGCGGCGACCGCGCCCCCCACGGCCTGTGCCGCGATGTGATCGAACAGGCCGCCTGGCCGCGGCGTATCGTGCAGGCCGAAGATGTCCGCGCGCTCGGCAACCAGCTTGCCCAGACGTCGCAGCAGATCAGTGCGTCCGTCGAGACCGAGCAGCGGATTGGCATCGCTCGCCTGAAAGGCGGAGGTGAGGGAGGCGAGCGGTAGTTTCGCCAGCACGTCTGCATCGGCCCTGAACGGCGCACGCGCATCGCCGGAGAACAGGCCGCCTGCAAACATGTCGAGGCTTGCGATGGCAAGCCCCTCCGATCGGCCGATACTTTCGCCGGTCACAGCGTCGCGATAGCGCCACGTGGCTCCCGCACCTGCGTCGAGCAGCACGCTGACAATGGCGAGGTCGAACTCGGCGCGCGCACGTGCCGCGCGATCCGGCCACGATGCGACGTTGGCAAGCCTCGCCCAGCGATCGACGCCGCCGAGCACGAAATGCCGCCAGCGGGCATGGAAGGGAATCTCCAGCGTCGGATAGGCCTTGCGCGTGACCGCGATCACGGCCTCCGCGACGCCGTCCATGCGGTCGAGGTCGATCGTGAAGTGCCGGAGCCCGCCGGCGAGGCCGATCTCGAGCATTTTTGCGGCACGCGCGCGAACCGCTCCTGCGCTGAGCAGGGAGCGGGCCTGTTGTTCCAAAGCCTCCGCCATCGCGCGATCAGTACTTTTCCAGCGAGCGCCCGACCACGCCGTTCACGTCCTTCTCCGGCGCGATGTCGGTCGAGTAATAGCCGGCAGCCTTTTTCGCGGCGATCTCGACATAGGCGTCGGCCGGGATCAGCTCCGGCGGGATCGGCACGCGCTCGACGATGTCGATGCCCTGCGAGGTCAGCGCGTCATGCTTCATGTCGCTCATCGACAGGAAACGGTCGATGCGCTTCAGGCCGAGCCAGTGGATCGTATCCGGCATCAATTGCTGGAAGCGCGCGTCCTGGACGCCGGCGACGCATTCGGTGCGCTCGAAATAGGCGGCCGCCGCGTCGCCGTCCTCCTGGCGCTTGCGCGCATTGTAGACCAGGAATTTGGTGACCTCGCCGAGCGCGCGGCCTTCCTTGCGGTTGTAGATGACGAGCCCGAGCCCGCCCTCCTGCGCGCCGCGCGCGGATTCCTCGATGCCGTGGATGAGATAGGGGCGGCAGGTGCAGATGTCGGAGCCGAACACGTCGGAGCCGTTGCACTCGTCATGCACGCGGCAGGTGATCTTGGTGCGGTGGTCCGGAAGTTTTGTCACATCGCCGAACATGTAGACGGTGGTGCCGCCGATCGGCGGCAGGAATACCTTCATGTCCGGCCGGGTGACCAACTCGGGGAACATGCCGGCGGTCTGCTCGAACAGCGTGCGCCGCAGCTCGGTCTCGCCGGTGCCGAAGCGCGTCGCAAGGCCCGGCAGGTACCAGACCGGATCGATCGCGATTTTCACCACCGACACGCTGCCATTGGCGTGCACGACCTCGCCGTCGGCGCGCAGCCGTTTTGCGGCGAGCGCCTCGCGGATCTCCGGCAGGTCGAGCCGCGCGCGCGTCACCGCGATGCTCGGCCTGATGTCGACGCCCTCGGCGATGTCCTTGCCGAAATTCTCCGCGACGAGATGCCCCCAGGGATCGAGCGCGACGATCTTGTCGGGATCGCGCCATTGCTCGAACGGCCCGATGGTCGCGGCCGGAAAGGTGTTGGTGAGGTCGGGCCGGCGGATCGGATCGAGCGCGCCGGCGGACACCGCGAGCGCCCGGTACATGGCGTAGGAGCCGCCATGGCTGCCGATCACGTTGCGATCCCCAGCGCGCGATACCGTGCCGATGATCGGCCCCCGGGTGCGTGCGTCGGCTGCGCCCCAGTGAATCGGAAACGCGGCCTTTTTGCCCGGCTCCGGATGGGAGGTCAGGCGGATGTGATCGGTACGGTTCGCGCGGCTCATGTCCAGGCTCCCAAAAAGCCGACGGCCCGCCGCTCGGACGGGCCTGGCTCACTTGCGTTGCCGGTGCCGAACACCGGCGACGCGAGCTCAATCCAACATATTGTAGCGGCTGGCGACGACAGACAAGTTAATGGTTCCCCGCCGGGCAGGCGACCCTGGCCAAATTCCCGTCACCGACGGGCAGGTCCGGCTCGCCTGGATGCCGCTCCTTCGCCCCGGCCGAACCTTGCTATTCGATCCGCGCGATAGGTCTAAGGATTTGAACTAGTTATATTTTTTATGTTTTCAAGAGGGCGGCGCGGCGGTTGCGCCACCGCGGTGCCGTGGACTGGACCAGACCCACATAATCGGACAAATCGTATAGATCGCCTCTCGCCTGGAGACTGCCATGCCCACCGCCAGCTACATCGACCCCCGTAACGGACGGCTCTATCCGCTGGACCAGCCGCGCTGGTGCTCGGACGAGCGGACGCCGCTGCTGGTGACGCCGGGACCAGGCATATCGCGCGCGGACATCGACGGCGCCACGCGCTCGCTCTGGCGCTACCGGGCGGCGCTGCCGGTCGAGATCAAGAAGCCGATCACGCTCGGCGAAGGCTGCACGCCGCTGGTCCAGCAGGACTGGGGCGATTTGCGTCCGTTCTTCAAGCTCGAATGGTTCAACCCGACCGGCAGCTTCAAGGATAGGGGCTCTTCGGTGATGCTGTCATTCCTGCGGCAAATCGGCGTCGACGCGATCCTGGAGGACTCCTCGGGCAATGGCGGCTCGTCGATGGCGGGATTAGGTGCCGCCGGCGGCACGCGCGTGAAGATCCTGGCGCCAGCCTCGACGTCGCCGGCCAAGATCGCGCAGGTGCGCGCCTATGGCGCCGCGGTTCAACTCGTCGAGGGGCCGCGCGAGGAGTCGGAGGCCGAGGCCATCCGCCAGTCGAGCCAGACCTTTTATGCCAGCCACAATTGGCAGCCGTTCTTCCTCGAAGGCACCAAGTCGCTCGCCTATGAAATCTGGGAAGACCTCGGTTTTCGCGCGCCCGACAATATCATCGTTCCCGTTGGCGCCGGCAGCAGCCTGCTCGGTTGCGCCTTCGGTTTCCGCGAGCTGTTGAAAGCCGGGCAGATCGCGAAGCTGCCGCGCCTGTTCGCGGCGCAGCCGCTAAACTGCTCGCCGATCGATGCAAGCTTCAAGGCGGGTGTCGACACGCCGGTCGCCCGCGAGGTGAACAAGACCGTCGCCGAAGGCACCGCCATCAAGAATCCGCTGCGCCTGCGCGAGATCATCGGGAGCTTGCGCGAGAGCGGCGGCGGCACCGTTGCGCTGACCGAGGACGAGATCGTCGCCGCGTTGCGGCGTCTTGCGCGGCAGGGATTGTTTGCCGAACCGACCAGCGCCAGCGCGGCTGCTGCATTGGAAAAACTCTCCGCGGCGGGATCTATCAAGGCGAACGAGACCACGGTTGTGGTCCTCACCGGCACGGGCCTGAAGGCTGCGGCCACGGTTGCTGATCTCGTGCAGTAGAGGCGGAGGAGGCGTTCCGCTTACCCTCCCCTGGAGGGGGAGGGTCGATCGCGCGTAGCGCGAGCGGGGTGGGGTGATCTCTCCACACGGGCAGCGCTTCGGTGGAGAGACTTTCACCCCACCCCGTCTCACGTCGCTGACGCGCCGCGAGCCGACCCTCCCCCTCCAGGGGAGGGTAAGACGCGCCTCACTCCTTCAAATCATTCACGCGCTTCACCCAGGCGCGCACATCGGCGAGCACCTGGGGCAGCACCGCCCTGACCTCCTGCACGGTCATGCCGGGTTTGATGCGGGGATCGTAGAGCAGGTTGAGGATGTACTGGTCGTAGACGTCGAAATAGCCCATCGACACATTGTCGTTGAACATGGTCCACGGCACGCTCGCGGTGTCGTTGATAGGGCCGAGCGATTGCAGCAGTTCCTCATAGGCGCAATCGAGGAAGGTGAAATCGCCGTTGTCGACGGTGAGGATGACGTCGGAATGCTCGATCTCGAAATTGTCGTTCTTGCGGAAGCCGGACAGGCATTGCGGATCGAGCGAGGTGCGGATCTCGCGCGCCTTCTCCGCGCCGTAGAAGCTGGAAATCGTCCGAAACAGGTCGCGGTCGCGAACCAGCTTCACCCGCACGTTCGCGGCTTCGCTGGTGTCGATCATGGCGATGTCGAGATGCTGCACGCGCCTGCCGATGTCGGCCACGACCTTGGCGAGCTGCGTCTTGCGGTCGGCGCGCTCGCTCTCGGCGTAGACGCGCACCGGCCCGTCGAATTTCCGGATGCGGTCGACGCGGCCGGCGAGGTGGTATTCGGCGCCGAACGCCGTCTTCAGAAAGCCTTCGACGATCTCGCCGTCGGTGAAGCTCTTCTTCTCGGCGCGCTGGCGCGAGGCGATCGCGGGCAAATCGCCCGCGACGGCGATGGTAGCGGTGTCAGGGGCGAACGCGAAAGTGGCGAGCGCCAGCAGGGCGATGCGAAAGCCTGACGAAGGCGGGGCCAATGCGCTCATTACGACCCGACGCTGCCGTATTCGGCAGCGACGCACAAGACCGCATATTCACGCGCCCTGCGGGTTCCCGCAGTTCGCCGACGGCTAGTTGTTGAGCACGACCACCTTGGTGCCGACCGAGACGCGGCTGTAGAGATCGCTGACGTCCTCGTTGGTCATGCGGAAGCAGCCCGAGGACACGGCCTGGCCGATCGTCTCCGGCTCGTTGGAGCCGTGGATGCGGTAGAGCGTCGAGCCCAGATACATCGCGCGCGCGCCGAGCGGATTCTCGATGCCGCCCTTCATGTGGCGCGGCAGGTCGGGCCGGCGGGCCAGCATCTGCGACGGCGGCGTCCAGTCCGGCCATTCCTTCTTGGCGGTGATCCTGTGCACTCCGCCCCAGCGGAAGCCGTCGCGGCCGACGCCGATGCCGTAGCGCAGCGCCTGGCCGTTCTGGAGCACCAGATACAGGCGGCGCTCGCTCGTGTTCACCACGATCGTGCCGGGGGCGTAATTGCCGTTGTACATGATGGTGGTGCGGGGGATCGGGCTAGAGCCGCCGCGGAAGAAGCTCGGGCCGAAGCCCATGATCTCGCGCGAGTCGAACCCCTCGGCGAATGCGCCGCCGGCGGTGGCCGACAGCAATGCGATGGCGGCAATCGGCGCGGCAAAAAATCGGATCATTGTTTCCCCCAGTAAAAAAATCGGATTCAACTGAAGTCACAGGCCATATTTGCGGGCATTTCGCAAGCCACGGGCCCGTGAGGGAGATCATCCTTAACGTCTGGCGTTGCCAAACCGGCAACCACGCTAATTTGCCTGAAAGCATTAGCCAAACAAGCGGATCGTCGCGCGGGGCAGGCCGGCGATGCCGGCTATTGCTTTGACGGAGGCGGCGAACAATGATTGATCGAGCGGACATTTGAATATTGCCGGTTGCAGGGAGCTTTGGGATGAACGGTGCGGAAAGCCTGGTGCGGACGATGGTCAAGGGTGGGGTGGATGTCTGCTTCACCAACCCAGGCACCTCCGAGATGCATTTTGTCGCGGCGCTCGACCGCGTGCCGGGCATGCGCTGCGTGCTCGGCCTGTTCGAAGGCGTGGTGACCGGCGCCGCTGACGGCTATTTCCGCATGAAGGGCACGCCGGCTTCGACGCTGCTCCATCTCGGCCCTGGCCTGGCCAATGGCCTGGCCAATCTGCACAACGCCAAGAAGGCGAATTCCGGCATCGTCAACATCGTCGGCCAGCATGCGGTCTACCACATCGACTACAACGCGCCGCTGACCTCCGACATCGAGGGCCTGGCCCGGCCGATGTCGTCCTGGGTCCGCACCTCGCCGGACTCCAAATCGGTTGCAGCTGACGGCGCCGCGGCGATCGCCGCCGCCAAGAGCGCACCGCCACAGATCGCGACCCTGATCCTGCCCGCCGACACCGCCTGGAACGAGGCCGATGGCATCGCCGAGGTACCGGCCGAGCAGCAGCGCGCCAGCTATTCGCCGCAGGCGGTCGAGCGGGCCGCGAAGATCCTGCACGGCGATGGCGAGGGTACGCTGCTGCTGATGACCGGCAGCGCGCTGAGCGAACAGGGCCTGGCGCTGGCCGAGCGTATCGCCGGCAAGACCGGCTGCACGGTGATGGGCCCGACCTTCCGTCCCAAGATGGCGCGCGGCCGCGGCCGCTATTCGATCGACCGCATTCATTACGTGATCGAGAACGCGCTGCCGATGCTGGCGAAGTTCCGGCACATCGTGCTGATCGAGTCCGATGATCCGGTGGCGTTCTTCGCCTATCCGAACAAGCCGAGCATGCTCAAGCCCGAGGGCTGCGAGGTGCATCGCATGACCTCCTGGGGCGAGAATTCGGTCGCGGCGCTCGAAGCACTGGCCGGCGCGGTGAAGGCGAGCGCGAAGGACGTCAAGCCGCAGGCCCTGGCTGAGCTGGTGAAGCCGACCGGCGCGCTGACCTTCGCCTCGATCGCGCAGGCGATCGCATGCGCCATCCCCGAGAACGCGATCATGGTCGACGAATCCCTGACCACCGGCCGCGGCTTCTTCCCGCCGACGGCGGCGGCCGCTCCGCACGACTGGCTCCAGAACATGGGCGGCTCGATCGGCTTCTCCACGCCGCTTTCGATCGGCGCCGCGATCGCATGTCCGGACCGCAAGGTGATCACCATGGTCGGCGACGGCAGCGCGATGTACACGATCCAGTCGCTGTGGACGCAGGCCCGCGAGAACCTCAACATCGTCACCATCGTGTTCGCCAACCGCATCTACCAGATCCTGCGCGGCGAGTTCGACAATGTCGGCGCCGGCGAGCCCGGCCAGCGTGCCAACGACATGCTGCGCCTCGACCGTCCGACGCTGGACTTCGTCGCGCTGGCGAAGGGCATGGGCGTCCCCGGCCGCGCCGTCACCAATGCCGAAGAGTTCAACAAGGCTCTGGCCGAAGCCGTCGCCGAGCCCGGGCCGCGGCTGATCGAAGTCCAGATGTAGGGCACAGCACCAGGGAGCGCCGAGGGCCGGGGGGCAAGATGCAGACCGAGCTGAACAAGGTGATCGCGGCGCTCCGGGACTTCTACGCTCACGAAGGATTCTTGTTCGAGAAGGACGTCGGCGAGCGGGCGGTGACGCACCGCTTTGCCGTCTATCTGGAGCGGCAATTCTCGGGCTGGTCAGTCGATTGCAACTACGACCGCCTCGGCGAGCGCACGCTGCATCTGCCGCACGGCACGATCGTCTCCACCGACGATCATCTGGGAAAATCGATCTACCCCGATGTCGTCGTGCATCAGCGCGAGATCCCGAACAATCTGCTCGCCGTCGAGATCCGCAAGGCGAGCAATCACACCTCGCTCGAGCACGACCAGCACAAGCTGATGGCGCTGACCGACGCGCATGTGTGGTTCGCGTACTGGATCGGCGTGCTGCTGGTGCTGGACAGGCAGCATGTGACGATTTCGGAAGTCTATGTCAGCGGCCTGGTCGATCAGCCGCTGTCGCTATGGTTTGCGGCGCGGCTGGAGGAGAGCGGTCTCGGGGCCGCGCATTAGACCGTCTCCACAGCGTCATGGCCGGGCCTGTCCCGGCCATCCACGCCTTGTCACGCAGCACAAAGAACGGGTCTCATCTCATCAGGCCTCAGTGCAGCGGATCGCCCTGGCCGAGCGCATAGGCGACGAGGTCCTTCAGCGCGAAGCTGGAGCCGGTCACCGGCGTCCATTGCGGGTCGAGCGACAGCACGGAGGAATGGTCGCCGAACATCATGCCGAGGAAGACCTCGGCGACGATGCGACCGCCGACGGGGCCGAGCTGCGGCGTGTTGATTCCGGTCGCCGGCGCGCCGGTGGCCGGGATCGTCACCGCGGTCTGGAATTGCCGCGCCTCGGCAAGGATGTAGGTCCAGAGCGGGCAATTGCCGGCAAACACGCCGTTCGCGATGGTTGCGATCCCAGTTTGCGGATCGCCCGCGCCGGGTTCGTCGACGGCCTTGCCGACGATGATCTGATCATCCGTCAGCGGCGTCAGGTTCATCGCCTTGGCGACGGCCTGGCCTGAGGGCAGGCCGAGCCGCCAGCTGCGCTCGAGATTGCGCAGCGCCAGCGACGACGGATTGGATGCGACCTCCGGCGGCAGCTTGCGCAGCGGATCGACCAGCGAGGCGTCGATGCGATAGGCGAACTGCAGCCGCTTCTTGTTGTCGGGGTTGGTGTCGTCGTCCTCGACGCCGTAGGGACGCGTGTCCAGATCGATGAAGCGGCCCCAATCCATGGCGCGTCCCGGGCCCATGGCGCGGAAGCCGGTCAGCGCGTTTTTGTCGGGATTGTTGGGGTCGGGGAAGATCTGCAGCAGCATGTTGTCCGCATCGTTCAGCCGATAGCCGGGGCGGATCATGGAATGGCCGAGACGGTAGGCCGCAACCGAGAACTCGACCGGCATGAACGGGTAAGTCTTCCAGTGGTAGTGGGCGAGCTTGCTGCGGTCGTACTGGCCTGCGGTCCTCAGCTCGTCCAGCACGCTGGCGTGAACGATGCGCGGCAGGAAGTCGTTCAGCACGACGTATTGATAATGGAATCGGACGCGCTGCTGCACGTCCTCGAACGACAGGCTGTCGTTGTCGTCGACCATGCGGTTGTGAAAGCGCAGCATCAAGGCCTGGAACTGCGAGACGATGCTGTTCTCGTCGTTGCGGGGGTCGCCGATCAGGGCGCGGCCCTTGAAGCGCGGCAGGTCGCTGGCATCGGGTACGCCCGCGCCGGTCAGCTTCTCGCCGAGCCGGAACTTGATGCCGTCATACATGTAGGGCTGATCGTTCGGACCACGGCCGTAGAGATTGTCCAGATCGAGCGACGGCGTGCGGAAGTCGACGAGCCCGTCGGGATCCTGCTGCTTGGTCAGCGAGCTGACCGGATCGAAGGTGATGTCGTGGTCGATGAACTGGCCGAAATAGGTGTAGAGCGCGGGAATGCCGCTCTCCTCCGCGTCCGGCCCGTCCTTCGGACCATCGAAGTCGGCGACCATCTTGTCGGCCAGCGCCGAAAGGTTCGCGACATTGTCGGCGTCGTTCGGACCGAATTTCGCCGGCGTGAGCTTGCGGAACATGCGTCCGAAGCGGCCCTGGGAAAGCGGCGAACGCGTTGCGTTCAGACCGCGCGGAACAATGCTGTGGCGGCTGCTCATTGAAAACACCTCCCTGAAAAGTCACGACGTGCAACGAATAAAGCTAAAGTTGTTCGCAACAGAATATGCATGTCACGCTAGATCAGGCGATTGGGTGCCACAAGCGATCTGCTTCACACACTGCGCGACATCGATGTTGTTCCGGGAGGGAGCGTTACGAGCAAGCTGCGGCCGCGCTTTGCAAATTTTTCCCTGTGCGATGACGGATAACATTCTCGTCATCGGCGCGCACGAGCGGCTTCGCGCAAGTGAGTTCGCCGGACTGTCGGCGAAGCGGATCGTCTTCACGCAATAAGTGTGGCG